>DATFYP010000136.1:0-14661 GCA_035314985.1 Nitrososphaerales archaeon
GTTCGGGAGCAGAGGCGTCGAGGGGAAGATTGCTGCGGCCAACCACGCGAGGGTCGCCGGAATCCCCTACCTCGGCCTGTGCTTCGGATTCCAGCTCGCCAGCGTCGCGTTCGCCAGGCACGTGCTGGGCCTGAAGAAGGCCAACACCACCGAGGTCGACCCCGAGACCCCCTTCCCCGTCATCGACCTCCTCCCCGAGCAGAAAGGGGTGAGCGACCTGGGCGGGACGATGCGCCTGGGCGGGCACGACGTCTTCATCAAGAAACCGAGCCGGGCTTACCATGTGTACGGAACCGAGACCATAAGGGAGAGGCACAGGCACAGGTTCGAGCTCAACCAGACCTACCTGAAGAGGTTCGAGGAGAACGGGATGCACTATACCGCCTTCAGCGACGGCGGGAAGAGGGCGGAGATTCTCGAGCTCGACGGTCACCCCTTCTACATGGCCACCCAGTTCCACCCCGAGTACATCAGCCGCCCTGAGAAGCCCGAGCCGGTCTACGTCGCCTTCGTCGCCGCATGCGCGAAGCGGTCTGAGGGACCGCGGCGGGGCGCCCTGAAGCTCAAACCCTTAGCTCGCTGAATACAGCGCGGACACCCGGATCGCTAGGCGCGCGGCGTCAACTGCGCTCTTGCCGAGGAGATAGAGGCTCGGTTCGATCCCCCTTGACCCCGGGTCCGCTACGGCATCGAAGGCAGCCTTGAACGAGACAAGCCGCCTCCTCAGCGCCTCAACTGTGGGGTCTCCCTCTCCGCCTGCGGAGTAGGCGCCGATCTCCAGGACCCTCAACCCCAACTGGCTGAGCACCGAAACCATCCGAGCGTCGTAGCGCAGGTTGATGACTGCCCGAACACCCTGCCTCCTTTTCCTCACCAGTAGGAGGACGCCGGCAAGGTGCCTTGACGCGCCAAAGGCAGGCGGCTGCATCGCCCTCGCCGAGTTCTTCACCCTCACGATTCTCCCGGGTACCGCCACGACGTCCTCCGGAGAGTCCGAATCGCCTGCAAGGTATGCCACGTTCACCGACACCTCCGGCATCACCGAGGCAAAGCTGGGGGAGGATTCGAGGAGCCTTACGGCGTCGGCAACTCCGGTAATCGCTTCGTATCTTCCTTCGCTTTCCTTTCCGAATTGCCTCATGCAGACGTCGCATCCTGCCAGTGAGGGATACAGGGCTCTGTGGGCAGGGCAGACTGCCCCTCGACCGAGGAGGCCCGTCCAGATGTTCGTCAGGGTCTCGACCGCGTACGAAGGATCTCTCCTCAGGTCCTCTCCCAGGAGGGCCACGAACCTATCCGCATCCTCCCTGCTCACCGACAGCGACTCGAGAGAGGCGTAGGCCCTGTCGGGGCTCGAAACCGAGTAATGACTCACTGAGGCCTGTGTGACGCCCAACGCTCTTGAGACCTTTGCCTGCGACTGTCCCTGCTCCAGCAGAGCGCGTGCAACCAGGAGACGCAGCGCCGGCAAGAACCGCTGGACCATCAGCTCGTCGGGGGGCTGCACGTTATAAGCCACTTATTCACCGATTTATAAACGGCTCCACGGGAGCTGGTGCGTTGGTCGCCGAGAAGCCGGATCAGCCATCACGGCGGCCGGGGCGGTCAATCGCTCTGGCGTTGACTGCTGTCTTCTCCGCTACTATTGCGGTCGCCACCATATTCTCCATCCCTCTCCCCCCGCCACTATACGAGATAACGTGGGCGCCGGCAATATACCTCGCCCTGGGGGCGCTCACTGACCCGGTTACGGCCTTCGCTGCTACCGGCTTCGGCTCCTTCGTGGGGGAGGCGTTCAACGTTTCGTTCAAAGGAGGAGGGTCGCCGATTTACCCGGCGGGAATGGTGTGGGCGCGGGCGCCGGAGGTACTGATCATCGCATGGGCGAAGAACAAGGGGAACAAAGCCCTGGTCCTGGCCATGGTCGCGGCGACTGTCTATGAGACGCTCGCGTTCTTCTTCTCCGATTGGTACTTCTACACCGCAGGCCTCTTCCAATATCAGGTGACACCGGGGTATTCCCCCCTCGTGCTGGCCTCGTTCGACTTCGGCACGCTGGCAGACCTGGCATACATCCCGGTCGCCTTGGCCGTGATAAGGGCGGCCAGACCCTCATTCAAAAGGCTCGGCTTCGATTGAAGGCAGACTGGGGGAAGCTCGACGCCGGGACCATGGAGAGGATCGTCTACGGGCATCTCGGGGCGAAGTCGCACCAGGTACTAGTCGGACCGAAGAGGGGCTCGGACAACGCCATCGTCTCCATCGGAGGGAGAAGGGTCCTCATCGTGACGACCGACCCTGTCTCGGTGATCCCCGCGCTCGGTGCCAAGGAGTCTGCCTGGCTAAGCGTCCACCTGATAGCCTCTGACTACGCGACATCAGGGCGGCTCCCGCAGTTCGCGACCTTCGACTTCAACTTCCCGCCCGAGATGACCCGCTCCGATACAGAATCCTATCTGAAGGAGATAGGCTCCGCCTGCAGAAGGCTTGGGATTTCAATCGTCGCCGGTCACACCGGGTCGTACCCGGGGGCGGGCTACACGGTGGTGGGGGGAGGCGTGATGTTCGGCTTCGCCAAGGAGGGAGAATACGTCGACCCTTCGATGGCCAACGTTGGGGATGCAGTGCTCATGACAAAGGGCGCCGCCATAGAAGCGGCTGCCTCCCTCTCGAACTCGTTCCCCATGCACACTGAGAGACTGGTCGGCCGATCGCTGGCGGCAAAGGCCATGGCGCTGACGAGGTCCTGCTCCGTTGTCAAGGATGCGGTAACGGCGGCAACCCTTGGGCTGGGGGAGGGCGGCGTCACCTCGATGCACGACGCTACTGAGGGGGGTGTCCTCGGGGGCCTAGGTGAAATGGCAGCGGCGAGCGGGAAGGCCTTCGTCGTCAAGAGCGAGAAGATCCTGCAACTGAGGGAGGCCGCGGCAGTCTGCTCAGCCTTCGGCCTAGACCCGCTTACGGCTCTTAGCGAGGGAACACTTCTGATCACCTGTGCCTCTGAAAGGGCAGGCGAGCTGTTGCGGAAGCTCGAGGACGAGAAGGTCGGGGCATCGCTGATAGGCACTGTCAGCAGGGGGAGGGGCCTATGGGTTTCGGAAAAGGGCCGGAGTCCCAGGAAGGTCCGACCGTCACCCGACAAGTATTGGGTGGCCTACGCGAGGGCCATCAACAAGGGACTGCGTTGAAGAACAGGGAGCGCAGGAGGGAGGGAATTCCTTCCCGGACTCTCCGCGTAGCAGCAGGCCACGGGGCTATCGGCGCTTTCAAATAAGCAGCAGGGCGGGTGTGGACGGGTTTGTCTTCCGTGGAGAGGGCTTCGCGGGTGCTGAAGTCGCTCAAGGACGAGGAGTGGAGGACGCTCGCGGGCATGGAACGGGCGTCCAGAGGCTACGGCACAGCTGACATCGGAATGGTCTCGAGGCTCAGCAGGCTCCCCCTCGAAAGGGTCTCCTTCGCGCTGGACCAGCTCGGGAAGAAGGGGCTGGTGGGGAGCCGCGGGCAGAGCTTCCTCCTCATGAGGGAGGGCATCGAAGTGATGGCGCTCCGGGACTACGTCGGAAAGGACCTCGTGGTGGCCTTGGGGGCCATCATCGCGAAGGGGAAGGAGTCGGACGTGTACGAAGCCTACACCGAGGAAGGAGGGCTGTACGCGCTGAAGTTCTTCAAGCTCGGGAGGACGAGCTTCACCAGCGTCAGGAAGAAGAGGTTCCGCGAGGGGTCCGACATGAAGAGCTGGATGGAGGTGAACTACGAGGCCGCCAGGCGGGAATACGTCGCCCTGAAGAAGCTCGAGGGGCTCTCTGTCGCGTTCCCGAAAGCCTACGCCTACAGTAGGAGCACGGTGCTCCTGGAGCAGGTCTCCGGCTTCAGGCTTTCAGAGCGCCCCGAGCTTGGCGACCCTCGGTCGACGCTCCTATCTCTCCTCGAGTCCATGAAGCTCGCATACGTCAGGGCAGGCCTCGTCAACGCTGACCTGAGCGAGTACAACGTCCTGACCGACGGCGCCTCCCTCTGGCTGATAGACTGGCCTCAGGCAGTGAACAAGAGCCACCCCAACAGCGCAGAGCTGCTCCGTCACGACGTCGACGCAGTTGTCGGGTTCTTCAGCAGGGCGTACAGGGTGCAGGTCGACCACAAAGCGGCCTTCGAATTCGTAAGGGGAGAGCGGCCGAGGCTAGAATAGGACTATTCTTTTGTCCAGTATCAGCTTCGTGACGTCCTTGATGTGGGCCAGCGAATCGTCGAGTATGGACTGCACGTCGCCCCTGACTGCGGCGACCGTGGTCCCGCTTTCGAGGAGGAGCGCAGCACTGGCTATCTGGGGCCGGTCGATGGGCACCCCAATCCTGCTCAGCACCCTGACGTAGGCCTCTTTGACCCCCGGGACCTCCTTCACGATCTGGTTAGACGCGACTATCGCCACGGCGTTGAGGAGCTTGCCCGTGTGGTTGACGGGGTTCTTCCCGGCGGTGGCCTCCATGGAATACTGCCTCATCGGCGAAATGAGCCCGTTCACCCTGTTCCCCCGCCCCGTGTTCCCGTCGTCCCCTTGCTCGGCAGAGGTCCCAGTGACGGTGAGATAGTATGTCCCGTGCTTCAGGTCGTCGGCGGCGTTCAGCTTGACGTTGACGTCGAGGTCGACCTTGGAGGCCAGCCTGTCGACCTCCCCTTTGACGTCGGCGAGGACGCTCACGTAGTGGCTAGCGTCCGGGATCTTCGGTCCTACCATCGCGGCGGCGACCGTCAGGTCCAGTTTCTTCTTCCGCCTCATCGCCATGACCTTCACGTCTTCGCCCACCTCCGGGTACTTCCTCTTGAAGCCGGAGTCGTTGAGGCGATGCTCCACCTCCAGGACGAGCTTCTCAGTGGGAGTGAGGGGAGCGTACGCGACGCCTATGGACGTGTCGTTGGCGATCGGCATGGCCCCCTTTCTGAGGAAGACGGCGACGAGGTCGGGGGAACCCTGCTTGATCTTGGTGTCGACGACCACGTGCTTGTCGGGGTCGAGGAACCGCATGGTCTCGCGGATGAACTTCTTGATCGAGGAGACTGCTATCTCCTCCACCGGGACGGCGTAGTTCTTCCCCTTCAGGGGAACCAGCTCAGTCGCCCGCCCCGCCACCATCAGGTAGACCGGGGTGAGAACCCTGCCGCCCCCGAAGCGGGCCTCGGCCTTGCCCCCCACGAGAATCCCCTTGTCGACATTGTGGTGAAGGATGGCGCCAAAGTTCTCGATGTAGTAGTTACAGAGTCCCAGCGACACCGCCTCAGAGGCGCCGTCGACAAGGCTGTCGGGGTGCCCCTTTCCCTTGCGCTCGACTATCTCGACTTCGAAATCCTGAACCCCATGGCCCCTGATTTCCTCCACGTGAAGCGACCGCGGCAGGGGAACGAGCCTCCTAGAGTCTGTCCTCTATCCGGATGTAGAGGACGTTGTTTCCCCGAATGACCACTTTCCCGTAATTCGCCTTCTTCTGGCCGTTCTCAGATTCCTCGGCCTCGACCAGAATCACGTTCATGTATGGGTCGACGTTTGACATCTTCCCCCTGTACTCGATGTCGTTCTTCAGTCTCACCGAAACGAGCTTGCTAGTCGCCTTTTGGAGCACGCCCAGAGGTCTTTTGCTCTGAGAAGGAGGAGGTTGTGACACGTCGGACTTTTGGACTGGGCCTGTATCACAGTTAAAAAGACATCGGTGAGCAACGCGAAAGAAGACAAGGGGAGGGCGCGAGTCGAGTCCTAGTTTCTCAGGGAGCGAAGCGGCAAGGCTGCTCAGATCCTATCCATATTGCACGACGGGCTCCCAAGCCATCGACGGGGCGCTGGGAGGCGGCCTCAGACGGGGAAGGCTCACCCTCGTGTTTGGGAAGGGCAACTCGGGCAAGTCGCAGCTGGCGATGCAGGCAGCTCTGTGCGCAGCCAGGGCCGGCGCCAAGAGCCTCTATGTCGACACCGAAGGGGCGTTCAGGCCTGAGAGGGTCGAGGAGATGGCGCTGGCGAGAGGTTGGCATGACGACTCGCTGCTGAGCCGGATCATATACCTGAGATGCGACTCGGCCGCGGAGCAGGCCGAGGCGGTCAGGAGCATGCAGGCCAGGAAGAAGACTGCAGACTGCCGGCTGGTGGTCGTGGACACGCTCACGAGGAACCTATCGCTCGACCTCCCAGGGAACGAAAATCTTCCCGGCCGGCAGGGGGCTCTCGACGCCTACCTGAGCGAGATGGCGAGAGACGCCTTCCTCAACGGCAGATCCTACCTGCTTGCGAACAGGGTCACCTTCGACAGGCGTGGCGCCGACGTCGGCATCGGTGGAAGCACTGTCGCCCAGCTGGTCCACTCCTCTCTGCACCTTCAGAGGGAGGGGAAGATGATACGCGTCGCCGAGGCAGGGGGCGCCGCGAGCGTACTAGTGGAGATAGGACCGTCTGGCATCGGGGCTCAGTGACTGGAGAGGGCCCGCCGCCAGCCGTCAAGCGCTGAAATCCATGAGCGGAGTGGGCCGACGGATGCCTGCGTTGCCTGATTGACCAACTGTAGAAGAATCGTTAACCATCGCCCTTATGGAAGGTTAAATACGATACAACGTTCGTGCTAACGAGCAAGGTAGTGTACGAAGGGGTCTCGTCGGTCCTAGAGTCTCTCAAGAACTCCGACCTCGATAGCGCGAAGAAGAAGTTGGAAGTCATCGCAGCCGAGGTGAAGACTGAGAGGGAGCGGGGGTGCCTCCTTGCCGCCGCCGGGATATACTCCAGCATTCTGAAGGCGAAGAACGGAACGCTGCAGAGTTGGGACCAGGACAGGGTGGTGAGGGCGGCCCAATCCATACGGCAGAGTCAGATGGCAGACGAGTTCGACGCAGGCTACGCGGACACCCTCGTCGACTACTCGAAGCTTCTCAAGCCGCCAGCGTGAAGAGTAGAATCCAAGTGAACAGGAAGATCATGATGAACACCCCGATGCCGGTCGTGTAGAGCTTCCCGAAGTCCTTGCGGTCCAGTTTCCTATACCATCCGTAGCGCGCAAGGTAGTAGGACCCAAGGTAGACGATCACTCCGACGAGAATCCCGTCGGTGTAGTCCAGCGTGGGGCTGAACGCCCAGTTGGCGAGGAAGCCGGCCATGACCCCGAAAGCCACCCTGAGCCAATATAGCTTATCAAATGGGGAGGAGGCGCTCACCTTCATGGCTGAGCTATCGGGCTTGGAGGTCTTCGCCTTGACCAAGGAGATTGAATCGGGCCTCAGCGGTACCTACGTTAAGAACGTTTATTCTCTCGGGGACAGCCAAGTCCTCCGATTCGGGAGACCTGGCGGAGAGGACGTCTGCATCGTGGCGTCCCCGAGGCACGGCGTCTGGGTTTCACGCAAGGTGGCCGAGAGGGCCGAGACCACGGGATTCACGACGCGGCTGCGGCAGGAGCTGGTCAGGGAGCGGTTCGCAACGGCCCGGCAGCTCAACCGCGACCGGATATTCGACCTTACGTTCGGCGACGGAGAGGGCGCGAAGCACCTGATCATCGAGGCCATGTCCCCAGGGAACATCATCGTGACCGATTCGAGGAGCAGGATACTCGCTGCACAGAGCGAGGTCCGGGCCCCAGGGAGGAGGCTCGTAAGGGGCGGCGCCTACTCCGCCCCGGCCCAGAGAAGAAAGAGCCCGGCAGCGGCGACCGCGGGGGACGTGTCGGACGCGGTCGGGAGGGAGAAGACCGCAGGCGGGGCAGTAGGGCGTGGCTTTTCCCTGCCGAAGAAGTACGTGGCCGAAGTGCTCTCGAGGCTGAGGGTGGAGGAGAGCTCGTCGTCTTCGGTCCTCAGGGGGAGGGAGGATGAAGTCGCCTCCACCCTGCGCTCGCTCGTCAGGGAGGCCGAGGGCTCCGCGCACCCGTGCGTCTGCGAGACGCCGGGAGGGGAGGACATCTTCGTGGTGATTCCCCACAGTTTCAACGTCAGGAGAAGAAGCGAATCCGTCTCTGAACTCTGCGACGAGTTCCTCCTGGAGGTGGCGACCTCTGAGGTCCGCACCACGGAGACTCAGGAGGACACCAGGGCTCGCCAGCTCGAGGCGACCGTCTCCAAGCTGAGGGCCCAGCACGAGGGGCTCGTGGCCGAGGCAGCAAAGCTCAGGGGGCTGGCGGCACGGGCCCGGGGGGTACCGACGGTCTCAGAGGCAAGGGCGTACATGGACCTGGCGGGGCTTAAGGGCGGGCGCGAGGTAGCGTCCCAAGAGTCGGCAGCTTCCGCAATATACGACAGGGCGAAAGATCTGGAGTCCAAGGCGGACGACGCAGAGAAGACCGCCGACGCCCTCTCGAAGAAGACTGCGGGGGGACGCCGGCCGAAATCGAAGGCGACAAAGGAACTCCGCAGGACGAAGCAGGAGTGGTACGAGAAGTTCCGGTGGTTCACGACGAGCTCCGGGAAGCTGGCCGTAGGCGGGAGGGACGCCGAGTCCAACTCGGTCCTCGTGAAGAGGCACCTCGAGGGGGAAGACACGGTGTATCATGCCGACCTCTTCGGCTCCCCCTTCTTCGTCCTGAAAGGGGGGAGAGCGCAGACGGACGAGGAGTGCGCCGAAGTGGCCCAGGCTACTGTCGCCTTCAGCAGTGCCTGGAAGACCGGCCTGGGCGCGGCAGACGCCTACTGGGTGAGCCCGGACCAGGTGTCGACTTCGGCTCCAAGCGGGGAGTTCCTAGCTCGCGGAAGCTTCGTCATCAGGGGGCGGAAGAACTTCATCCCCCACAACCTGGTCGAAGTCGCCGTGGGGGTGGGCCCCGACGGGAAAGTGTTGTCCGGCCCGGAGTCCGCCATCAGGAGGATGGCTGCCGCCTACGTCGTGATGAGGCCCCAGAAGGAGAAGAGCTCCGAGACGGCCAAGAGGGTCAAGAAGGACCTCGAATCCTTGGCCGGGGGCGACGAAGGGGCGCATCTCTCCCTGGACGAAGTTCTCAGGATGCTCCCATCTGGCGGAGGGAAGGTGCTGAGGAAGTACACCGCTTCGGCCAGCCCGACGACGTCCAGAAACGCGTAATAATTCAACGCCGCGCGGCTTCCCCGTATGGCAGGCCCGGCCACGGAGCCGATCAGGGAACTCCTGATGCCGTCCATCGCCTACGACGTGATGTACGGTCTCTTCGTCCTGAGTGCGATAATCATGCTGTACGGACTCTATTCGCACTTCAGGCGGTACAGGATAGGGGTCGGAGCGTTCCTCGGGCTCGTCTTCACCGACTTCAGGACGAAGCTGAAGAGGTTCCTGAAGTTTGGCCTAGGGCAGCGGAAGGTCCTGAGCGGGGAGTCGGGGGGAGTGATGCACGGAGCGATGTTCTTCGGAATCTTCATGCTCGCAGTGTACACTACGATAGTCTTCATCCAGGACGACATTCTCCCGCACGTCACGGCGGCAGACTACGTCCAGGGAGGCTTCTACCTCACCCTCGAGTTCCTCGGCGACGTCCTCGGAATCGCGTTCGTGGTCGGCCTCTCGATCGCCCTCTACAGGAGGTACGTGATGCGCCTTGACCAGCTGGAGACCAGGTGGGACGACAAGTTCGTCGTCGGGATGCTGCTCTGGATCGGAGTCTCCGGGTTCGTCCTGGAGGCGCTGAGGTTCGTGTCCTATCCGGCGCTCCCGAGCGCGGTCACGGACCAGACGCCCTGGGCTTGGTTCTCGCCGGTGGGCGCCGCCCTCGCCTGGGCCTTCGGGGGAAGCGGGCTCGGGGCGGACGGGGCCTGGACGCTCTACCAGGGGTTCTGGTGGGCGCACATGCTGTCGGTGATGCTCCTTATCGCGGCCCTCCCGTACACGAAGCTCGTCCACGTGTTCACCTCGGGGGCGAACGTCGCGATGGCACCGGTCAGGCCCATAGGGAAGCTCAGCACCCCGTTCAATCTGCAGAAGATGATCGAAAGCGGGGAGGTGGAGACCCCTCCCAGCCTCAGGAAGGCAGCGGACTTCGCCCCTCTGCAGCTCCTTGCGCTGGACGCCTGCACCAACTGCGGCCGCTGCCAGGCGGTCTGCCCGGCCTACGCCAGCGGCAGGGACCTCTCCCCCAGGCTCGTGGTGCAGGACCTGTCCAAGGAGATGCGCATGGGGGAGGAGGGAGACGTGTTCTCGAAGGGGGTGATCAGGGAAAACGAGCTCTGGTCGTGCACGATGTGCAACGCGTGCGTGTCCGAGTGCCCCGTGTTCATCGACCAGGTCGGATACATCACCGAGTTCCGCAGGACCCTGGTCAGCGACAGCAGGCTCGACCCGAAGAAGAAGAGCTTCCTGGACAACATCGGCCGGAACGGGAACCCCTTCGGCCTCCCGGCCTCCGAGAGGCAGTC
The DNA here is from genome assembly GCA_035314985.1 of Nitrososphaerales archaeon. Lineage (GTDB taxonomy): Archaea > Thermoproteota > Nitrososphaeria > Nitrososphaerales > Gagatemarchaeaceae > DATFYP01. Next base: position 10,333 of record DATFYP010000136.1, read on the forward strand.
GTGGCTGACCGAGATGGGAGTGCCGACCGTCGTCCAGAACCCGAAGGCGGAGTACCTGTACTGGGTGGGGTGCCAGTCGTGCTACGACCCTCGTGGAAAGAGCGTGGCGAAGGCGATGGTGAAGGTCCTGAAGGCGGCGAAGGTGGACTTCGCGGTGCTCGGGAGCGAGGAGGCGTGCACGGGCGTGCCGGTCCGCCGCCTCGGGGAGGAGGGGAGGTTCCAGGAGCTCGCCATGCGGAACGTCGAGACCTTCAACCGCTACGGAGTGAAGAAGGTGGTCGTCCACTGCGCCCACTGCTACAACACGTTCCGGAACGAGTACCCCGAGTTCGGGGCGAAGTTCGAGGTCGTCCACCACTCCCAGCTAATCGCGGAGCTCATCGCCGACGGGAGACTCTCCCCCGGTGGCTCGGAAGGGAGCGTGACCTTCCACGACCCCTGCAACCTAGGGAGGATCAACGGAGTCTACGACGACCCGAGGGAGGTCCTCGGTTCGATGAAGGGCCTCGAGCTGACGGAGATGAAGAGGTCGAAGGTCAACGGCTTCTGCTGCGGGGGAGGTGGGGCCAACGTATGGTACGAAGTGCCGGAAAAGAGGAAGGTGGGGGTCATCCGCGCGGAAGAGGCGATGGGGACCGGGGCGGGGACGATTGCGGTCGCGTGCCCGTTCTGCATAACAATGTTCGACGACGCCCTGAAGGCATTAGGAAACGATAAGATGGGCATCAAGGACATAGCGGAGATGGTGGCGGACTCGTTGGGTGAGCAGAAGTGAAGTGCGACTTGAAGGGCCGGCTGAGCTCAGGGAAGACCCTCCTCGGCACGTGGGTGACCATAGGGCACACCGACGTCCCGGACGTCCTCGAGGCAGTCGGGTTCGACTGGCTGGTCTTCGACACCGAGCACGCTCCGCTCGGCCCGGAGGCGGTCTCGCGCATGGTCCAGGCCATCGACTCGTCATCTGTCTGCCCGCTGGTGAGGGTCGGAGCCGCGGACCAGTATCTGGTGAAGTCAGCCTTCGACATGGGGGCCCACGGGGTGGTCTGCCCCATGGTGAACAGCAAGGAGGAGGCCGCCCAGGTTGTGAGCTACGCGAAGTACCCCCCAGCCGGGGTGAGGGGGGTTGCACCGAGGAAGGCCGCGGACTACGGAAACACCTTCGCCGACTACGTCCGGACGGCCAACGAGGCCACCGTCGTGGTCGTGCAGATCGAGACCGCTGAAGCGCTTGAGAAACTGGACGAGATACTGGACACCCGGGGAGTCGACGTCGCCTTCGTCGGGCCGACGGACCTCACCATGTCGCTGGGCCTCATAGACGACAGGGGGAACCCCAGGGTCGTGGAGGCGATGAAGAAGGTCGTGGAGGCCTGCGCCCGCCACAGCAAGACTCCGGGAGTGCTTGCGGCCACTCCCGACGAGGCGAGGAGGGATGTGAAGCTCGGGTTCAGGTTCATCGGGCTGGGGTCCGATACGCGGTTCATGATGTCCGGCGCGAGGGAGTTCCTTCGGGCCGCGCGCGAGTAGCGAAAGCCGCGCCCCGAGACGCTACCTGCCCCTCGACGCCAGCGCCTTCTCGAGGGCCGGGACGACCTGGTATAGGTCCCCCACGACGCCGTAGTCGGCCGCCTGGAAGATGGGCGCCTCCTTGTCGGTGTTGATCGCCGCGACGACCTTGGAGTCCTTTATCCCTGCGACGTGCTGAAGCTGCCCCGAGATCCCGACCGCCAGGTAGAGGTCTGGCTTCACGTTCAGCCCTGTGAGCCCGATGTGATAGTCCTCTGGGAGCCAGCCGAGGTCAGACGAGAGCGGCCGCGAGCAGCCCATTGTGCCTCCGAGGGCGCGTGCGAGCGACTCGATGATGGCGAGGTCCTCCTTCTTCTTGACCCCCCTCCCCGCAGACACGATTATCTTGGCCGCCCTCAGGTCGACCATCGCCGCGACCTTCTTGTTCACGCTGAGGACTTTCTCCTTCACCTGCACTTCCCCGACCTGTACCTCCGACACTTCCCCTCCCTTGCCGGTGGCAGGGGGGTATGCGCCGGCCTTGACAGTGGCGATGCAGGGGAGGTCGGCCGCGACTCGCGTCTGGACCTTGCCCGCGTACTCGCCTCGCTCCCCCGAAAGAGTCCTTCCGTCCGAGGAGAGCTTCGAGACGTCGGAAAGGCACCCTCTCGAGAGCCTCGCGGAAAGGCGGGCAGAGACCTCCCTTCCGTTCTTCGTCCCGCCGACCAAGATGACCGCGGGGTTGGCCTGTTTCGCCGCCCTTGCCATGACCTCGGCCGTGAACTCTGGGGTGTCCGCGGACGCCGCAGTCCCCTTCAGCAGTAGCTTCCTTCCGAACGAGGCCTTCCCGGGGCTGCCCCCCTGGACTTCGATCATCACTGCGGTCCCCGAGATGGCGTTTGCTATCTCGTTTGCAGCCGTCAGCGTCTCGTTTGCGACAGCATCAGACTCCGAGAACGCCCAGACTTCTTGGGTCACCCGGGAATCACCCCCTCCTTGGCCAGGGCCTCGATCAGCTTCGCGGCCGCCTCCTCTGGCGTTCCCTCTATCAGCACCCGCTTGCGGTTTGTCGGCTGGGCGCTCATCGACTCCACCCTCACAAGGGGATGCTGAACGGATACGCCGAGGGCCTCGGGGGTGGCCTCTTCGACGGGCTTCTTGGAGGCCTGCATTATCTGGATGAGCGTCGGGTACCGTGGCTCGTTGATCTCGTTGACCACCGACGCGACGAAGGGGAGCGGGCATTCGACCACCTCCACTTTGTCTTCCAAGGCGCGCTCAACCTTCGAGGACGCACCTGACACCTCGACCTTCCTGGCATACCCCGCGTAAGGCTGCCCCAGGAATTCGGCCAGCATGGGAGGGACCTGTCCGGAGTACGTGTCCGACGACCCCTCTGAGCACAATGTCAGGTCGTAGGGGCCTGACTTCTGGATAGCCTTGGCGAGTATCTGCGCGACCAGCATCGAATCGTACTTCTCGGTGTCGGCCACGACGTGGACTCCCCTATCGGCGCCCATCGCAAGCACCTCCTTCATGGCCTTCCTCGCGTCGGGGGGCCCGACGGTGAATATGACGACCTCCCCCCCGCCGGCAGACTTCAGCCTGAGCGCCTCCTCCACGGCGTTCTTGTCGAAGGTGCTGACCTTCGAAGCCGCGCCCGCAATGAGGGGGACCCCATTCGGCCCCACCTTCAGCTCGGTCTCGTCTACGGCCTGCTTCACGCAGACTGCGATCCTCATACCGAGCCGCTCAGCTCCCGGCGCGCTATTAACAGCCTGAGGACCTCAGACGTCCCCTCCCCGATGGTGAGCAGCCTCGCGTCCCTCCAGTGCCTGTGTACGTCGTCTGTCGTGTACCCGTAGCCGCCGTATACCTGAATCGCCGCGTCGCAGACCTTGAGGGACATCTCTGTCGCGAAGACCTTCGCCTGCGAGGCCTCGGACGAGCAGTCCGCCCCCATTTCCTTTACCCGCGACGCGTAGAGGTAGAGGAGCCTCCCCGCGCTTATCCCCATCTTCATGTCCGCGACCTTCTCGCGGGTGAGCTGGAAGTCCGAGACCGTCTGCCCGAAGGCCTTGCGCTGCTTGCCGTAGGCCATCGCCTTTTCAAAAGCGATCTGGGCTATGCCGACGTTGAGAGCCGCGACGACTATCCTCGCCCCGTGGAGGATCCCCTTGGCGTAGTCGACCCCTTTCCCTTCTTCGCCGACGAGGTTCGCAGCAGGGACCCTGCAGTCGGAGAAGAGGACCTCGCATGTCTTGGAACCTCTCATCCCCAGCTTCCTCAGGGGCTCCCCGAACTTCATGCCAGTGTTCGGGGCGTCTACGATGAAACATGAGGGTCCCTTCTCCGTCCGGGCAAAGACCAAGTAGACATCGGCGTCGCCGGCATTGGTGATGAACATCTTCGAGCCGTTGATCACGAACTCATCTCCTTTGCGCTTGGCGGTCGTCCCCATGGTCCTCGCGTCCGACCCGGAGGTCGGCTCAGTCAGGCTGAACGAGGCGAGGATCCCTCCGGAGGTGAGCCTGGGGAGATACGCCTTCTTCTGGCCCTCGCTCCCGAACTGGAAGATCCCCTCGGACACCGCGTTGTGGATCTCGACGCTGAGGGCTATTGATGCGTCTGCGTAGCCGAGCAGCTCTATCGCCGTGGCGTACACCGAGAACGGAAGCCCTAGCCCGCCGTACTCCGTCGGGAACGGAATCTGGCAGAGCCCCAGCCCGAGCAGCTCCTTCCTCGGCTGGCTGATGGACAACTCCTCCGTGTCGAACTTGGGGGAGGAGGGCATGATCCTCTTCTCCATGAACTCGCCCAAGG
>DATFYP010000137.1:0-17306 GCA_035314985.1 Nitrososphaerales archaeon
TGGAGGCGACCTTGCTTCCGCCAGGGATTATGAAGTTCCTAAGGGGCGGGAGCGAATTCAGCGCCTTCATCGTCATCGCCTCGACCTCGAGGGTGTCGCGCTTGGCGATTCTGGGGACCCTTGCCGCAGGAGCTTCGGCCGCAAGGTCCCCCCCAGCGACGAATAGCATCCTCTGGATAGACCTTAGTTCGGAGGCGATGTTGCGGTCCCTGCAATCGGAGATGACGACCCCCAGCAAACTGTTGAGTTCGTCAATCTCTCCGTACGCCTGCACCCGAGGCGAGTCCTTGCCTACGCGCCTGGAGCCGAAGAGGGAGGTCTCCCCGTCGTCTCCCCTTCTGGTGAACATCGCGGCCTGAGATTTATCCGCCGATAATAAACAATATACCGCATGCGGCACCGATTGAGCAACGACCAAATGTTCCAGAGGATACTAGCTTCAATGAAGCAAGGAAGACAAGACGGAACGTGTGCCTTCTCAAGACGGCCAAGAACTATTGATTTCCTCACTCAGCCTTTTAGGGACGAGCCTGAACTATGTGGTGACGAGTTCTGGCAATAGGTGGCGGTGCTCTTGGGTGAGGGCGGTTTCGACTCGGCCGTAGTCGACGATTCGTGGCCAGCAATGTGTTATGTCTGCACGGAGCATCTGCTTCAGGTTCTACGAGGCTACATCGAGCTCTGCCGCTCGGCGACAGTAGTAGCCCCCACAGGAACGCCCTTCTCATCGCGCAGGTGGACCCATCTCTGTGGGATCAGAGGGTGCGGGAACCCCACGGTGTTCAACATCCGGTGTGGCGGAGTCCGGAAACATGGGCAGGAACCGCGAGTGGTAACTAGGATAGGGAATCCTAAGGGTACAGCCGTCAAAGGTTCAACGGGGCTTGGAGTCGACTTGACCAAGGACCAGCTTCAGGAGGTAGTAAGGGCGCTTCATTCGGCCATTGACAAGGAAAAGGACGAAGACAAGAAATACAGCCTTGCCTCGATAGCCGAACGTTTCATCAATCTTCAAGAGCTCACCTGAACCACCTGCTCCAGCGAATCTCAATGCACTCGCGTCTTGTCAAAGGAGTTTGCGATGACGACTTCTCTGGGCCTAGTCGGGTAGGTGTACAGCATTCTCGGCCGTCGCCTACATGGACTAGCAAGTCCTAGCAAGGCGCCTTGCACCGGTAATACCAGTCCCAGAGTTACTCAAGCGGAGCCGTTGGTGTCAACAATTTTCACGAAAAGGTCGCATGTCTTCCAGTGCGAAGGCATTTATCCGAACGAGACGACGTCTGAGAGGCGAGTAGCAAAACGTCGTTTGATTCCGACGATGGACCACACTACTTCACACCGCAAGAAGCATCGAAGCTCCTCCCGGACATCAAGCTGCAGGTCAAGCAGCTGATCGAGCGCAAGAAGGTCGTCGGCGTCCTACACGCCGAGCTCGAAAGGTACAGCCTGATAGGGTTCAAGACTGCGGCCATGATCGAGAAGGCGGCCCAGCTAGAAGCGCTGGTCGAAGACATGGACAGGAGGGTCGCGGAGCTACAAGACTTCGGCGTCATCGTCAAGGACCTGGAATACGGACTCGTGGACTTTCCGGCCGACAGGTATGGGGAGAAGGTGCTCCTGTGTTGGAGGTACGGCGAGCCGGAGGTCTCGTTCTGGCACAAGCCGAACGAGGGCTTCAACGGAAGGAAGCCCCTGAGGGCGCAGCTCATTCAGCCCTAGTCTGCTAGGAGCCTTTCCGCGTTCCTGAACAGAAGCTTTTCCACGACGTCCTGCTTCAGCTTGGGCCTAAGGTGGGAGTCGAAGTCGTCCATCCACGCCTTCTGCCTGAGCATGGGATAGTCCGTCCCAAACAGGAACCGGTCCTTCAGGATCCCGTTGAGGTAGGGCAGGAGGCCTTGGGGGATGTATCTCGGCCTCCATCCGGACACGTCGACGAAGACGTTCGGGTTTCGCAGTGCTATGGCTACGGCGACGTCTGTCCACGGCCACCCGAAGTGGGCCATCACGACCTTCAGGTCGGGGAACCTCTGGCAAACATCGTCCAGCAGCTCCGGCTTGCTGTACTTGATCTCGCAGTCGCCGAGCCCGGTCGTTCCCGTGTGGAAGAGGATGCGCAAGCCCTTGTCCTGGCACAGCTCGTAGATCGGGAACATCTTCGCGTCGTTCAGGTAGACAGAATTCGCGCTGCTGTGGACCTTCAGCCCCCTGACGCCGAGTTCCCGGGCCGCCCGCCTCAGCTCCTTGACCGCATCGGGGCCTGCGTTGGGGTCTACTCCGGCGAAAGGAATGAGCCTGTCCCTCGACCCTGCCGCAATCCTGGCCATCTCATCGTTGCTGATCGAGTAGTTCCTGAAGCTGCGGTTGGGAGTTGCATGGGTGTCTTGCCCCAGGATTATCGCCTTCGAGACTCCTGCGTCGTCCATGCCGCTCAGCAATTCGTCCACGGATGCGGGCATGTCAGAGGGGCCGAGCTTGAAGAACCTGCAGGCCTTCATGATTGGGGGGTTCCTTCTCATGAAGCTCCTCGTCCACGGGTGGACGTGGCAGTCTATCGACAACTGGACCTGCCGGCGCCCGTTCGCTCATTAAGGATTTCCCATTTCGCCCAGGGGACAGTCTCGGGAGATGGATTGGCGCGCAACCAGGCCGGGCAAGTTTTATTGGGGGCCGGAGTGCGGCCGGCCCGAATGAGCCCTGCACGAGAGCTGAAAGAGGGGGATGCAGCGCCTGACTTCGAGCTGCCGTCCTCCGACGGCAGACCGATTCGCCTGAGCTCCAAGAAGGGAAGCCAGGTCGTGCTCTACTTCTACCCCGAGGACGACACGCCGGGATGCACCCGCGAAGCGTGTTCCTTCCGCGACAGCACCCCCAAGTTCGAGGGCCTCGACGCGGTCGTCCTCGGCTTGAGCAAGGACTCCCTCGAGTCGCACAGGAAGTTCATCGACAAGTACTCTCTCAACTTCACCCTGCTGAGCGACAAGGACCTGCGGGTCCACAAGCTCTACGAAACCTGGAAGCTGAAGAGCATGTACGGGAGGGAGTACTGGGGGACCGAGAGGTCGACCTTCGTAATCGGCAAGGAAGGGAGGATAAGGAAGATCTTCAGGAAGGTGAAGGTCGACGGCCACGAGCTGGAAGTCCTGAAGGCTCTGGGCGCCTAGGCAGGCCAAGGTTGGGTTCGTTCTTCGCCGGCGTCAAGGCCGGGACCCTTGCCGGGACTGCGTACGCCGCGGGCCTCGCGGCGTTCAACGTCCTTCTCCTCTACGCGCTCAAGCCCGACGTGCTCACGATCATCTCCCAGTCCTACCCGTCGGTCTGCGCCTCCACCGTGGGGGCGAACTCCACGGCCATGGGGGTCGAAGACTGCTTCTCCTCGGTCGTGGCCGTCTACGTACCGTTCGCGGCGTTCCTCCAGTTCTTCGTCGCCATGGTGTTCTCGGGAATATTCGGGGCGTTCTACGAGCACTTCCCTGGGAGGGGCCCGGTCTCCAGGGGAATGACGATGGGGGTCGCAGTCGGGGTCAGCCTCGTCGCCCTCAACCTTGCGGGGATCGACTTCGACTTCGCGGCGAGGGTTGCGGTCACGACCTTCTTCTTGTTCTGGACCTTCGCCTACGGGGCGCTAATGGGGACGCTCTACAGGAGGTACACCCGGGAGGTCCAATTCGTCAGCAGGGACGACAAGGTCCTCAGGTTGATGGTCGGCAGCAAGGACTGCACGGGGAAGAAGAGGACCTTCGCCTTGAGGTCGAGCCACGACGTGAGGGCGAAGCTGGAGGAAGGAAGCTCGTTCAGGGGGTGGTCGGTCAGCGGAGGGGTCAGCGTCGAGGACCAGGGGTCGTATGAGACGACGATGGAAGTGGAGGGGGACGGGGTGCTCATCGCCCAGTCTGCGCCCAAGAGTTAGGCAAACGTCGAACCCGTGTTTTCAATCTGTCTATGGTTAAATACCCAAACCGCTCCCGGCCCGTCAATGCGCATCCTAGCCGTCCCGGATGAGACCTACTGCCTGAAGTCGCACAAGCACCCGCGGGCGTGTAGCGGGAAGAATCATGTCTGTTATCGGTGTGGGATGCTGCTAGGGGAGTGCGACTGCCCCAAGCTCGGGACCCTCCTGGACTACTGAGTCATCTGCGCGAACGCCTCAGTTAGTCGCCTGAACCCGCGCTTCGTGTAGAAGCTCACGCCGATTTCGTTGCGGACCGGAAGGTCGGCCACGATAATCTCTGCCCCCATCTTCCTGAGCTCCTTGGTCACCCGTTGGAGGAGTTCCTCCCCCAGCTGCATGCGCCTGTATTCGGGAAGGATGTACATCTCAGTGATGTGCCCCTCGCGGCTGGGACGATAGAAGAGCCGCTCTTCGATCTCCGCCCTTGCGACCCCGATCACCTTCTTGCCTGCCGTCGCCACCATCAGGAGCGTCCTGCCCTTGCCGAAGGAGGCGGACACGTACTTCTTCGCCCTCTCCTTGGCGTCGGGGACGACCCCGAACAGCGGGTCGAATTCGTTGTTCAGCTTCTTCAACCTGACGATAAGTTCGACTATGTCGTTCGAGTCAGCCCTTGCCGCCTTCCTGATGCCTGGAGTGCCCACGGGGGTGAGGCCGTGGGGATTCGTTTTAGACTTACTCTGGTGGGTCAAGTATGACTCCTGATTTCCTGAGGGCGTTCATGGTCATTCTCGAATGCTTGATCATGTCAGTGGCTGACTTGAGCAGGTCACTCCTTGAGGCCCTCTTCCTGGCATGACCTTCCTTGACCGCCTGCGACCCCACAGTCGCCGCGACTTCCGGATACACCTTCCACTCGACCATCGTCGGGAGAATGTGGGTCTTCGACAGCCCCCGGTCCTTCGCGTGCCTGGCAAGCTCCCTGGCGGCCGCGATGACCATTGTGTCTGTGATGGTCCTGGCCCTGACGTCGAGGGCCCCCCTGAAAATGGCCGGGAAGAGGAGGCTGTTGTTCACCTGGTTGGGGAAGTCCGACCTCCCCGTGGCCACGATCTCCGCCCCGGCCTTCAAGGCATCCTGCGGCATCATTTCGGGAACTGGGTTGGCGAGCAAGAACGCTATCGCCCGCTTGTTCATCACCGCGATCTCGCTCTTCTTGATCAGGTCGGGTCCGACGCCGGCCGCCGCTATCAGGGCGTCGGCTCCTTTGAGCGCCTCCTTGAGGCCCCCCTTCACCCTGTCGCCGTTCGTCTTTATCGCCAGCTCGTACTTCCACCTGTTCTTCACCATCAGCTGGTCTATGTCGTCTCTCTCGGGGTGCAGGATTCCCTTCGAGTCCAGCATTATCAGGTCCTTCGGGTCGGCCCCTGCCTCTATGAGCAGCCTTGCCGTGGCGAGGTTCGCTGCACCGCTTCCGAATAGGACAATGCGCGATCCCCTCAGCTTCCTCCCGGTCAGCTCGAGCGCGTTGAAGAGCCCGGCAATCGAGACCCCGGCGGTCCCCTGCTGGTCGTCGTGCCACACGGGAATCTTGAGCTCCTTTCGGAGCCTGTCGAGGATTTCAAAGCACTTCGGGGACTCGATGTCTTCTAAGTTGATTCCGCCGAAGCTGGGCTCGAGGGCCTTCACAAGGCTGATCATCTGCTCCTCGTCGGGTGCCCTTACAGGGAGCGGGAAGGCGTCGACGCCTCCGAGGTACTTGTAGATCAGGGCCTTGCCTTCCATGACGGGGAGGGCCCCCTCCGGGCCAATCTTCCCCAGCCCCAGAACCCTGCTGCCGTCGGTGATGATGGCGATGCTGTTCCACCTTCCGGTCAGCTCGAAGGAAAGCTCCGGGTCAGCGGCGATCGCCTCGGAGACCGCAGCCACGCCGGGCGTATACCAGATCCCGAAGTCCTGAAGTGACCTCACCGGGACCTTGGGGGCGACGCCGACCTTGCCCGCGTAGAACCTCGAGTACGAGAGGGCCTTCTTGGATTCGTCGTCCGCGTGGGCCTCCTTCATTGAAGCACTCACTCGGCGGGCCCTATATGAAGCTCTTGAGGATTCGAGCGAAACGGGTGCGCTTCAAGGGACTAGAGAAGGACGGGGTTCGGCCAATGCCGAACTGGCTCCTGCCGGGCTGATCGGCTAGGCTTCTGGAGGAGAGCGGGCCGCTGGCCGCCCCTCATTAGGAGAATAGCCGAGCCTTGTCCTGTTCAGCGAAAGGGAGTTCGTGACCACGCTTACCGAGCTCAATGCCATGGCGGCCCCCGCGAGGATCGGGTTCAGGTATCCGGTGGCGGCCACTGGGATCAGTATCGCGTTGTACGCGAAGGCCCAGAAGAGGTTCTGCCTGATCTTCCGCATCGTCGCCCTGCTCAGCCTGATGGCGCCCGCGATGTCCCGTAGGTCGCTCTTCATCAGCACTATCCCCGCAGCCTCGATGGCCACGTCCGTTCCGCTCCCTATCGCGATGCCCAGGTCCGCCCGTGCGAGGGCCGGAGCGTCGTTGATCCCGTCCCCGACCATTGCGACGACATGGCCACCGCCCTTGAGTTTCTGCACTGATTCTGACTTCTGGGCTGGGAGGAGCTGAGCCACGACCTCGTCGATCCCCGCTTCGGAAGCGATGGCCCTGGCGGTCTTCGAGTTATCCCCGGTGAGCATTACCACTCGAAGTCCCTCGTCTTTCAAGAGCTGGACTGCATCCCTTGCACCCGGCTTCAGGGTGTCTGCCACGGCTATCACCCCTGCAACTTGCCCGTCCACCGCCACTATCATGGACGTCTTCCCCTTCTCCTCGAGTTCTGAAACGGCAGATTCCGCGAGGCCGATGCCGACCTTCTCCGCGTCCAGGAGCCTCCTGCTGCCGACGAGGATGCTCCTCTTCCCGACGGTCGCCTTCACGCCCATGCCCGAGATGGCTTCGAACCCGGAGGGCCTTTCCACCAGTATCTTCATGGCCCTCGCCGCCTTCACCAGCGCTTGGCCCACGGGGTGCTCTGAGCCGACCTCGGCCGACGCGGCCAGCCCCAGGAGCTCCTCCTCGGTCAGGCTCCCCACACACAGGACGTCGGTTACCGAAGGCTTGCCGACGGTGACAGTTCCTGTCTTGTCGAGGACGACGACGTCCACCTTGCCGGCTGTCTCCAGGGCTTCGCCGCCCTTGATGAGAATCCCGTTGGCGGCCCCCTTGGAGGTCCCCACCACCATGGCCGCAGGGGTAGCGAGGCCGAGGGCGCAAGGGCACGCGATGATCAGCACAGCGATGAAGGCAGTGAGCCCGTGGAGGAATCCCGCCCCGACCAGGTACCAGGCAGCCAGCGATCCGAATGCCACGAGAATCACGAGCGGAACAAAGTAAGAAGCAACTCTGTCCGCCAGCCTCTGTACCGGGGCCTGGCCAGCCTGCGCGTCTTCTACCAGCTTGATGATCTGCGCCAAGGCGGTGTCGCTCCCTACTTTGGTCGCCCTGACGGTGAGCAGCCCGGTCCTGTTGATCGTCGCGCCAAGGACCCCGTCCCCCTCCTTCCTGTCGGCGGGGATGCTTTCGCCCGTCAGCATCGCCTCGTCGATCGCCCCCTTCCCTTCGACGATCACCCCGTCGGTGGGCACCCTGTCCCCGGGCTTCACGCGCATGAGGTCTCCGACCTGCACCTCCTCCAGCGGCACCTCTGTCTCGACTCCGGCTCTGAGCACCACGGCCTTGCTCGGCTTCAGGCCAAGCAGCTTCCTGACGGACTCGGAGGCCCTCCGCCGCATCGCATGTTCCAGGACCTTTCCAAGGAGGATGAATCCGATCACGAGAGCAGAGACGTCGAAGTAGGTCCCCTCGGGGAAGACGCCGGGGACCAGCACCACGACGGTGCTGTAGAGCCACGCCGCGGTGGTGCCGACTGCTATGAGCAGGTCCATGTTCGCGACCCTGGCCCGAAGCGCGTGCCAGGCCCCTCTGTAGAACGCCCACCCCGCGACGAACTGCACGGGGGTCGCCAGGACGAAGAGGACGGTGCCTTTGGGGGTCGGAAGGGGAAGCGAGACAAACCATGTCAGCACTAGGACCGGAATCCCGAGGACGAAGCTCAGCGCGGTCATCCACTTCAGCCTCGTCAACTCCTTGGCCGGGGCCACGAAGGTCCGGAGGCAGGTGTCGCTGCAGAAGTAGAACGTGGTCCCCCTCTGGGACGTCTGGAGGGAACCAGGCTTCTCCTCGACGAACATGCCGCACACGGGATCCTTGGCCAATCCTTGTCTCTGCCTGGCTCCCCGAGCGGGGCGGGATAAAGGGACCTCTTTGCGGGCGAAAGGAATCTTATAGCGCGGCGAGGAGGCTATCGAGCGAAACGATGGCAAAGGATCCAATATGCGGGATGACCGTTGACGAAGGGAAGGCCGAGTATCGCTCCGAGCATGAGGGTCAGACCTTCTACTTCTGCTCTCAGGGCTGCAAGGCTGCCTTCGACAAAGACCCGCGGAAGTACAGCCGCTCGAAATAGGAGCCGCACACCTACACGAGGGTGATGGGCCGCAATGGGCTAGGAAGCGGCTTCGCCCGGGAGGATCGCTTGAATGAATCTGGGAGCCCCTCGGCCTCCAAGGTTTAACTTCCCGTATCTGGCCGCTAGTGGGAAGGCGTAGCAGGGAATGGTTGACGCTCGGTTCGAACAGTATGTGAAGGAGAATCTGCACGGGTTCGCCGAGGACGTAATCAGGCTCACTTCCCAGCCGAGCGTCTCGGCGAGGCACGAAGGAATCGAGGAGTGCGCATCTCTGGTGGAGACGATGCTGAAGGAGATAGGGGCGACCACGAAGGTTCTGAGGATGGAGGGGGCGGCCCCGCTCGTCTATGGGGAGCTGAAGTCCACTCGCTCGAAGAAGACGGTCCTGTTCTACAACCACTACGACGTGCAGCCTGAAGAGCCATTGGACCTCTGGAAGTCGCCCCCCTTCAAGCCGGAGGTCAGGGACGGGAGGATCTACGGAAGGGGCGTCTCCGACGACAAGGGGGAGCTCGTGTCAAGGCTCAAGATAGTCGAGTCGTACGTCAGGACGGCCGGCGAACCACCATGCAACGTGAAGTTCTGCTTCGAAGGCGAGGAGGAGGTTGGTAGCGTCCACCTCGACCAGTATGTATCCAAGAACAGCGACCTGTTCAGCGCGGACGCGGTCTTCTGGGAGTTCGGCGAGGTGGACGCGGAAATCAGGCCCATAGTCAGCCTGGGGGTGAAGGGGATGATCTACCTGGAGTTCGTGCTCCAGTCCCTCGGCCAAGACGCGCACAGCAGCTACGGGGCTGCCCTCCCCAGCGCCCCCTGGAGGCTGGTCAGGATGCTGAACCTCTTGAAAGACGAGAACGAGAGGATCCTCGTCCCCGGGTGGTACGACGGAGTAGAGGCTCTCAGCGAAGAAGAGATGGCCGTGCTCGAGGCGCAGCCTTTCGACGCAGACTCGTTCAAGAAGACCTACGGTGCTGCCAGCTTCCTCGGCGGCATGAGCGAGGCGCAGGCCAAGAAGGCTCTCGTGCAGAGACCGACGGGCAACATAGCCGGGATATGGTCCGGCTACATGGGGCCCGGCTCCAAGACAGTCCTCCCCAAAGAGATCCACTGCAAGATGGACTTCCGCCTTGTCCCCGACCAGGACCCGGACGACCTCCTAAAGAAGCTCAGAACATACTTGAACGGCAAGGGGTTCGCCGACGTGAAGATCGAACTTGAAAGCATGGAGCCCGCGGCCCGCACGCCGTACACGCACCCTTTCGCCCAGGCGGCAATCAAGGCCGCCCGGCGGGTCTACGGAAAGGAACCAATAGTGAGACTGTCGTCGCCGGGAACGGGGCCGCTGTACATATTCACGAGGCGGTACAAGATGCCTTCCGTCGACATAGGCGTCAGCGCCGAGGACGCGGCCATACACGCCCCCAACGAGAACCTCAGGCTCGACCTGCTGCAGAAGGGGATGCTCTGGATCGCAGACACGGTCGAAGGGTTCGCTGCGGTCTGACCTACCACTTGCTCCGATTTCCCTCGAGAAGCCCCAGCCCGAGGTGGTCCTGGTCGATGTGCTTCGAAAGCTCCTTGTTGTCCTTCTCATTGGCGCCGCAATAGGGGCACTTGAGACCCCCGGGCTCGGTAAGCTCGGGGAGACGGACGCGCCGCTGAATACGTCCCGACACCAGGCTCATCTGGCTGATGAGGCCGACGAACTTTCCACCCCTCGTCACCCCCAGCCTGCTCACTCCAAGGCTGGACATCTTCGCGATCGCTTCGCTGACCTTCGCTGACTCCTCGATGGTCTCGACGGGAGCACTCATCACGGCTCCAATCCTGGTCGTCTTCGGGTCGAGTCCTTCAGCCACGACCTTGTAGAGGATGTCGCGTTCGGTCACCAGGCCGACGAGCCCTCCCCCGTCCGCAACGACGGCCTCTGTGGTTCCTGCGCTGCGCATCGCTGCCGCCGCGTCCGCGACCGACTGCTCTATGGAGACCCTGGCGTAGTCGGTGAGGATGAACGCAGACACCGGTCGGTTGAGGTTCTCCTTGAATTCCACGACCTGCGGCGGGCCACTTCTAACTAATAGATGTTCTCGGCTTCAACCGTTAAATCCCGCCCCTCGGCCCGACGGGCCATGAGAGCTGGCGTCCTTGGTTCTGGTCTGATGGGTTCGGTGATCTCCTGGGACCTCGCGCGTTCAAAGGAGGTGGACGAGGTCGTGGTGGCGGACATCGACCAGGAGAGGTTGTCGTCTCTCAAGCGACGTGCCGCAGGGAGAAAGTTGTCGGTGGAGGTCGTAGACCTCAGAGACCAGGACAAGGCTGCGAGGTTCATGAAGGGATTCGACGTCATGGCTTCGGCGCTCCCCCACGGGGTCGTGAGCCTAGTGGACGTGGCCGCCGTGAAGGCCGGAGCGAAACTCGTCGATATTGCGTTCGAGGACGCTCAGATGGAGCTTGACGGGGAGGCCAAGAAGCGGGGTGCGTTGCTCATTCCGGGGTGCGGGCTTGCCCCTGGACTCGGGGGGATCTTGCTTGCGCATGCCGTGCGGGTTCTCCACGGTGCCGACGAAGGGCACATCATGGTGGGGGGGATACCGGAGAATCCGGTCGGCCCGTTCGACTACAAGCTGGTCTTCTCCATAGTGGGGTTGCTGCGCGAGTACATCGAGGAGGCCCGGGTCTTCAGGGGAGGGAGGCTCGTCAAGCTGATGCCCTTCTCCAAGGTGGAAAGAGTCCGCTTCCCGCAGCCAATCGGCACCCTGGAGGCGTTCTGCACGGACGGGCTCGCGAGCCTGGTGTACACGATGAAGGGGATGAGGGTCCTGGACGAGAAGACGCTCAGGTGGCCAGGGCATGTGGAGAAGATGAACCTGCTGATGGAATCAGGCTTCTTCTCGAGGGAGAAGGTAAGCATCTCAGGGGTTGAGGTCTCGCCTCTGGAGATGTCCTATGCGGTCCTCGGAAAGAAGCTGAGCGAGGGAGACCCCCACGACATCACGGTGATGCGGGTGATTGCGAAGTCGCCCGGCCACGAGATGGTCTACGAGATGGTCGACAGATACGACGACGGCAACCGTGTCACCTCGATGGGGAAGACCACGGGGTACACAGCGTCGATCGTCGCGCAGATGGTCGGCTCGGGCGAGATAGCGGGCAGGGGGGTCGTTCCACCCGAGACGGCGGTGCAGGGGAAGCGGGTAGAAAGGCTACTCGCCGAATTGAGGCGCCGCGACGTAAGAATATCCTTGCGCAAATAACAGCGCCAGCCATGCGGCGTCGCCATGAAGGTTACCGGGTTCCATTGCGATCTCGTCGGACTCTGCCTCTCGGCTCGGAAGGCAACTTCGCCCCCCCTACTGTTACGTATCGTTGGGCATAGTAGACAAGTGGCCGCGCGGCCCTCATTGCTGCTGCCCTGACCACCTTGCCGAGAATCAACGAGTGGTCGCCGCCGTCGTAGATGCGCCAGACCGTGCATTCGATTGCTGCCCGGGCCCCATCGATTATTGGCGAACCAGTTGTCCCCCTATGGAAGCCGATTCCGTCGAACCTCTCCTTGTCATCGACCCTACCGGCAAAGCGCTCTGAGACAGACCCTTGCTCCACGGCGAGGAAGTTCACTGCGAATGACTTGGCATTCGCGAAGGACTCGTGAACGTCGGAGCCCCGCGCGAGAGAGACGAGAACTAGAGCCGGGTGGAGCGACACGCTGATGAAGGAGCTGACGGTGAGTCCCCTCGGTCCCTGCTTGGTATGGGTGGTGACCACGGTGACCCCCTGCGGGAAGATCCTCATGACCTCCTTGAGCTGGGCCTCGGTATCACGACCAGCCGTCTCTCCGAGGCTGCCAGTCCTCATCTGAACCCGTGCCGCCCCGAACTTGTTAAAAGGGTTGTCCGCCGAAATCGAAGTTGACATGGCCGGGACCAGGCGGACCAGGCGCGTTCCCAAGTCATTCCTTGAGAGGGCGGCCTACTCGCTCATCCTGATTGCTGCCGTCGTGCTGATGGGCACAGTCGTGATGCATTCAATCGAAGGCTGGTCGTACCTCGACTCGTTCTACTTCACGAGCATGATCGCCACGGGTCAGGGGCCTCCCGCGAACCTGGACCCCCAGTCGGCATTCGGAAAGGTCTTCACCGCCGTGCTGGCCTTTGTCTCAGTGGGGACGGTGATATCGGCGCTGCTCTTCCTGTTCGGGCCCTTCTTCGGGCGCGTCTTCCGGCTTGGGGTAGAGAAGATTGAGGAAGCGGAGAAGGAGCGCGAGCGGAAATCCCCTGAGCGCGAACCCTAGATGACGGTGATTACGAGGTAGGCGACGGCGGCCACCAGCGCGCTCATCGGGATGGTGATTATCCAGGCCCAGACTATGCGTCGAGCGACCCCCCATCTTACAGTAGATGCCCCCCTGGTTGCCCCCGACCCCATGACCGCCCCGCTGACGATGTGCGTTGTGCTGACCGGAATCGCCCTCAGGGAGGCGGCGATGATAGTCGCGGCAGAAGCCGTCTCAATCGAAAAACCGTGCACCGGGTCGAGCCGAGTCATCTTGAACCCGAGGGTTCGCACTATTCGCCAGCCCCCGAAGGAGGTCCCCAGCGCTATCGACGAGGCCGCAAGGACCGCCACCCACAGAGGGACGGCGAAGGTCGTCAGATAGCCGGTCGAGACCAATAGCGCAGTGACTACCCCCATGGTCTTTTGGGCGTCGTTGGTCCCGTGGCTCAGGCTGACGAGCGCGGATGACACCAGCTGCAGCCTTCGGAAGTAGCGGTTGATTACGTGGACCGAGGTGTTGAAGAACAGGCGAATCAGCGCCGTCATGAGGGCGAAGGCGAGGAGGAAGCCGATGATGGGAGAGATGACCATGAAAGACAGAACTGTCTGAAGGCCCCCCCACATGAGTGAACCCAGCCCCGCCTTGACGACCGCTGCGCCCACGAGACCCCCAATCAGAGCGTGGGAGGAACTGGAAGGGAGACCGAGGTACCAGGTCAGCAGGTCCCAGCAGATCGCGCCAATCAGGGCCGCCAGGACTAGGTTAGGCGTCACCACACTTGGTTCGACGATGTTGCTGCCTATGGTCGTGGCGACGGCGACCCCGAACACAGCGAACGCGATGAAGTTGAAGAATGCGGCCATCGCCACGGCGGCGAAAGGAGGCAGCACCCGGGTGGAGATGACCGTGGCCACCGAGTTTGCGGCGTCATGGAACCCGTTGACGAAGTCGAAGCCATAGGCCACCGCGATTATGCCGATGACATATGGCGCGAGCAATTGAGGCTCCCTCAGCTGCTGATCATTACGTCCCTCAGCACGAAGCTGACGCTCTCGCACCTGTCCGTCACCGTTTCCATGTACTCGTAAATCTCCTTGAGCTTGAAGATCGTGATCGTGTCCCCGTTCTTGAACAGCGCTGCGAGGGCCTCATTGAGAAGGACATCCGCTTCATTCTCTAGTCTGTCCACCTCCATGCACCTCTTTTCTATCTCCCGCTTGTCAGTTTTCCGCATGGACAGGACGGCGCTATGAAGCTGCTCGACAGACTCCCTGATTATGCCTGCAAACCTGAGCATCGGCTCGGTGGGTCCCTCCACCTCGAACAAAACCAGCTTGTTCATGATTGCGTTCATGAAGTCGAGGACATCATCGTACATTGAGGCCAATCTGGTCAGGTCATCCTGCGATATCGGGGTGATGAAGCTCCGGTTGACCCTCTCGTAGATCTGGTGAACGGTCTGGTCGGCGTTGTGTTCTATGTCCTTGAATTCCTTCCTCCTCTCCTCCATGTGGTCGAACTTCGTCACGGCATCCTCGAACCTTTGGGCCCCGTGAGAGATAATCGATGATTCGGCTGCGAGCAGGTCAAAGAAGACTTTGTCCTGGGGAATGATCCACTCCTTGATTCCCATTATCGCTCGGGCGCCAAACGAGGAAGTATTATCCTTTGCCGCCACCGAACCTGAGGCGAATCCGATTTATCTCAGGAGAATCGCTGGTTCCTCGACTTTGGGACTGTCAGTAAGGAGGGGCAGGAGGTCCGATGCCCGAGCCTTTCTCGAGCTTCTGACCGCGCTCGCCAAATTCGAGAAACTGAAGCCCCCGGACAAGCGCACCAGTCGCAGGCTGCTGGAGGACGTCTTCACTAGAGACAGATTAGGTCTCTTTGTCGCGACCCTAGGAACAGAAGTCGTAGGCTACGCCCTCTACTTCTATTCCTACTCGTCGTTCCTGGGGAGGCCGACCTTCTACCTCGAGGACATTTTTGTCTCCGAGGAGCACAGAGCGAAGGGGATTGGCACCTCGCTCTTCCGGCGGTGTCTGAAAGAGGCCGCCTCCAAAGGCTGCGGGAGAATGGAGTGGGCTGTGCTGACGTGGAACCGTAACGCAATCCGATTCTACGAAAAGGCAGGAGCTAGGAGGCTGGACGACTGGCACGTCTACCGGCTCGCCAGCGATCAGTTCGGCATGACTGCCGCGGCTCTGGGGAAAAACTGACAGCCAGAATTGGGTCGTCTGGGCATGGCCAAGACGCCCCGAAACGACTCGGTTCTCGCACGCTAAGGGATGCTCCGCCCCGGGCCTCCCAAGGAAACCCAGGCGCGTCAATGCATCTCATGTGGATGGAGGTCTCATCCCTAGCCAGCGAGGATGGAGGGAAGAGTTGCCGAATCCTCTAATGTTATATGGCCACACCGACGGCCCCAAGCCGAAAGAGTATGCCCCGCGTAATGCTCTTCGAGGAGGCGGTGGGGAAAGACAAGTACCTTCTCGGAGGCAAGGGATTCGGGCTCGTTGAGATGACGTCCATAGGCCTCCCGGTGCCGCCGGGATTCGTCGTCACGACGGATGCCTGCAAGGAGTACTACCGGGGCGGGGGAAAGGTTCCGGCCGGGCTGTTCGATGAGATCCGCGTGAAGGTGGAAGCGACGGAGGCCAAGGCGGGTAGGAGGTTCGGGGACGAGAAGAGCCCCCTGCTGTTCTCGGTCCGCTCCGGGGCCCCCTTCTCCATGCCGGGCATGATGGACACCGTTCTCAACCTCGGGCTCAACGACAGGATAGTGGACGAACTCTCGGCCGCGGCCGGAAACGCGCGCTTCGTCTTCGACTCCTACAGGAGGCTTATCCAGATGTTCGGGAAGATTTCCATGGGCGCGAAAGGGGAGAGTTTCGAGGAGCTACTTGAGGAGCGCAAGAGGAAGACGGGGGCCAAGATGGACATTGACCTCCCCCTGGATGAACTGAAGGAAATCGTCTCGGGCTTCAAAGGAATAATCAGACGAGAGACCGGAAGGGAGTTCCCCCAGGACCCGTACGCCCAGTTGGAGATGGCCGTCGAGGCGGTCTTCAGGTCGTGGAACAACCCGAGGGCAAAGGAGTACAGGAAGTACTACGAAATCAGCGAGAGTCTGGGGACGGCGGTCAACGTGCAGACCATGGTCTTCGGCAACATGGGGCCGGATTCGGGGTCAGGGGTCGGCTTCTCGCGGAACCCATCGACCGGCGAGAAGAAGCTGTACGGCGAGTACCTCGCCAATGCCCAAGGGGAGGACGTCGTCGCGGGGATCAGGACTCCCGTCGGACTGGAGAGCCTGGATACGGGGCTCAGGGGGGAACTGGAAGGCCTGGCAGGGAAGCTGGAGGCCCACTTCAGGGATCTCCAGGACTTCGAATTCACGGTCCAGAAGGGGAAGCTGTACCTCCTCCAGACAAGGAACGGCAAGAGGACGGCCCAAGCGGCGGTCAAAGTGGCTGTGGACATGACTGACGAGGGGCTGATCAGCGTGGAAGAGTCGGTGGTCAGGGTCGAGCCTGCCCAGCTTGACGCGCTTCTTCACAGGAGGTTGGACCCCCAGAAGGGGGACACTCCGATTGCAAAGGGGCTTAACGCCTCGCCCGGTGCAGCAATGGGGAAGGTCGTCTTCGACACCGAAGAAGCGGCGCTAGTCGGGGCAAGCGAGAAGGTGATTCTCGTGAGGCCGGAGACGACCCCGGAGGACATCAAGGGGATGATCGCCGCACAGGGGGTGCTGACTGTCAGAGGAGGGATGACATCCCACGCCGCCGTGGTTGCGAGAGGGATGGGGAAACCTGCGGTCGTAGGGTGCAGCGAGATAGAAATTTCCCAAGACGCGAAAAGGTTCGTGACGAAGAGAGGAGACAGCGTGTCTGCAGGCGAGGTCGTCACGATAGACGGCACCACCGGGGCAGTCTACAGGGGGAGCGTGAGGACCGTGGACCCTGTGCTCTCCCAAGAATTCAACGAGCTGCTCAGGCGCGCCGACCGGCTGAGGAAGCTCGAGGTCTGGGCAAACGCTGACTCTCCGGAAACGGCAGCCAAGGCTCGGGAGTTCGGCGCCCAAGGGGTCGGGCTGTGCAGGACCGAGAGGATGTTCAACGCCCCCAACAGGCTTCCAATCGTGCGCGAGATGATAATGAGCTCGAACGCCGAAGACAGGAAGAAGCAGCTTTACAGGCTCTTTCCGTTCCAGCTGGCGGACTTCAAGGGGATCTTCAGGGCGATGAACGGGAACCCGGTCGTGGTCCGTCTTCTGGACCTCCCCCTGCACGAATTCCTTCCGCCCGTGGAGGAGCTCCTCACGGAGATCCAGGCCATGAAGGAGAACAACTCGGACCAGGCAGAGGTATTGGCGAAGAACGCGGTTCTCGTGAGAGTCAGGCAGCTGGCAGAGCACAACCCGATGATAGGGCACAGGGGTTGCAGGCTGGCAGTCACGTACCCCGAGATCTACGAAATGCAGACCAAGGCGATTCTGCGCGCAGCGACAGAACTCCTCCGGGAGGAGGGGATGACGGTCAAGGCGAAGATCATGCTTCCGCTTGTCGCAGTGGCAAAGGAGTTTGAGCTGCTGAGG
>DATFYP010000138.1:0-10641 GCA_035314985.1 Nitrososphaerales archaeon
CCCGTAGATCAGGATGGGTTCCTCGTCCCTCGCAGCCTTCCTCCCGAACCTGACCCTGGGTCCCCGCAGCTTGATCAGTAGTATCTTCTCATCTGACTCGCCTGTCAGATAGAACTCGGGATGGGACCGGCCAAATGAATGAAGGATTGATTGCGTGGGCTTGTTCCGTGTCACCACGGAGATGTCCATGCCGGTCATCTTGAGGAGCTACGCCCGACCCATCGTTTCCTGAGGATTTATGGTTCACACTCCGTCGCTCCCGTCGCTGGCCGACGCGCCTGAAGAACTGGTGAGGGATACCTAGTTGCAGAGTCACGGTGTGCGGCTCGAGTATGCCTTCGCAACAACTCAATGGGAGGACATCGTCCATCGGACTTATCCCAATTGGGGGACAACGGAATACCACTCAGGTTATATGATTTTGTGCAACCTGATCCATGGTGGGGAAGTAATCATGCTGTGGTGGGACTAGGTGAGCTCTCAGGGAGAAACGGCGGGCGACGACCAGTTCACGCTCGCGATATTCCCAACGAATCAATACTTGGGCGATGCCGCCCTCCGGAAGGTTGTAGTGGGCCTTGCGAGCTCGGGGGACCTCAAGCCAGCCAACGTGCAGGCCCTCCTCCCTTTTCATCCATTGAGCATGGAGGCGTTCAAGCAAGAACGCGACGCGGATGTTTACTGCCTGCTGGGGATGTACGGCAGCCTGGTCAGAACTCATGTCGTCCTGACCAACGGCATCGCCCGTACAAACCCGCCCCCGGAAGGTTACCTTTGCGATTCATGCCACATCAAAGGGTGGCTCAAGAAGGAGTTCCAGGACTCCAAGATTGACGGCGCGAATATTCCGGTCTGGCTCTGCCCTAACTGTTCACGACTGAGGCCCGAGCAGAGAGACGTCAGGTTCTGAAGGAAAATGAAGTTCCTTCACAAGGCCGACAGAAGCGCGCCCGAAGCGGCCCGAGCCGATTCCGAGAGCCCCAAGACTGGATTGCCTGAACTCGACGAGAACCCAAAGCTTCTCAAACTCATGCTTTTCGCCCTCAACGAGGCCTGCAAGGAAATCGCTCGGACAGGCGGTCAGACCCCCCTGGCGGTGATTGAAACGCCCACGGGCCAGTACATTCAGGGATTCACGGGCAAGAGACTGGAGTTCGAATATGAGGAGGCCCGCCAGGCTCTCCTGACCGCGCCCTCTGACGCCGAGCGTTACGCTCTCGCCTGGGCGGGTTACCTGACGCTCCAAGGGATCAGGTACGAGACGGTGTTGGTCGGAGGGGGTGAACGAGGAAAGGCACGAGGGGCCACGATGGGGCAGAGATACAAGCAGCATCTGCCCGAAGTCAGGTTTCAGCCGATTGGTAATCCCACGATACTCGGACCCGGCGACAACCTGCTTACGTTAGCCAATGATCCCGAAGCGGCTTCGAAACTGCGGCCTGCCTTCGAGAGGATCACCGCCGACGTAGACCATAACCGTGCCTCCGGCAACGACAAGGCTCCAGCCTACGAATTCAAGAGATGCGCGGAACTGATTCTGTCGTTTGGTGACTTGGACCTCCCCTTTAGGAAAGAGCTCCAGAAGAAACCCGACTCGGTGCATGTCGTCATGAATCGGCGCGCCTGGGCGACGGCCTTCAAACCAGATGCGAAGGAGGTATTCCTAAACCGAGGCATGCTCTTCCCCATCCGAGGAAACGAGCCTTTCATGGGTTTCAATGAGGACGGGCTAATCATGATATGCTATATGCCGCCGGTACCTACGGGAGATAAGGCTCCTGCAGAGGTGGGGATGGTCGTGTATTGGATGGCGGAGTTCAAGATATCGATGACACCATCTCCAAGCTAACCCCTTCTGAGGGAACTATTGCACCTTCATGAGATCAATGGACTGAGCGCCGATAATTAGTCTTAACCGCTCCAGCTCCTTAGCTAGTAGCAGTTGCAGGTCGAGCGAACGCCGAATGAAGCTAGGAACCCGAGGCTCCTGCTGATTTTGGCAGCAGTCGGCTTCATCACACTGTTCTTGGTTGCGGGATTCCTCTGGTGGCAAATACCAGGAATCAGCGAGACCGGAACAAACGCGACTAGTGGGAATGGAATAGACGTGACCGTCCTCCAAGATGAATGGAACGGGCAAACATATTACATGTTCAGGCCGCCGTCTGGCTTCTCGATGCCGAGGAACAGCCCCGGCGCGGACATCTTCCTCGCGTTCGTCAACAACGGTGTTGGCTACAGCCCGATGACGACATTCTCGTACTCCTCGCTCACTCCCGGGTTCAGGGTGGTCTGGGTGTCCTTCTGCCATCCTGAGGCGGGATGTACGCCTCTCGAGTCCGGGGGAGTCGTTGACTACACCAGCGCTCCTCCCTCGTCCCACGCCGGGTCGATTCTTCATGGGTGGAAGAGTCAGGGGCTCATCGTAAACATGACAGGGGTTAAGCCAAACTCGACGACATACATCGCGATTGGCATCAAATTCAACGTCTCCGCCTATGACGGGCCTTTGACCCTCATTTCACAGGAATCGAGCTCCAGTTGACGTCCTACACTTGAAGTCCCCCTCTTGGCGGCATCTAATCTCAAGAATGGGAACCGAATCTCAATATCTCACCTGACTCGCAATACAGTCTTTCCATCAAAGCTTGAATAATCCTTTTGGGAACCATTGGACGATAGCCGGTGCGAGCAGGGAAACCCTCTCACTGCTTCAGGCCGGAGGACACTAGACTGCTATCCTACCTCATATCGAAAAACACCCGCTCTAGCAGCCAATCCCCTGCTTACTCGGACGACGACCCAAAGACTAGTCGGAGACTCGACGAACTGCGTCTGCGCCTCAGCAAGCTTGGCCTGCCAGGGGCGGGCGAGAAGGGGAATAGGGTCCATGAAGACGCCGACTTCCTCTTCCTGGCGAGCAGGAAGAATGTCCACGTCTCTTCTGAGGGAAACCGCGGGGCCAGGGTAAGCTCCGAGGCCGTTGCGCTGAAGGACGGAGTGACCCGCAGGGTCGTGGGAAGCATCATATGGAGGAAGAACGTTCCAGCCCCCAAGTGGCAGATGAGGGCCACCAAGAGGGTCGACCCCTTGGGCAGAATCAAGAACGGCAGGGTTGAAAGGCGCGTCCTCAAGAACGAGAGGAACACGCTGTCCGTTGAGCTGGCCTTCCGCCCTCCCCTTCAACCCGGCGAACTGATTGCATACGGATTCTACGTCTGGAACGGTAGGCACTTCGCAATGACTAGAGCAGAAGCGGAAGAAAGGTACAACGACAGGTGGGTGAGAGAAGGGCTCGCAGTGCGGGACCCTACCGACGAGTTGCAGATTGCCGTGGAGTTCCCCACGGGGGTCAGGGTGCAACAGGCGCAACTCGAGAAGGATCCGATCCTTAACCAGGACGGGCCGAACGTCCCCGGAAGAATCCTGCAGAGGGTCATCCAGCAGGGCCGCCGTCTTGAAGCCACACTGTACCATCCAGAGAACGGGAGGTACTTCCTGTCTTGGGTTCCTCCAGAGTAATCATCCGAATTCAAGTTTCAAAACCGCTCCATCCTGCTCCGTGACGCGGAATGGATTGTCGCGTACTCTTGGGTAACGACTAAATCCCTTGTGCGTGAGTCCGGCCACGGAAGTAGGTTAGCAAGGCCGGTCTCGCGACCCTGACCCTGACAACTACGCCTTTGCTTACGTCGGGGCCAGGGCTCGAGGCCATTTCGCAATAGGATTCTCAGCCTTCGGGTCGACTCAGGGTGTCACAACCAAGCACTGCGACCTCTTGGGCAGGGCGAGCCTGGTGTCGCGCCGTCTTCTGCTTTCCGGGCTACAGCATGTAGCCGATGTTCCTAACAACCCCGGCCAGTCTCGCCCACGCGACCACAGTGCCTAGCGTTATCAGAAACATGGGGGAGACGCCTTTGAGCAATGGAATAACTTAATGTAATCCTACGCTCGCGGTTCGCGCAGCGGCCCACATTGACCAAGCTAGACGACCTTGACATGAGGATATTGAGTGCACTTCATTCTGACGCTTCCGAGGGAGTGCCCGAACTCTGTAGGCGCCTGGAAGTCGGCCGCTCGCTGCTCTACAGCAGGATAAGGCGCCTGCGGAGGCTCAGGGTGCTCGAGAGGTACACCGTCCAGGTCAACGAAGACGCGCTCGGGGTCCGGGCGGGGGCAGTGGCAGGGCTGAACATCGACCTGAAGAACAGGGAGTCGGCGCTGGCGGGGATCAAGAGGGTGGAGGAGGTCAGGCTCGTCCGCGAGGTCACAGGCCGCTTCGACGCCTTGGTAGACCTCAGGGGAGGGTCGTTGGACGA
This sequence comes from Nitrososphaerales archaeon, assembly GCA_035314985.1. Classification (GTDB taxonomy): domain Archaea; phylum Thermoproteota; class Nitrososphaeria; order Nitrososphaerales; family Gagatemarchaeaceae; genus DATFYP01. The sequence continues at coordinate 4,320 of DATFYP010000138.1, forward strand.
GCTCCACAGGGTGATTTACGAAAGAATCGGGTCGCTTCCCGGAGTCACTCACGTCGAAATATTCGTGGAAATGTCGCGTACGACGCCTCCCTTAAGCTTCAAGCTTGGCACGGTAGGCACACAGGCTCGAAGCACCCGACCCGAAAAGCTGCAAATCATTCCTCGAATCTGATGGATCATACAGACGGGCTTCCCCTGTCACTTCGCCCGAGGGTAGCCTGTGGGCCCACTGATTCACCACCAAGCTGACGGTGCCATATTGTCCCGCAGAAACACACATATCATCTCGGTTTTGATGGAACTACTATGGCCAAGACGAAGACAGTCCAGACCTTCAGGGACGAATCTCTTGACTTGGAAGCCCGCATAATCGCCGCCATAGGCTCGGCGGGGCCGAGGAACGTCGCACAGATCGCCAGGCTCACCGGCGCTCACCAGGAGACGATTAGGTACAAGATCAAGAAGCGGTTCGCAGGGCGGGGGTTCAGATTCCAAGCGGAGGTCGACTACTCTAGGCTCGGCCTTTCCCTCTACTGGGCCAGGCTGGAACTAAACCCGCTCTACATCTCCTCGGCTTCACGGTTCTTCGACTCCCTCAACAGGGCTGGCTACCTCATCCACTTCTCGAAGATAGTTCCCAGCGGCCACTTCGTTGCACTCTTCGCCCTTCCAAGCGGAAAGGGAAACGACTTCGGCAGGTTCCTCGACAGGCTGGTGGATCGAAGAATCCTAACGGACTTCGCGCTGAGCAAGGCGCTGGTCGAGCGTCACAAACCGATGGACGTCGGGCACTTCAATTTCCAGAAGGACAGGTGGGAGGTCGACTGGCAGAGAATCAAAGCCTCTCCTGGTTCGCCGTTGCCCGCCGAAGAGGTTCAACCAAGCAAGATGGCCGACGAGGTGGACATGCTCATGATCAAGGAGCTCCAAATCGACGGGCTGCAGCATACGGTCGGGATCGCAAAGAAACTGAAGATGAACAGCAAGACCTTGGAGTACCACTTCAGGACCCACATCGTCGGTAGGAAACTCATACCGCGCTACAGGGTGAGATGGATGAGGGACCTGACCAGGTCCGTGGGGCACGCCACCCTGATTGCGGTTCTGACCTTCAGGAAGCTGCATGAAGACGACTACAAGAAGGCCCAGCGGGTCGTGAGCAAGATCCCTCACCTCTGGGTCGAATACAAGCTCAAAGATGGGACGTACATAGCGATCCTCGCAGTGCCCACCGGGGAGTTCATGGAGGTGATGGGGTATGTCAACGACGAGCTCCCGGTCCTCGGGGCGAAGGTGGAGACGGGGTTCATGAGGGTGGGGGAGTCGTTCAACTTTACCATCCCATACAACATGTTCTCTGACGGCGAGTGGAAGTTCGACGCCGGCGAGATGGAAGACGAAGTCCTGAAGGAACTCTCGGGCGGAGTCAAAAAATAGGGAGAGGCCCCCGCGGCTAGACAGGGGGGCCCATGCCGATCGGATCACCCAGCGGGGAAACGACGCCGTGGGCGGCCAGGATGGCAGCCGCGGCAGCAATTCCCGCTGAGACGATCATGCACGCAAGCCGAAACTTTAGGTCGGTGTTCATGTTCGCGAGCGGCAAGCATGGCTGCCCACTAGTTGCGTGTTTCCATCAACAAACCTAGCCTTTCTTATGTATATGATTAGTTGGCAAGGCTTAGCTAGATTTCGCCCAGCACCAAGAGCGGTTTGGGCTCAGGCATGAGTTGAGCCGATGCTATGCGCATGAGGTCGCCTACCCATGGACTTCGTTTCAGCGAGTTTTCGGCATGAGAAGATGGCGGAGCTATGCTCGGATCTATCGACTTGGCGACGGACGGTTCGTGGTTCTTCCTGTCGTTACGGCTTGAGCACAGGCTTGGGATACGTGGCGTTACTTCCGACTCGTCGCTTCCACGTAGACTGAGCCATACTTCTCTTTCTTCGGCACGATGCAGATGAACTCTGCGGCCTCCTTGCCAGTGTTGTCATACCAGTGAGGCGTTCCAGGAGGAATGTAGATCGAATCCCCCTTCTTCACCTCGTGGACCTTGTTTCCGATGCCCACCTTGTACCTTCCCTTCAACACATACTGCTCGTGTTCTATGTCAGGATGGTAGTGTTTCGGTATGCTCCCGCCGGGCTTGATCGTGAACTTCCTCATCTCGAAGTTGGGGGCTCCATCATGCCTGTCGACGAGCCACTCGATTTCCGTCTTGACGGCCTTGTCGACCTTCTGCGGCTTGGCCGTTCCCTTGGGCTTGACTGTCATTCTTGGAATGTATGACATCCGACTCGCCTTAAGAACTCTTGTAAGCGGCGGTATTGCCGAACTCCAGGTCAGCGCCAGATGCTCGCCAACGTCTGCCGGCCCTCGTCATTGCACATGTAGCACCCCTCGCTTGGCCAGAACCAGAAGTTGTGCCGTCCGCAGTACCGCGAATATTCCATCGGCCCCGAATCCGGGCCTGAGATTTAGTGGCCAACACCATTCGGGGTGGCGCGGTTATTGCCGCATGCCGTCTTGGAACCACTTCACGAGTGAGACCTCGTTGGTGTTCCCCCGCTTCTCGACGTGGACTATGCCTCTCTCGGAGAGGGCAGCTACGACTCTGTGGGTCTTCAGCCGCGACAGGCCGGTCTCCTTCGTGATGTACTTCTGCATGTAGGTCCCTCCATGGCCGTAGAGGACGTCCACGACCTTCCTTTCATCGGGCTTGAGGGTCCTCAGGACCACGGACGTCGTGTCCTTGCCGTTCCCTGCCACGTAGTTCTTCATCTCCGGGAGGACGAGGAAGTAGATGACCCCCACCACGCTGACGAGGACGACGCTGAGGAAGAGAAGGGACGACAGCGGTATGAAGAAGAACGGCAGGTCGGGCGAGAGGCCGCGCGTCAGGATTCCGGAGAGGACGCCCAGGGGCGACTCCGCAGGAGTGAATGTTATGGCGAGTATGAACAGGGAGACGGCGAGCCCGAGGGTCGCCGCCAGGAGAAGAATCAGGAGGACTTTGAGCTTCTCCATCTCGTTTACCTTCTCCAATCCTAGGATAAGTCCTTCCTCTCATCCCAGCCTGCCGAACAGGTCCAATCCTCCCGGCTCCGCCCTACTGGGTGGGCGGCTTCCAGGTCAGGGCCATCGCCCCGCCGACTATCCCCAGGACCGCCCCGACGACGAAGCCCCCGGTGCCCAGAAGGCTCAGGACCGAGAAGACCAGGATGAGCACCCCCCAGGCTCTCCGCCTGGCCGGGCTCACTTGGAGCATCACTCCCGACCCCAGGACTATGGCTCCCGAAATCAGCCCGAAGGCACCCAATCCTCCGATGATGAAGGACGCGAACCCTTGGACGGCGGCGGGGGTTATCGCGACCGTCGAGTTTGTCGAGAAGTACGTGGACGGAAGGTGCGGGATGATGATGGCGGAGACGGCCACAAAGATAAGGCCGGCCAGCACCATCAAGATGCCGCCAATCATGGCGAGTATCGAAGCCGTGTTCGGATACCCGGACGTCGTTTGTTGTGTCATTTCGACTTAACCTCGGGGGGGTACGGCATCAGTGGGCTCAAATCGGTTCCCTGACACAATCCTGATACTTTCCTCCAAGTTTGCTGAAACGAACTCGATACATGACATGAAAGGACGCCCATCGGGAGATCTTCAGGCCAGACAAGACCTGTTCCGAGTGCCACATTCGGGCCTATTCCGGTGCCGCTAGCGGCGAGTCGGTAGTAGCACGTATGGGCCGCCAGCGCCCTCTGGTAGGACTCTTCCCATAACGAATTTAATACGGAACGGCTCAGACGGCTTCACCAGTCAGTTTGTCCCAAGTGCAGAGGAGGCTTGCTGCGATAATGTTCACCGACATGGTCGGCTACACGGCTCTAGGCCAGAGGGACGAGTCTCTTTCGCTCGCCATGGCCGAGGAGCAGCGGAAGCTGACGAGGCCGGTCCTGGCGAGATACAACGGCAGGGAGGTCAAGACCATGGGAGACGCCTTCCTGGTGGAGTTCCAGAGCGCCCTCGACGCGGTGAGGTGCGCCTACGAAATCCAGAGAAGCACCAGGGAGTTCAACATCTCCCTCCCACAAGAGCGCCGGATTCAGCTCAGGGTAGGCATCCACCTGGGCGACGTGGTGGAGTCCGCAGGCGACATCTCGGGTGACGCCGTGAATGTTGCGTCGAGAATCCAGCCGCTCGCAGAGGCAGGTGGAATCTGCATCACGCGCCAAGTCTACGATCAGGTCCAGAACAAGTTCGAACTCCAGCTGGTCAGCCTTGGGCCCAAGTCCCTGAAGAACGTCCTCGCCCCCCTCGAAGTGTTCAAGGTCGCTCTCCCCTGGGAGGAGCGGCAGGCGAGGGCAGGCACCCTCGACGCCAGGAGAATCGCCATACTCCCATTCATCAACATGAGCCCCGACCCCAACGACTCCTACTTCGCCGAAGGGGTCACCGAGGAGGTGATTTCGACCGTCTCGAGCGTCAGCGGGTTGAGCGTCATCTCCCGCACTTCTGTGATGGGATACAGGGGGACTTCCAAGAAGGTGAAGGAGATAGGGGAGGAACTCGAAGTCGGCTCTGTGCTGGAGGGGAGCTTCAGGAAATCGGGGAACAGGGTCAGGATAACGACACAACTGATCGACGTCAACACAGACGCCCACGTCTGGGCGCAGAGCTACGACCGGGACCTTGACGACGTCTTCGCGGTGCAGACCGACATAGCGAAGCAGGTCGCCGACGCCCTCCGGGTGAGAATCCTGACGGCCGAGATGGAACGGATCAGCAAGAAGCCCACGGAGAACCCGAAGGCATACGCCCTGTACCTCCGCGGCAGGTACCACTGGAACAAGAGGGGAGTCGACGACACGAAGAGGGCGGCCGATTACTTCGAGCAGGCAGTCAAGGAGGACCCGAACTTCGCCTTGGGGTACGTCGGGTTGGCCGACAGCTGCGAGTTGCTCTTCATCAACTGGAGGATTGACCCCGTTGCCAACCACGAGAAGGCCAAGGCCAACCTGATGAAAGCGTTGGAGCTCGACCCTCAGCTGGCTGAGGCGCATACGACGATGGGCCTCTGGCTGACCGATGACTACAGGCTCCACCGGGCGAAGGAGGAGTTCCAGAAGGCCATCGAGCTGAAGCCGGGCTACGCTACCGCGCACCAGTGGTACTCCTCCCTTCTGGCGGCCGAGCAGAGATGGGACGAAGCCCAGGAGCACATCGAGAAGGCCGTCGAGCTCGACCCATTCTCCCAGATAATCAATTCTAACAACGCCTCCCTTCACGCCCTGAAAGGAGACTACGCAAAGGCGGTGGAACTGTACAAGAAAGCCCTGGAGCTTGACCCGAGCTTCGGCTCTGTACACTTCGATCTTGCGATGAACTACGGGAGGCTGAAGATGTACGACGAGATGAGCAGCGAAGCAGAACAGGGGGTCGAGCTTCTCAGGGCGCACTTCCCCCACGTGAGGGGTGCAGCTGACGTCCTGATGGCCTATGCGCGCGAAGACAAGGGGACCATCGAGCGGCTGCTCCCTGGACTCGAGGAAGACAGAGATGGGGCCCTCTTCTACATAATGCTCATCGCCAATCTGAACTTCTATCTGGGCAGGGTCGACAAGGGGTTCGAGTACTTGGAAAGGGCTTACTCCATGAAAGAGCCCGGGATGGTCCAGCTCAAGAACGACGAGGACCTGGATGACTTCCGTTCCGACCCCAGGTACCTCGACCTCCTGAAAAGGCTGGAACTGGACTAGGACGTCGGGCTGCCTTAGAACTTGAGCTTCAGCAGGCTGCGCCTTCCCACAGTAGTCCGATGTAGGTACGGCAACTGCAGCCCCTCACGACGCAATGTTCGCGCAAAGGTAACGAAGGCAGTACTCCTTCCGTCTTCCACTTCATGTGGGCTTCTTTGGGATGCTGGCAAGTCCCACAGAGCGCAATGCTCTCGGCTCGCTGAACCATAGTAGAAAAGTGCCGCGAATTCTATTAAGTGCTTGTGGATTTCGAATTCTACTCACAACTTCACTTCAGCAAGACTCCGGATTGAAACTGTTCAGCCGGGGCCCCAGAGTCCTTGGCCATCGACAACCCACTTCCAACTGAGCCCTGGACGTTTCCTGGGGACGGATGGCCGACGAGTCTCCAATGACCATTCTCCCATCATCGGCCTGTCGAGACTGAACATGGGGCTCTGATCTGGCTATCATGACCGACGCTCGCCTCCTCGGTCTCAATCTTGAGAATCATCACGCAGCATAAATAACATGCTCGCCCCCGAACAGGTTAGGCAGCTTCATGAACACAAGCATGTTGACAGTGGC
>DATFYP010000139.1:0-6271 GCA_035314985.1 Nitrososphaerales archaeon
TCTCCGGTGCTCGGCGGCAGGTCCACGACGAGGAAGTCGAGGCTCCCCCAGTCCGTGAGCGCGAAAAGGTCCGTTATCAGTCCCTCTTTCCCTCCCCCCCTGACCGGGACGGGGTTGTCGCCGGTGAACAGGGCCACCGACATCACCTTCACCTTTCCCGACTCCTTCGGGACCACCCCCCCGGCGCCGCTGCTCACCGGAGGACGCACTCCCAGGTAGTTCGGGACGCTGGCTCCGTGCAGGTCGATGTCAAGGATGCCTGTCCGGTAGCCGGCCTCCGAGAGTTTCAGGCCTAGGCCGCACGCCACGAGGCTCTTGCCGACGCCGCCCTTCCCGCTGCCGACCAGAATCACCTTACCGATTTTGCCGAGCCTCTTCTGGGCGCTCAGCCTGGTGTAGCCGATTCTCGCTTCGGCCACCATCACTCGAACACCATCCGCATTATCTTGACATCCTCCCCCGCGGTCACTTCTACGTCGGCGCTGCCGCACTTCGGACAGCGGACGAAGGCCGGATACAGGGAGGGAAGGAAGTGGAGAGGAACCTCCTTGCTGTCGGGCTCTCGCACCAGCAGGTCCTGGGGGACCTGTCCCAACTGCTTCACCGCCTCCGCCATGGGCCATTTGGCGTCGCATTTCCTGCAGACGAAGGACACATCCCTCTTCCTGATGCTGAACCTGCAGCGTTCCATCAGGGGGTCAGTCTTGAGCATACGGAGGGCGTGGGAGAGGATGCCCCTGTCTATCATCGCCAACTCGCCCACCTCGACGTGAATCTCTGAGACCCTGCTGGCATTCCTGGCCTTCGCCTCCGAAAGGGCGTAGTCCACTATGCTCTGGGCGATCCCTAGCTCGTGCATCCGCCGGCTCGCGGGTGGTTTCGTATTTGAGTCTTGAAGCCCGCCCGGGCCGACGCGGTGTGCGAAAAGGAGAAATCCCCGCCTCTCCTCTTCCATCCCCCAGGAGATTGATTTGAGGTCTGGCGGAGACAAGGACGAAGCGGAGCCTTCCTACGAGGGAAAGACCATCATCCTCTGCATCGGCAACCGGTACATGAAAGACGACGGAGTAGGCCCTGAGATCTCCCGCCGGCTCAGGGAGATGGCGCTGAGCCCGCAGGTGGTGGTCTTCGACTCGGTGTCGGTGGACCTTGCAACGGTTTGGCAGTTCCGGTCGGCTAAGAAACTGCTCGTAGTGGACGCCATCAGGTCCGGCGACCGACCGGGTTCCGTCTCGCGATACTCGCTTGTCCCCGGGAAGGGGTCGGCCCCACTGCTCCCCAGCCTGCACGGGCTCGACCTCACCAGCGCCGTCGACCTCGCCGCTCTCGACGGGCCCTCGCTCAAGATTGCGATCTTGGGGGTGGAGCCGGAGGACTGCAGCCCGGGAGAGGGCCTCACGAAGCAGGTCGAGGTCGCCATCCCAGGCGCCATCGAAGAGATTCTCGTCGAGCTCGGTGGCGCGGATCCGGGCGGGCCTTTGCCGACCTCCTGAGCCCCCAAAGCAATTAAAGCCCAGAGGAAACTCGTGGGCGGCGGAGTTCTAAAGAATCGTGTCTTCTGAACGGGAATTGTCTGTCGTGGTCACCTACGGGGACGCCAAGGTCGAGTTCTCGGGCTCGCCGGAGGTCGTCCTGCGGTCCCTGCACGAGTTCGTGTCGAAGGTGGTCCCGAACATGGACCTCGCTCGCGCCATCAGCGTGAACTATTCCCTCAACGACGTCATCCAGCTCTTCAAGGAGTACATCCGGGTCACTCCGGAGGGGCCGCGGGTGTGGGTCGAGGACAAGAGGCTGAGCGACAGGGACGTGATACTCCTACAGCTCGTCGCGGCGAAGGCGTCGAGCCTGAGCGGGAGGGGGGCGTCGGACGCCATGAGCGTGGCGGAGATACAGACGGCCACGGGACTCTACCCCAAGACAATCAGCTCGAGGATCAGCGAGCTCGCGAAGAGCGCACAGGTGGAGCGGGTGGAGGCAGAAGGGGGAGGCAAGTACAGGATCTCTACCCTCGGGGTGCACAAGCTGAACGAGCTGCTGGCCAAGAAGATCAGGCAGGGTCAGGGAGCCGGCGCCGCGGGCTCGCCCTGAGACTTCAGAGGCCTCTTCTGCACGTACCTGAAGTTCCGCATCGTGCCTTCTCTGGCGAGCGTCCCTTCCCTGACCAGGTCGACGAGCGTGTGCGCCACCGCAGTTCGGTCGTAGTGGTATCCCCTCCTGATCATCTCGTCGTGGACCTCCGAAAGCGAGTGGGGGGCAGCGAACCACCCTTCCCTCCACAGAGTGTTCAGGAGCCCCCTGCAGGTTTCGAACCTCCTCCCCTTCGCCTCTTCGGCCTCCGGCTCGATCAGGATGGGCTCCTTCGACGCCATCCCTGCGAGGACGCTCTCCACCGCCTGCTGCACCCTGTCTTCGGCTGATGTAATCTCAATCTCCCAGGACCCCCGCTTCAGTTTCACGGTGACGCTGGGAGGCTTCGCCGCGTCGCTCACTCCCGGGTCCCCCTGCTATTGTTAGTGGCCAAGATGGGCAACATTTAATAACCTACCGTGCAACACTACTGATGGCCAACATGGACAACAGTATATTAAGCCTTCCCGACTTCGACAGCGTCAACCCACTCGACTCCATCGCGAGGGAGTTCAGGCGGGGTTTCGAGGAGCTGGCGGAGCAGGCGGAAAGAGAGCTCTCCGGCAAGAACTTCATCTTCAGTCGGTACGGGAAGGAGCTGTATCCATACTTCGAGGAGACAGGCGCGACCACGGTCCCTGGGTGCATAATTCCCGTCAAAGAAGGGCGACCAGTCGCGTCCGTCGACTCGACGTGCGTGCTCGTGGGCGAGTCCCCGGACGGAGCGCTTTACGCAGCGAGGACGGCCGTGGGGATATCATTCGAGGGCGCCCTGCGCAGGTTCGTCAGGCTCGGCCCGATACTGGTCTACGCCTCTGCGTCCGGGCTGAGCGGCCTAGGAGCGAGGCTCTCCTCCCCGGAGCTCGCCATGCTGCTCTCGGACCACACGGTTGCGGAGAGGCTGATCAGGAACACGATCGAAAGGCGCGTGGTGGAATCCCTGCTTTCGTCCGACGAGCGGCTGGTCGTGATGGCCGACGGCTCACTCAAGCACCCGTTCGGCCAGTTCTCCGGCGCCGTCCCCGGCCCGGGCCGGAGGGGGAACGCGCTAGTCGGATTCTCGAAGTCGAGCAACCTGATCTTCTCCGAGGAGGCGGTGAGCTCCCTGACGCGCGCGCAGACGCCGGTGTACCAGGTCCTGGAGGAGGGGATGGTGGACACCATCCTGGCGAAGTTCTCCCGCGACGGGCTCGTCTTCAGGCTCGACGTGGCGAAGGGCGTTGAGCCTGCCTCGGAGACGCTGGGCCGAATACTGTGGAACGACGCCTTCGCCTCGGGGTACCCCGAGTCGCTGAAGCTCGCGCACCACCTCTCCATCTTCTCCAGGGCCGACGACCAGGCCCTCAAGGCCTTCGTGACGAAGCGCTTCAAGCTGAGGCGGCTTCCGACCTTCGCTCTCAGGACGATAGCCCTGGGGAGCTTCAGGGGGAGAGCGTAGCCCTGAAGGTCCTCAAGAAGGAGTCGGACGACATCCTCGTGATCGCATCGGCGAGGGATAAGGCCCGGGTGGGGGACTACCTCGTGGTCGCCGAGGACGTGCGGAGCCTCGTGCTTCAGGTCTATGACGAACGCTACCTCGACCTAGAAGGGATCGAGGAGGAGATAGCCCGTGAAGAGGTCCTCTCGGCCTCGGCCCACGGAGTGACCGAAGACCCGACTGAGGTCACGACCATCTCCACCCTGATCAGAGACATGAGGATCCTCGTCTGCAAGGCGAGGGGGACGATCTCGAGGGGGAGGCTCACCCCCCAGGTCGACTGGATGCCCTCCAGGTCGAATTCGCGCGTTTCGAGGCTTCTGGTGGATGAGCTCCTGGAGACCATGGGCCCCACCGGGAGGAGGAAGATCAAGATCGGAAGGGCCGACGCCGCCTCGGAGTTCTCCGTCTCGGCCGAGTCCCTCGACGGACGGATAACCGTCATAACGGGCAGGAAGGAGTCGGGGAAGTCGCACCTCGCCAAGATGCTCCTCAGGGGGCTCATCCAGCACGGGGCCTACACGATTGTCTTCGACCTCAACGACGAGTACGGCTCGATAGGGGTCCGCATGGACGGGAGCAGGGACGCGATGGCCGCCCGGGTCCGTGTCATGAGGCCCGGAAGGGAGATGAAGTTCTCGCTCTCCTCGGTCGGCCTCAGGGCGATAGCCTCCCTCCTCTCGCACTCCCTCGAGATGCCGGGGACCTCCCTCCGTGAGTTCGTGAAGATCTGGGAGCAGCTTGAGGGGAGGGGAGACCTCTCGCTCGCCTCGCTGGAGGCCGGCATACACCAGTGGAGGTGCAACGAGTTCGTCAGGGACGCGCTCTTCGCCAGGTACCACACTCTCGCCTCGTGCGGACTCTTCACAGACTCAGCGGAGAGGCAGTTCGACCTCGAAGAGTTCCTCTCGTCTTCCACCGAGGGCGGCTCCCTGGTCGTCTCCCTCAGCGGGGTCTCCCCCCTCAACCGGAGGATGGTCGTCGAGCTGATCCTTTCGAAGCTCGTCGAGCTCCTGGAGCGGCGGAAGATCCCTCCGATCTTCCTCTTCGCCGAGGAGGCGCACCTGTACCTCAGGGAGACGTACTGGGAGGACCTGATAACGAGGATGAGGCACTTCGGGGTGTTCACGGTCTTCGTGACGAACCAGCCCGACGCGATAGACCAGAAGATATACCGCCAGGTGGACAACATCTTCCTCTACAACTTCAGCAGCGACGCGGACCTGAACCTGGTGGCACAGGCCTCGATGACAGACACCGACACCGTGAAGGCGATCGTCAGGACCCTCCCCCCCCGCATGTGCCTCCTCCTGGGGCACGTGGTGAACAACCTCCCGGTGATCGTAAGCGTGGACCCCTTCGACTCCCCTGCGAGCGGCACGACGAGGAGGTTCTTCGAGGAGAAGATAGAGCTCAGCCCCTAGTCCGCCTCGGAAAAAGGAGGAGGGGGCTTCTACTGGTCCTGCTTGAGGTCCTTCTGGGGCTTGCTCCGTCTCCTGAGCGGAATCAAGATGACGGCGCCGACTGCCGCTAGAGGCAGCACTACTACGGCTACCTCGACGATCCCCTCGACGACGTTGACGAAGAGGTTGGCGACGTTCCCGAAGAAGTCGTTGACGCCGAGCTGGGTCGGTGGCGCGTTGACGCGTATCTTCTGGGTCGCAATCGCCACGGTCCCGTTCTGGTCGGTGGCGGTCACGGTGACCTGGAAGTCGCCCGCCTGGTAGAAGGTGTGGATGAGGATCTGTCCCTGGTTTGCGGAGCCGTCGCCGAAGTCGTAGTTCACGACGTAGGGCTGGGCCCCTCCCTTGACCACGGCGTTGAAGGTGACGCTGAAGGGCGCGGTCCCGTTCTCGGGGGCCGCCTTCAGCGCGATCGACAGGGGGGTCGTCTGCGCGCTCTCTGAGATGGTGACGTCGATGGTGGAGTAGCTGACCAGGGTCCTCGTCTGAAGGATCTGGCTCGAAACGTCGTTGATCTGCTGGTCGACTCCCTGGAGGGTGCTTTCGATCTGCAGCGTCGAGTTGACCGTGGTCGACTTGTTCAGGAGGTTCAGGAGAGCGGACTGCTCCGTCCTGAGGGAGGCGAGGGTGGCGTTCAGGTCGGTGTACTGGACCCTAACGTCGTTGGAGTTGGAGACCACGCTCACGACGGTCCCCATGCCTTCGACCTTCGACAGGGTCTGCTGGTATTGGGCCGCGGGGACCCTGATGACGATGTAGGCGGAGCTCTTGTAGGTCGCCTGATACGCCACGTATCCGCCCGCCGTGTAGGCCAGGGCGACCACGGCGGAGGCTGTCGCCTGCGGGGTCGCGGACGTGATGCTGAGGTCGCTCGAGAACTCCACCAGGCTGCCGGTCCCGCCCGTCCCGCCTCCGGTCACGTTCAGCGAGGTCACCAATCCCTGGGAGTAGCCCCCGTACGAGGAGCTGCTTTCCGTGGTGGTTGTCGCTTCAATGACCTGGGTCGAGCCGGGGTAGGGTTGGGCCGGCGAAGTCCCGAAACTGTAGTAGTTTGCGATCCCTCGCGCCCCCCCTGCCGGGCCGAAAGCAAGGTCGGGCGCGTGCTGCGTGGGGGAGAAGGGGGCGAAGGAGCCAGTTGAGACGTTTGTTAGCAGAGCCAGCGCGAAGCCGCCTACGACTATGAGCGCGCCAAGTAGCGTGAGCG
>DATFYP010000140.1:0-9242 GCA_035314985.1 Nitrososphaerales archaeon
ATGAGGGAACTCGATGGACTCGTTCGGCGCACGACGGCGCGTTTTCTTCACGCGGGAATGCCTCCTCCCGACCGACGATTGTGCTTAAGGCGGGGCCCAGTTGCAAGCCCGGTCCTTAGCTTGCGGCTTTCTTCACTAGCGCGGCGATCCTTGCCTCCTCGGCGGCGGTCAACCCCTTCAGCGCGAAGGCGGTAGGCCACATGGCGCCCTCGTCGAGGTTCGCCTTGTCGCTGAAGCCGAACGTCGCGTACCTCGTGTTGAACTTCTGCGCTGCTTGGAAGAAGAAGACGACCTTGCCGTCCTTGGCATAGGCGGGCATCCCGTACCAGAGTCTCGGCGAGAGGGCTGGCGCGCTGGCCTTGATGATGGCATGGAGCCGCTTGCCCATGGTGCGATCCGGTTCCGGCATCTCGGCAAGCTTCGCGAGCACGGCGCCTTCCCCGTCCGCCTTTTCCGCCCCCGGTTCGAGGCGCGCGGCCGCCTTCAGCTCTTGGATGCGCTCCTTCATCGCGACCCGTTCCTCATTCGTGAATCCCTTGAACCTCTTGCTGGCCGGGGTGGGGCTCTTGGTGGACCTCTGCATGCCCTTCTGTGCAGGTCTCACGGGATTCTTTTTGTCTTCGGAGCTTAAGTGCCTTTCGCGATTTCACTTCTTACGTTCCAATCAACCTCGTTTGGCCTTCTACGGTGTCCACTCGTGGGGTCTTCGCGTATCTGAAGTATCCCTTGACACTATTGCGTCTGGCTTTCCTCAATTCGAAGCGTCATGCCCATTGCCTGATTGCAAGGCAGATCGCATGTCTGATTGACCAGTGAGGCCAAGGGCCCCGTCGCAGTACCTCTTACATATCCACGCGACCCTCCATGTGGCATGGCTGAACCGCCGAAAACCTGGATAGGGTCGATCGTGATTGATTGCAAGAAGTTCGATGAGATGATTGACTTCTGGAAAGCGGCGCTTGGTTACAAGCTGCGGCGCCCCCCCTCCGAGGACTGGGCTTTGCTGTACGACCCAAGCGGGGCTGGCCCCAACGTTGCCTTCCAGAAGGATCCGAATGGGCCCGGAGGGGACTACTGGTATCATTTCGACCTCTACTCGTCCGACCCCGAGGGCGAGGTCAAGCGACTCCTGCTACTGGGCGCCACCATGAGGCAGCCAGCAAAGGAAGGGTTCGACTACGTAACTCTCGCTGATCCCGACGGGAATCCCTTCGATGTCGTCGAGTCTCGGGGGTTCAAGTTCGGGCAACGCCCGGATTAGAGCCACTCGGAAGTAGAATCTGGCATTCGCGAGGTCAGCGTCGACATGCTCAAGAGAGCGGGCAGGGGGACTCGTGGGGCAGACAGTTTCTTGCTACGCCCTCACACCTCTCGCGTTGACGACGCCCTCAGACAGCTAGTGGACCTAGTGAGTTCGAGCGTCAGATGCGAGTGTATCTACCTCCACGGGAGTCGAGCAACGGGCGAGGGACTAGGCGGTAGGAGCGATTATGACCTCATGGTCGTTGCCAAGATTTCGTCGATTCTGGGCTCAAGGCGAAAACTCGCCCGCCTTAGACATGTCCTCGAAGTGACCTCTCCGGCAAAGGTGGAATTGACCCTGCTCACTCCGCAATCCATCTCGCGTGCCCGCGATTCACTTCTCCTCATGGCTTGGAATCAACAGGCGAGGCTCATCTATGGAAGAAGGGACGTCCTCAAAGACCTGCGGGTCGGATCCTTCACTCCGAGCGAGAAGTCAGTTCGCGAGCTTACTTGTTTCACTATCGAGCGGCTGCTCCGAGATTTCAGGGTAGATCAGATTCGGAGGAGCATCACGGTGGAGAAGGAAGGATTGCTGAAGGTGGCCCGCTTCCTCTCTATCCATGGTCAGCTCGCCGGCTGGTCGCATCGGGGCCTGGCAGACTTGGCAGTGAGCGTGAGTTCCGAGGCGGCGAAGGAAGCCCCCGACCTGCGGGTCATTTCCCGTGCGTGCGCAGATTATCTGGAGCAGACGGGCGAGCTGTTCGAGAGGTCAGATCTCCTTTCGCAACTCTCATACCTTCTTACATATCACCACGTCTCCCGCGTTCGCACCTTTGACGCGCTTTCTCAAAGAGAGTCATCAAAATCCCAGTTCACTAGCGCCTTGGCTTGCCTGTTCCGGAGCACAGAGACGGACCCGCCCGGCATTCTCATGCTGCAAGAGGCATCTCACTTCTTGAGGAGTTCGCTTGCCTTTGAGAAGGTTCGACCGAGCTTCGGGTCCGGGGAGGACAATCCTTACGCGCTGTGGGCGGAAGTCAAAGGGGGAATCAGAAGAAACTGGGACACAGTCATGGACTATCACTATCCCTTCGGGGAGGTTCTCATGTTCCGCCCATTTCGGACGGTGCTGTTATAGGACTCCTTCCTGTTGCTCGTCGGGCCGGGCCGAAAGGCTAATCCGGTCTTCAGCGGCCCATAGGCACTTCGGTGAAAGTGATGACGGCTCCCCGTGTGGTCCCGTCTCTTCCATCCCGGCTTAGGCCGGATTTGCCTCTCTAGGCAGGCGTCATCGCGCCCCGGCTGGCGAGGACTTACGATTCAGTCCACGCCCTTTCCATCATACAAAGCCTGATCCAGGTCGCATCGCCTGGCTGGCCCCGGTCGGGCTTCGGGATCAATTCAAAGCCCTACAGGCTAGCACACTTTGCGCGCGGCCTCCAATCTTCTGTGCGGGTGCCATCACGCTTGCGCATACATGAGTTCCGCGGGAAGCCCATAGAAACTTCCGATGTCCGCGGCTTCCTCCTGGAGAAGTGTCTTCTCCGTTGGGGTGAACCCTCGGAAAGGCTCGAGGATGACATCGACTCTCCTGGAACGCCTTCTCAAGCCCCAAGTCCCGGCGGCGACTCCATCAACTACAATCGCAGGATAGTTCCAGCCCGCAGTTTGTCTGAATATCCTCGACCTCTGAGCCTGCGGAACGAACGCTTCCCTCGGGGAGTAGAACATGGCGTAACAATCGAAACTCGGAAGAAGACGGACTACTCGGGCGGGGCCCAAGCCTGAAGCCTCCTCGGCGTCGGCCCGGAGCATCCAACCTCGACCCTCTCCGAATCGGACCTCTTCGAGTTCGTCACCAATGGTACCGGGGACCGACTTCTCCTCTCCCCGACGGCTCCCCCACCAACGGGCGAATTCGCCGGCCCTGGCCGGGCCATAGCATCTCACGAACCTGAGGAAGAGTTCCGAGAGGGCTTTCCGGGTGGTGGGCTCCTTCCAGTCCAGTATCCATCTGTCCGGTCTGAAGAGGGTCGACTTGGACCCTGCGGGGGGCCCGAAGGCCAGGGCTCCTTGGTACGCCGCCGGCCTGAGCAGGATTCCCCAGGGTGATTTCAGCGCCTCCCGAGACGCCCTGCTCAGCTTCAACCTGCTTTCTACCTGGCGCACCAAGTCGTCACGCGCGACTACCCTGTCACCAAGGACACTCTTGATCTCCGCGGTGATGGCCGCGACCTCCGACAGCGGCAGCCCCTGGGTCTTCTGAAGCCACTCTTGGGATGCGGAGAGTTCGGTCTTCATGGCTGCGACGTAGACGGGCAGGTCGGAGGAGGCCAGAAGGTGAAGTGTTCCCCGCATGCACCAGGTTCTTACAATCGAGTGCTCCTTCCAAAGGGCCTCTCTGATGCCAATCTGAGTTGCGCCTTCGACCCTGGCTCGTATCGCTAGCTCTGCGGCATTCGGCACTTGGGCTTGGACTCCGCAGACGTCTGAGACAACCTCTGCGATGGCCCTTCTGCTTTTGCGGGCTGTGAGATGCTGTCTATTCAGTCGCCACGAATTGACTTGGTCCCTGGAAAGCCGGAGCACCGCCCCTCTCGCATCTTCATTCGCGACTGGCCGATTATTAGAAGTTGGGCCTTCTTCCGAACGCAGTGGCTGGTTGAAGGTGAACAACCTCTCAGGTATCGTCCTCTATTGACCGCCCGGTTGCGTTGCGATGGGTCGACCCCACACATGACTGCCTGAGCACGAACACCGTTCCGATACCCTAATTTATTAGGGACGGTCGCACACGACTTAAATAGAATCACGCAGCCACCACGACTGGCACCCTATCTTGCGTACAGTGCATTCATCGGAACAATTCCCCGAAAGGGTAAAGAGACTATTGAAAAGATCAGTCATATCAGCGAAGCGAAGGGGGGCCTGGTTCTCGCTGGACAGAAGCGAAAGGGGGATTCTGTCCCTGGCGATACAGCTCGAGGTCAAATTTTCTAGCATAGACCTCCTCCGTGCAATAGCGTCAGTCCTCAAGAAGCTGGAGGAGCACGGTGACACCCTCTTCTCACGAATCCAGAGAGGCTTCAAGTTAGCTTGGGCCTTCTCTGACGCCGCCGTCTCATGGGGGAATGCCTCCGCCAAGGAATGGAGGCATGACAGAGCCTACGCCGACTACCTAGGCCAAGTCTTCTCGCGGGGAAACAGAGGGGTCTACTCGCGCTGACCCTCTTCCTCGGACGCTAGAGCCGTTCGATGCAGATCATCCAAGGGATTTTGGAAATGCGCAGACTCACTCCTGAACCCTCGCGGGCATCCAGGTTCGACCCAACGGCAAGGGGAAGCGACTGAAAGCCGTCCTGCTGGTCGGTGGTGCAGGGACGAGGATGAGACCGCTGACATACGTCATCCCGAAGTGCCTTCTCCCGCTCGGGGGCCAGCCTCTGGTCCAGCGAACCATCCGCTACCTTGAGGGATACGGGTTCAAGGAGTTCGTGCTGTGCGTGGCCTACCTGAAGAAGCAGGTGATGGATGCGATCGGGGATGGGAAGGAGCTCGGGGTCAGCGTGGTCTACGCGGAGGCAGACAGCCCCCTGGGGACCGCGGGCCAGCTAAAGACCGCCCAGCAATACCTTGGCGAGACGTTCCTCGCTATGAACGGGGACATCATCACTGACCTGAACGTTGGCCATCTGATCAAGAGCCACCGGGAAAGCAAGGGAATCGCCACCATCGCAGTCAAGAAGTACGGCGTCAAGATACCGTACGGCCACATCACCGTAAACCAGGACTCTCACATCGTGGCCTTCACAGAGAAGCCTACGATCTCCTACCTTGCGAACGCCGGTGTCTACGTCATGGAACCCAATATTCTGAGCCACATCCCCGGCGGCAGGCAATCGAGCCTCGAGACGGAAATCTTCCCGCTCCTCCTCTCGAAGGGAGAGAAGATCAACTCCTACTTCGAAGAGGCAGACTGGGCGGACGTGGGCTCCATGGCAGACTTCGAACGCGTCAACGACCAGGTCCTTGCAAACGGCACGTAACAGCGGGGCCGGCGGCAAGGGCCTCTTCAAGCACGTTCTCCTTGTCTTCCTGTCGCTCGTGCCCTTCGGTGTGTCGACTGTAGTGGCACTCACCACTTGGGAGCTGCTCGAAGCCCTCGCCCCCACATCGCGGCTGACCGTCGTCGTCATGTCGTGGATCGTCGCCTTCGCGGTCGCGACTCGGGGGTTCTGGAAGGCGGTGGAGATGATGACGCCTTGGTGACGGCGATAAACCCCTTGGTGGGAATCGCCGCCTCCGCGCTTACGGCGTTCACGTCCTACTTCGTTGCGAAGTATCTGAGCGGCAAATTCGCCACTCTCGGGATCAGCGGGGTCGACGTCCACAAGCCCGAAAGGCCGGTCACAGCGGAGATGGGCGGGCTCGCAGTACTCTTCGGCCTGGCGGTCGGTTCGGCGACGTTCCTCGTCGCGGCGTTCCCTCAGGACGGGACATTCCTCGCTTTCATCGCGGGCGCCTCGACTGCGGGCCTGGTAGGGCTCGTGGGCGTCGTCGACGACCTCTTCGACGTCAAGCAAAGGTACAAGCCGTTCATGATAGTGGCTGCGACAATCCCTCTGATGCTCTTCCTGTGGAGCCGGGGGTCGGTCTACATCCCGGTCATCGGCTATGTCGAAGTCGGACTTCTCTACCCGCTCGTCGCGGTGCCGCTCGCTGTCACGACTTCCGCGAACTTCACCAACATGCTTGCGGGATTCAACGGGTTGGAGGCGGGCATGGCCGTCATCTCCCTTGGGACCCTTGCCCTCCTCTCGGCCGCGACTGGCTACTCGACCGTCGCGATGCTTGGCGTCATTCTCACGGTAGCCTATTTCGGATTCCTTGTCTTGAACTGGTACCCCGCCCGCATCTTCCCCGGAGATACTGGGACCCTTACTGCGGGGGCTGCGGTGGCAGTGATCGGCTTGCTGTCCAAGCTTGAATTCGTGGCCGTGGTCTTGAGCATACCGGCAGCGATGGATTTCACCCTGAAGGCATTCAGAAAGAGGCCGTTCGGCGGAAGAAAGCTTCACGGTGACGCTGCCGTTGAACCTGACGGCACCCTGAAGCCAGCCGAGTACCCTACCTTGGTCCATGCATTCATGAAGGTCTCACCGATCAAGGAGAGGGGGCTGGTTCTGTCAATCCTGGCCATGCAGGCGCTTTTCGCCCTCGTTGCGACCATCGTGACTCTCGGCTTCCTGTGATCCCCTGATGGCACTGCGAACCGCCGAAAAGGGAGCCAAGGTCCGGAAGATATGGGTGGCAATGAGCACGCCGTTCCAAGCCAACTTCTTCGCGCCGCTCATCCACGAGCTGAAACGGGACTACGAATTCATCGTCACGGCTCGCGAGCACGACAACATCACGCGCATCCTCGAAGCGAAGGGAATCGACTACATCCAGGTAGGGAAACACGGGGGGAGGGCGCTTTCGAACAAGCTGGAGGCCTACGCGGAGGGAATCAAGTCGATGATTCCGATCATCGAAAAGAGAAAGCCTGACCTCCTGCTCACGGAGCGGTGGCCCGAAGCCGTCAGGGTAGCCTTCGGCTTGAACATCCCTTCATGGACCATCTTCTACGACGAGAGAGAGACCCACGTGAACCAGATGGTGTTCCCGCTCGCAAGCAGAGTCTATGCGCCGAGGTTCTACACCTTCCAGCAGCTCGCTTCGAACGGCGTGGCCGACCCTGACAAGGTGGCCTGGTTCAACGGGTTCCACACAGGATACCTGAAGGACAGCCCACCGAACGAGGAGAATCCCTACAAGAAACTCGGCATAAAGTCCCCCTTGGTCTTCGTCAGACCCGAACCCGAGTTCGCGTCTTTCTTCCCCAGCCGCGAGCCGATTCTTGAGAAGGCGGTGAAGCAGATCGTAAAGGAAGACAAAGCCTCAGTCGCCGTGCTTCCAAGGACCGAGACCCAGAGGAAGAGGTACTCGGCCATGGGAGTCAACATGCTGGAATCCTCCATGACCGAGTCCCCCGTCGCACACGCAGACGTGGCCCTGGGCGCCGCTGAAACAATGTTGATGGAAGCCTTCGTACTGGGGAAGCCCGCGGTCAGCGCCATCTACTGGGAGGCCTCGAGGCCGGTAGTTGAGCTTCACAGATACATACCGCACTCGACAGACCCAATGAAGATCGCCGAGTATGTGCACGGCTACCTGGACGTGGACAACCAGAAGGCTTTCAGCGAAAAGGTCTCTCTGATCGTGAAGAACATGGACAACCCTGTCCAGCTCATGATAGATGGCATCAGAAAACTGAACGAGCCCCGGTCCGAGGGGGCAACCTTCAAGCGGAGGTCTAGGCTGGAGATCTACCTCGACATCATCCAAGCCGCTTCGCTTCAGCCGCTACGCCCGACGCAGATAATGAAAGAGGCAAACATCTCCTACAACGAGCTGAGGAAGTTGATCGAAAACCTAGAGATGAGGGGTCTTCTCAGGACGGAGACCACCTTCAGCGGGAAGTACCACCAGTCAACCGACGCCGGACTCAGACTGCTTGAAGACTACCGTTCAGTGAAGACCAGGCTCTTCCCGGGTCAATCAGGAGCCCCGCTCTAGAATCCAAAAGTGGGCGTGCGGTCGAGCCACCCTCTTGCAAGAGGGCTCTCGGGATTTGGCACCCCCCCACACACCCGCCTGTCCAAGTATCTCACAGAGAATAAAAGGCTGATGAATCTCAAAATCATCCATGTGAGGGAGGAATCCTTCGGCAGACCAGCGGCGTCGGCTCCGGTCCTATCATGAGCCTGAAGCGAAGCGCCAAGCGGCTCGCGGTGAAGTCCGTCTCCTCCCAGGTCGGCTCTTCGGCCTTGGTTTCCAGGGAGGTCCTCAGGGCGCTGAGGCTTGAATATGGGCCCTTCGACCACAAGCTCCCCGCGGCGGCCCCCAAGGCCGTGTCCTGCATCTCCGTCGATTTCGACGTGACCAATCCCACGCGCTTCCATGACAACCGCAAAGGCACCTTGGCGCTCCTCGAGCTGGCTGACCGTTACAGGATGCCAATCACCTGGGCCATCTGCGGCAGGTCTGCAGAGGACGACATGACGTCGTACTCGGCAATCCTCGATGCTTCGACCACCCACGAGCTTGCGGTGCACACCTACTCCCACATCGACGCTACGCGGTGCGGGGCACAAGAGTTCAGGGATGACATCGTGAGGTGCATACAGTCGCTCGGCCTCGACTCTCCCAGGTCCTTCGTCTTCCCTTGGAACAGGGAGGCGCACTTTGAAGTCCTGAGGGACTTGGGCTTCAGGGCCTTCAGGGGAAAGCACAGGGCGATAGGAACGCCCGTGAAGGAAGAGGGCCTCTGGAACATCAGGCCGGTCTACTATGTGGACCAGAAGTCGCGTGGCGCCGGGTCCCTCATTGGAAGCTACATCGACCTTTGCGTCAACCGCTCCGCGGTGTTCCACCTGTGGACCCACCCGTGGAGCATAGCTACCGGGGGAAGGACCGAGCCGATGCAGAAGACCCTGGAACAGGTGTTCGAGCACTTGGCGCGAAGACGGGAGGAGGGGGTCCTAGCCACGCTGACTCTTGGGAGGATAGCATCCATTCTCGACCTTGAGGAGGTTCCCCCCGCTGCCCCTCGGGAAGCCGTCAACCAAGCGGCACAGAGGGCGGCAAGTTGAAGATAGCCCAGGTGAACTCCTACTACTACCCCTTCATGATAGGCGGGGCTGAGTGGTACGTCCGCAATATCTCCAGGGAGCTCAGCAAAGCCGGAAACGACGTCACGGTCTTCACTGCCCGCTCATGGGGGAAGCAGAAGGCGGTCCCTGATGAGGTCTTTGAAGGTGTGAAGATCCGCAGGTTTCCTATGAAGCTAGATCTGACTTACAGGCTGAAGCTGTGGGAAGGACTCAGGCAGGCTCTTGTCGAGGGCGATTTCGACATCGTCCACACCTACGACTATGCGCAGCAGCACAGCGTCG
>DATFYP010000141.1:0-3163 GCA_035314985.1 Nitrososphaerales archaeon
CTTGCCGAACGGAAACTGGACGCTCCCCCTCCCCGTGTTGTAGGGCGCAAGCTCGTTCTTGAGCTCAGGCAGCATCGCACCGAAGAGGCTGACATGGTCCTTGTATGCGGCGAAGCCGACAAGATGTCCGTGGTACTTGTAGTAAGGCATATGGTAACTGATGATTTCTTCCGCCTGCGGTGCGGCCGCCTTGACTATCCTGCGAAGCTCAATGAGCATCGGTCGGGCTGTTTCCGGAGCTGAAGCGATGTAGGCGTCCACATCTTTGGGTACTTTCGTCATGTCATTCAAGACTGTGATTTCCTACTTATGAAGTCTAGACCCCCAAACAAGGGTCTTCCGCTCGCCTTCGCGTCGAGGAGCACCTGAATCGGCAGCAGGGCAACATACCCATAGCCGATCGCTACATAGGGACCTATGACCACGTCGACGAGTATCGGGGCGCCCACAAGCCCTCCCACCGTCAGTTCCCACCCGACCCCGAAGACGCACCATGCAGCCATGACACGAAGCAGGCTCCTCACTCCAAGCAGCAGGGTCAGCGCGCCGAGGACGATGACCTCGAAGAGGATGAAGGGGAGGGTAGGGGGGACGATAACGTGGTTGCACCACGCCGGCATGCAGTCGATGTCTTCTTCGACTATTATGAGAGGGATAGAAACGAGGACGAAAAGCAGGACCGCCGGTAACCCAATCCTCAAGATGGCGGAAGACAGGCGTTTCCTGTAGACAGCCATCAGGACAAAGCCGCCCACTATGAACGGTATGTCGATGGCGGGGCCGAAGGCCATCGCATACTCTCTTCAGCCGTCACTTAAAACGAAGAGCGAGACTCCGCAAACGATTTTATCACCACGGCGTCGGCTTCACTATCAGCCGTTGTCTCTGGCCCTGGAAGAAGCTACCATCCCCGAACTGCAGGCCGCCATGAAGAGGGGGCGTCTCACCTCCAAGAAGCTTGTGCAATCATACCTCAACCGGATCGCACGAATCGACAGGGCCGGCCCAAGGTTGAAATCAATAACCGAAGTGAACCCTGACGCGCTTGAAATCGCCCGCCAACTCGACGATGAAAGGAAGGAGAAGGGTCCCCGCGGCCCTCTTCACGGGATTCCCGTGGCGCTCAAGGAAAGCATCGCGACGACCGATAAAATGGAGACGACCGCCGGCTCCCTGGCGCTCCTCGGCTCCCGTCCCAGAAAGGAAGCCTTTGTCGCCAAGAAGCTCCGAGAAGCTGGGGCAGTCATCATAGGAAAATCCAACCTGAGCGAATGGGCGAACTTCCGTTCAAACAGTTCCTCTAGTGGATGGAGCGGCCGGGGAGGGCAGGTGCGCAACCCCTACGTTCTCGACCGATCTCCCAGCGGTTCCAGCTCCGGCTCCGCCGTGGCAGTGTCGGCGAACCTCGTGAGCGTGGCCGTAGGAACAGAGACCGACGGCTCAATCCTATCACCTTCGTCGTCGAACGGGGTGGTCGGCATCAAGACCACCCTAGGGCTCGTCTCCCGTGCTGGGCTCGTCCCCATCTCCCACAGCCTGGACACCATCGGCCCCATCGCACGCACCGTCACCGATGCCGCCATACTGCTTGGAGCCATGGTGGGGGTCGACAAAGACGACGTCTCGACTAGGGCGAGCGCCAACAAGTATCGCCGCGACTACGCCAAGTTCCTCGACAAAGACGGGCTCAGAGGTGCACGGATTGGGGTACCCCGGGAGGTCTACTTCGGCTACAGCGCCAAGTCGGATGCCATAGCCGAGGCCGCGATCAGACGCATGCGCCGGCTGGGCGCCAAGATAATCGACCCGGCGAACATTCCCACCGCCAAGCAAATGTCGACATCGGAGGACGAACTGACGGTTCTGCTCTACGAGTTCAAGGCAGACCTGAATCGATACCTCTCCGGGCTGGCGTCCTCGCGGGTCCGGACGATGAAACAAGTCATAGCCTTCAACAAAGCTCACGCGAGCAAGGAGATGAAGTACTTCGGCCAAGAATGGTTCATCAGGGCGCAGAAGACCACCAACCTGAAGGACAAGAAATACCTCAAAGCCCTCAGGAACAACCGCCGCCTCTCACGGCAGAGAGGAATCGACTTCGTCATGGACAAGTACAAACTGGACGCCCTTGTGGCGCCGACTTCTTCGCCTTCCTGGGTCATAGACCTCATCGATGGAGATCATGGAATCGGAGGCTCGTCGCAGCCAACCGCCCTGGCTGGCTATCCCGCGATCACCGTCCCGGCCGGTTACTCGTTCGGACTCCCAGTCGGCATCACCTTCATGGGTCGCGCCTTCAGCGAACCGACTCTCATCAAGCTCGCATACGCGTTCGAGCAGGCGACCCGTCATCGGAT
Source organism: Nitrososphaerales archaeon (assembly GCA_035314985.1). Lineage (GTDB taxonomy): Archaea > Thermoproteota > Nitrososphaeria > Nitrososphaerales > Gagatemarchaeaceae > DATFYP01. The sequence continues at coordinate 2,358 of DATFYP010000141.1, forward strand.
CAAACCACGATACAAGCAAACCGTTCCTTCCTGGTCGGTGCTTTGATGGAGCTACTTCTGCAAGACGACGCCCCTTGGAAGCGACGTTTCCGTCTCCCGAGGATCATAGTCGATTTCGCTGAGAACAACCCGGGGCGCAGCCTGGTCACGAGCAACCAGGGAGGGAAGTACGAACTGTACGCCTACGACGTCGGCACCGACAGGCTCAGACAGGCGACCCACAGACCTTCCGGGACCGTCTACGGTTCGATCTCTCCCGATGGCGCCCACATCTACTACATGGACGACAAGGAAGGGAACGAGACGGGGCACATAGTCCGGGTCCCCTTCGAAGGAGGGAAGGCTCCCCAGGACATGACCCCCGGAATGCCGGACTACACCCTGGTCCAACCTTCCGTCGACGGCGTCAGCGCCCACCTGGGGATTACAATCCCGGGGCCTGAAGGGTTCGACTCCTACATCGTGGACATAGTCGGTGGGGAGCCAATGAAGGAGCGGATGATAAACCGGAGCAAGAAGACGGCCTTCGGGCCGGTTTTCTCCCACGACGGGAAGGTGTCGATTGTAGGGTCAACGGAGAGGTTCGGAGGGCTCGACTACACCATGACCTCGTTCGACTCGGCGACCGGGAGGAAGCTCCTCGAGCTCGCGGACGAATCGAGCAGGGTCGAGCCGGCGGAGTTCGCCCCCTTGGCAGGTGATCATCGTGTACTGGCCATGAGCAACAAGACCGGCGTCATGCGGCCTCTCATATGGGACCCAGAACAGGGAACGAGGATAGACCTCGACGTCGGAAGCCTCGAAGG
>DATFYP010000142.1:0-6187 GCA_035314985.1 Nitrososphaerales archaeon
AGGACAGCCAAGATGAAGAAGTACAAGGTCGAAGGGGACAAGGTCGTGGCGACGGAGGAGAACATACCGGTACCCGTCGAGAGGACACCGATCTCGGTGACAATGGCGAGGATCGGAGATACGCTCGTGGTCGACCCCAACTCGGAGGAGGAGGTCCTGATGGACGTCAGGATCACCATAACCACCGACGACGAAGGGAACGTCTGCGCCAGCCAGAAGGGGGAGGCGAGCACCATCTCACCGGCCCAAGTCCTGGAGGCCGCCGACACCTCGATCAGGGTCGGGAAGCAGATCAGGGCCCAGATCCTAGAGGCGACCAAGTGATGCCAAAGAACAAGGAAGCGGTGAGGGGGCTCGGGGCCAAGTACGGAGGGACTCTCAGGAAGAGGTACTCGAGGGTATTCCGAGGGCTGAAGATGGCTAGGGGGTGCCCGTCATGCTCGAGCATGAAGCTCGCGAGGGCCTCGTCCGGGGTCTGGAAGTGCAAGTCGTGCGGATACACGGTGGCCGGCGGCGCCTATTCGCTGACGCAGAAGACAAAATAGAACCTGAGCTTTCCACCTTTCTGGGTAATTCGAACATTTGACCTCGCCCAGGCGAAAGCAAGGCAAGCCGATAAGGGCCGTCAACCTGAGGGTCGGGTTCAAGGCCGACAGAAAGACGCTGCTGCGAATCAAGAGAGCCGTCCCCGAAGCCAGATGGAAGAGGGGGGAGCTCGAGGTGACGGTAGAAGGGTCAGAGCCGGCGCAAGTTGCCGACGCGACGAAGGCCCTTTCCGACAGGGTCAGGGCCGCGCTGGAAGGAGACGGAGGAGTTGACAGAAAAGCGAAAAGTTCCAAAAGACTTTAAGGTGCGCGAAAACGTCGGCGATTCAGAAATGAGCCAGCCCGAGCTCCCCCCCTATCTCAGAGAGCAGCTCGCGAGGTACGACCAGATACAACAGAACCTCCAGGCGGTGCTGATGCAGAAGCAGCAGGTGGAGATGGAGCTGAGCGAGACGGAGAAGGCGCTTGAGGAGCTAGGGAAGGCGGTCGATTCAGAGGCGATCTACAAGTTCGCAGGGAACCTGCTTGTGAAAGTGAAGAAGGAGGACATCGTGAAAGAGCTCAACGAGAAGAAGGAGCTGGGGAGCACGAGGAAGATGGTTCTGGCGAAGCAGGAGTCGAGGTTCAGGGAGTCGCTGAAGGAGCTCCAGGACAAGATTGACGACGCCGTCAAGGGGAAGCCAGTCCCGGCGAAGACCCCGCCCGGGGACGCCTAGGTCCTACGGGACCATGACCCTGAAAGAGAAGAGCGCGGAGTTCCCGTTCATAGCCCCTAGGAATCTCAAGAAAGCAGCCGTGGTCTGTCACAGGAACGCTGACGCGGATGCCTACCTTTCGGCATTCGCCATCTCGGCGCTCCTCAGGAAGCTCGCCCCCAAATGCGACGTCACATTAGTCACCCCGGGAGGGATGACACTCCTCACCACCCGGCTGAGCAGGAGGTTCCCTCACAAGGTGGTCGAGGCGAGCGAGGACGACTACGACCTGTACGTCGCCGTTGACGTGGGCGACGAGGAGCTCCTCCAAGAATGGAAGGAGAAGATGCAGAAGAGCAAGGGGGTGAAGGTCCTCGTGGACCACCACCCGCAGAGGGACACGCCGGTGTATGACCACATGGTCGTCGAGGAGGAGGCGACGTCGGCCGCGGAGGTGGTGTACGGGCTGTTCTCGAAGCTCGGAGTGGAGATCGACCGGGATACGGCCCAGGCGCTCCTGGAGGGGATCATGTTCGATTCCTCCCACCTCACCATAGCCGGCCCCGGGGGGCTGAGGGCGGCCGTGGGACTCATCGACAGGGGGGCCGACGTCGCGTTGGCGAGGAGGGAGCTGAGGAGCGAGCCGGACTACAGCGAGGTGCTTGCGAAACTCAAGGGAGCCAAGAGGCTGAAGATCTACAGGGCGGGGGACTGGGTGGTCGTCTCCACGCTTGTGGGGTCGTTCCAGGCTCACGTCGCCAGGGCGCTGGTCTACCTGGGGGCGGACGTGGCCCTGGCTGGAGGGGAGTCCGAAGGCGAAACGAGGGTCAGCATGAGGTCGACCCAGAGATTCGCCGAGGGGAGCGGGATCCAGCTCGGGACACAGGTTGCCGAAGCGGCAGCCAAGGAGCTTGGCGGTCACGGGGGAGGGCACGCCACGGCGGCATCTTTCTCGACCAAGGCAGAGGAAGACGAGGCCATGGCCGGGGCGCTCAGGATCCTTGCCGGAGCGCTGAAGACCGAAGTCGTGGAAGTGAACTGAGTCAGCGCTTCCGATACTTCTTCGACGAGGGGTGCGCGAGGAACCCTTCGAAAGAGAGCTTGAACCATGGGGTGTAGGTCCCGGGGTGGGCCTTCAGGTCCGCCGCCACGTCGTCGACGGCCGACCACCTGACCTCCATTATCTCGTCAGGGTTGGGAATGACCTTCCCGTCGAAATCCCCGACAAGGAGCCTGCAGAACTCGTTCTCGGCGTTCTTCCCCTGGGGGGCGAAGTACACGAAGGAGTGGACGTCGGAGAGCTGGGGGATCTTGGCCCCGAGTTCCTGGACGGCCTTGCGGGAGGCAGCCTGCTGGTAGCTTTCTCCTGGATAGACGTGGCTCGTATAGGAGACGTCCCAAGCCTCGGGCCAGAGGAGCTTCTTCGAGCTCCTGCGCTGAAGGAGGAGCTTCCCTCCATGGAAGAGGAAGACGGTGTAGGCCCGGTGCCTCTTCCCGTTTCCGGCGTGGCAGTTCTCCCTCGTGTCGGTACCTATCTCGTTGTCGTGCTCGTCGACGAGGACGAGGATTTCCTGGGGAGCCAAGGGGAATCGAGGCGAGCCGTTTCTAGATAAGCCCATCGGGCTATATCATCCGCTTCCGGGGGCTCAACACCCATGAAGGTTGACGTGAAGGGAACCGCGTTCTCCGGGATGGGGAGGGGGAAGTACTACGTGGGCCTCCCTGAGTACCAGAAGAGGTTCGAGGCCATGCTCGGATACAGGCCCTATCCGGGGACCCTCAACCTGAAGATTCAGAACAGGGGGATGGTGAAGGGGCTCGAGATGCTGAAGTCGTCAGTCGGGACGAAGATCCCTGGATTCACCCTGAACGGGGAGACTTTCAGCTCAGTCGTCTGCTTCGACGGGAGGCTCATCGAGGAGAGGGTGACCCTGCTCTTCCTAGACATCACCCATTACAACGAGACCGTGACGGAGCTGATCTCGCCCACCTACCTCAGAGGGAAGTTCGGGATCAAGGACGGAGACGAGGTCTCCTTCCAAGCGTGGGACGTCCTGGGCTAGTTCAGGTAGGCCGTCACGGTGCATTGGTCGCCATCCTTCACCCCCAGGGCCTTTCTCAGGTTGGTCGGGGATATCACTTCGAGGACTGTGTTGTCGTAGTGGGTCCTTTCGATCGCAAGGACCGCGCCGTCGTACTTCCCCTCCACTCTTGCCCTGAAGCACCAGACCGGGCCGTAGGTCCTCTTCCCGTCGTCGAATCCCGGGACCTCGATCCCTCTCAGCGAAGCGAGGCGCCTCCTCTGCTGGATCTGGGCAGGACTGTCCAGCCTGATGTTGAGGGTCCCCGGGTAGGGGACGAACCCAAGGGTCGCCCGGAAGTGCTTCGAGTATCCCTTCAGGGAGACATAGAACCTCCCCTCCCTTAGCCCCGTGAAGACCTGCCCACGGAAGACGAGCTCGTCCGAGGTGTGTTCGAATGAGGTCTTCAGTTCGCCGTAGAAGGCGCGCGCTCTTTCGAGCCCCTGGTCGGTCAGCCTGACCATCAGCCCCCTTCCAGCATGGGTCCGTTCGATCAGACCCGCCTTCTCAAGGTCGATCAACCTCCTTGAAGCAGCCTGCTGCGTGAGACCGAGCGCCGCTCCTAGCCTGGCGGACGAGATGTCCGCATAGGAATGCCCTCCCCCCAGGATCGTCAACTGGACAAGGGTGTGCAACCTGTCAGAATCGGACGAGGATCTCCTTGCGGCCATCTACAAATGGACTGGTAGCTACCAAACTATTATAAGAATACCGGATTCGGCCAGGCGGATGTCCCGGCTCTCTACTTCGAGGAGGCTGAGCCTCATCGCGCTGATGACGGCCCTGGCGGCGGTCCTGAACATCGCGATCGCCATACCGGCCCCCTTTGAGCCGTTCCTGTTCTATGAGGTATGGGAGATTCCCATACTGCTGACAGTCCTTCTGCTCGGGTTGTGGGACGGGACCACGGTCGCCGTCCTGAACACGCTGCTGCTGCTGGCCTACCGTCCCGGTGCATTGCCGGTCGCCCCTCTTTACAACCTGATGGCGCAGCTTGCGATGTTCGCCGGAGTCCTGCTGGCCGACGGCTTCGCTCGCAGGAGGGGGTGGGGGGCAGGGGTTCTTGTCGGGGTGGCCACCGTTTCGGGCGCAGTCATCAGGACGGTTCTGCTGACCGTGGTCAATGCCATTGTTATTCCGCTCCCCTTTCCCGTGGGGTTCGCGATTCCGATGGCAGGGGTCTGGCCCCTTCTGATCCCCATCGGGGTCTTCAACTTCACGACCGCCCTCTACACCGTACCTCTGGCCTATACGCTGGCCAAGGCCGTAGAGGTAAGGTATGGAAGGTCCCTGGCGGGGGTCCCAGGCGAATCCGTCGGGGGAGCGCCGAGGTAGGAGGGGGAAGGGACGGGGAACATCCTCGAGATTCAAGGGCTGAACTTCAGGTACCCCGAAGCGCCCAGGAAGGCGGTCGACGACTTCGGGCTGGAGGTGAAGGAAGGGGAGGTGGTGGTCCTTGCGGGGCCTTCAGGGTGTGGCAAGTCGACGCTGCTGAGGACAGTCAACGGCCTGATACCTCACATGTACAGCGGGGAGTATTCCGGAGATGTGAAGGTCGGAGGGAAGGGGGTCAAGGAGACGTCGATGAGGGATCTGGCCCAGACGGTCGGGTTCCTGTTCCAGAACCCAGAGAACCAGATATTCATGTTCACCGTCGAAAGGGACGTTGCGTTCGGTCTGGAGAACCTGGGGGTCCCAAGGCCGGAGATGAGGGCGAGGGTCGACGAGGCAATGGACCTTCTGGGCATCCAACCTCTTGCCCAGCGGGCTCCTCACGAGCTCTCTGACGGCCAGAAGCAGAGGGTGGCACTGGCCGGGGTCCTCGCGATGAAGCCGAGGCTCATAATCCTGGACGAGCCGACATCTCTCCTCGACCCGAAGACCGCAGCGGAGCTGGTCGAGCTCGTGGGGAAGCTGAGGGACGAGCTGGGGACGACCTTCCTTGTGGTGGAGCACAGGCTGGACCTCCTCGTCCGCGTGGCCGACAAAATCGTGGTGATGAACGATGGGAAGAAGGTCCTCGAGGGGACCCCCAGGGAGGTCCTGTTCGGGGACCAGGCAGACGGTTACGGGGTCCTAGTCCCGGCGGTGACCAAGCTGCAGAAGAGCCTCGCCAAGATGGGGGTCGTCGGGACGGAGAGGCTGCTGACCCCCCGCGAGCTGGCCGAAGCGACCTGGAGGGGAGCCTCCTGATAGAGTTCAGGGACGTCTCATTCGTCCACCCGAACGGGGTGAAAGCCCTGGACCGGGTGAGCCTCACGGTCGGCAGCGGAGAGACGGTGGCCATAGTGGGGGAAAACGGGGCCGGGAAGACGACACTGGTCAAGCACATGACGGGGCTCCTCAAGCCGACTCAGGGGAAGGTCCTCGTGGACGGGGTCGACACCACCGCGACGAGCACAGCCCAGCTATCAAGAAAGATCGGGGTTGCTTTCCAGAACCCTGACCACCAGCTCTTCTCTGAGAGCGTGAAGGAGGAGATGGCGTTCGCGCTGAGGAACTTCGGGTTCACCCCTGAGGTGGTTGAGCAGAGGGTCTCCTGGGGGCTGGAGCTCTTCGAGCTGGAGCGCTACAGGGAGTCGTCCCCTTTGGTTCTGAGCGGGGGAGAGAAGAAGCGGCTCACCCTGGCGTGCATCCTCGCCTGGGACCCCGAGATGGTGGTCTTGGACGAGCCGACCGTCGGGCAGGATTCGATCCAGAAGGAGAAGCTCACGGGGACCATCAGGATGCTCTCCTCTTCTGGGAAGACGGTGGTGGTGATCTCCCACGACATCGAGTTTCTCTGGCCGATGCAGCCGAGGGTGGTAATCATGAAGTCGGGGAGGGTCATCATGGACGGCCCGGCAGCGAAGGTGATGCTGGAGAA
>DATFYP010000143.1:0-20011 GCA_035314985.1 Nitrososphaerales archaeon
ACACCCCCACCGCGGTTACGTTCTCCGGCATGCGGGTCGAGATCCTGCCGAGAACCTCTTTGGCTAGGTTCTCCACGGTGGCCTCCCCCTCTAGGAGGACCGTGGTCGCCTTGGGAGCCTGAATCGCAAAGGGCCCGTGGACTGTCCTGAACCGGAGCGTGACGCTCTTCGCATCCTCCTTCACCACATACTTCCGGTCGATGAACAGCTTGTGGTCAAGCGCCCGGACGGCGTCCCGTATAATCTCCTTCGCCGCTCCAAAGTCCACGACCATCCCATCCATCGTGCTCCCGACCACCTCCACCAGGACTGAGGAAGTGTGCCCGTGCATCACTGAGCACTTCTGCGTGTGCGGCAGGATGTGCGCGTAGTCGAAGTTGAATGACGGGTCGTCGAGGAATATCATCTGAAGGTCGGTTCCGTCTTTGCTCCCGAGTTCGATGACCCTTATTCCCGAGTCATGCCTGTCGCTCCTGAGGGGGCTGGTCCGTATGAGCACACACTTCCGACCTGTCCTCCCGAGCCGTTCCACGTCGGCTCTGTTGAGCTCTCTGTCCACGAAGATCAGGACGCCATGAGCCTCGAAGTCGGCCAGTAGCTTCGTCCCCGGCACTGGGACGCTCTCCTTCAGGGGGCCTTCAATGGCGCCCAGGATGTCAGACACTGCGGCGTGAAGGCTGCTACGGTACTTGCGGCTCCCTCTCCTGTACTCCTTCAGGTATGCGCCCCTCCCAAGCTCCCTGAGCCTTGGAGATAGGCGCTCGACGAGCGCTTCTGTCAACCCCAAGTCGGGAGCAAGGGGATTGCTAATAGTATTTCGCGTCGGCACCTGCAGACGCGATTTGCCTCGCCATCGGTCGCCAGCGCTGGCCGCTTCTGATGAGTGGATGGTGCGGCCTCCGGGATTCGGACCCGGGCAAGTGGCTTGGGAAGCCACTATCCTAACCACTGGATCAAGGCCGCACTACTCACCCCGTAAGAGGGGGGCGCTATAAACGGGAGTCGACTTCGGGGTGAAACGTTCGCCTGCTTCCTCAGCCGATGGCCCTGAGCGCTTCGAGCGCCTCTGATACATGCCTCTTCGGATTCAGCTGGGAGGAGAAGATTCGCCTCACTACCCCATTCCTGTCGATTACGAAGGTTACCCTGCCGGGGATCAGGCCGAGCGCCCCGCGGACGCCGTACAGATCCGCAACCCGCCTTCCGGGGTCGCTGAGCAAGAGAAACCCGGCCCCGCATTCGCTCGCAAACCTCCCATGGCTCTCCTCGGTATCTGCGCTGATGCCTATGACCTCCGCTCCCAACGCGGTCAGGCTCTCGTAGCTCGCGCCGAAGGCTCTTGTTTCCGCGGTGCACCCGGCGGTGAAGTCCTTCGGATAGAAGTACAGGACGACGTTCTTCTTCCCTAGGAACTCTTGCAGCGAAACCTGCCTCCCATCCTGGGCGCGGAGCGAAAAGTCGGGGGCCTTCTCTCCCTCCCCAAGCCGTGTCGACACGGTCGCCTAACTCCGAGTCAGTCCCCGGGTCTCAGGTCCCTTCGGTGATCTTCCTGAGGGACAGGGAGCCGTTCCTGATGTCCAATTCATAGACCTCGTTGACGTCGAGCCTCATCCCCAGCATGTCGTATTCACCTTCGGTCAGAATCATCGTGACCTTGGCGAAACCAAGCTCCCGCAGCTGAGGCACCAGGCCCATCGACTGCAGTTGCGAAAGCATCCCTTGGACCATCCTCCCCTCGTCGCTCTGGGGGAAGTTGTCCTGCCTCCTCGATTCGCGGACTTCGACCAGCTCGATCTGCTTGGCAGGAAGGCCAGTAAGAGGGTCGGTGACGCTGCTGATTCTGTTTACCTTGACCTTGGCCATCAAAGTCGCCACCGTCTGCTGAGCTTTAACAGATTCGGCGGATTGTGCCTGGTGCTAGGAGACTAGTCCTGTTCTTCCGGGGTTTCTGTGGTCTGTGCCCCGGTTTCACCCTCAGCCGTCGCCTGGGCCTCCTCTCCCTCTGGCTGCTGGGTCGCCATTATCGCCTCCACGTCATCAGGGGATATGACCCTGGCCATCACGAGGTTTCCGAGGCTGTTGCCTGAGGCGTCGCCGGTCACTCTCCCGATTCTCCCGCGCAGCTGTCTCCACTTCAGCTTCGTGTTGCCGGTCTTGGAGGTGTAGATGATTCCGAGTATGTCCCTTGCGTTGATGAAGGTGACGTCCCGGATCTTCTTGAGGTCGACCTTGTCCACCGCCTCTATGTAGATTGACCCCTGGTCCCCCTCCTTTTCCGGAAAGACCTCTGGGTCGCGCAGATACGACTCGGGCATGAAGCTCCTGCAGGTGCTGTTAACGAGGAACCTGCGAAAGCCCTCCAAGTTGCAGGTCAGATCGAGCTGGACCATACCCCGCGCCTTTCTCACCCGGAAACTTGACGGGTTATTAACTCATTTCTGGCAACGGCCACCACAATCCGTTCTTCTCGTAGGGTTTGCCCGCGCTGGCTCTATCGCTCAAGACTTTAACGAGCGCCACCGACAGCCCGCCAAGGTGGGTAATGACCGCGATTGACTGTCTGAACCAAGATGAAGACGATTTTGAGTCGGGAACCCACCAATCGATACAGTGTAATCAGAATCCGAAAATGGAGACCGTTCTCGCGGATCCGGTCATCACTCAGCGAAGACACCTGGTGAAAATTGAGGGGTTGCGCAAACAACGGTCGGATACGACGGGCTATTCGGGATGACTGACCGTCTGAAGAAGCAGATCCCCGTTCGATTCCTCATCCGGATCGCTCCTGGGTCGTTCAAGAGGAAGGAGTTTCTCCCGTCCGTCAAGTCCGTTACCTCGGGCTTGGGAGTTCAGGCGCGAAGCCCGAAGTGGACGTCCTACGGAGCATTAGAGCTTGACCTCTTCGCCCCATCCAATGGCGATATCGAGCTGGCCTTGGCAGCACTGGAACCCCTAGGCAGACTCGAGTTCGCGAAGGACCTGGGCCAAACACCCCAGTACAGGTCCCCCGAGGAAGCGGTCAGAGAAGCCAGGGTCCTCTTCAACGCGGAGCGCTACTGGGAGAGCCACGAGGTCTTGGAAGGGGTCTGGAGGAGTTTGAATGGAGAGGAGAAGCGGTATGTGCAGGGGGTGATTCTAGTCTGCGCCGCCTACGTTCATCACCAGAAAGGGAAAGACGACGTGGGTCTCGGAGTCCTGCGCCGGGCCGAGAGGCAACTAGATTGCCCTTGGATTGATTACTTCGGATTAGACATCGCCCGTTTGAAGTCCATGGTTCGTGGCGTCCTAGAGTCACGCGATTTTCGGACTTTCAAGATCTAGTCAGCATCATATCGCTCGAAGCGCTCGAGCAGCCTCCCGCATCTTCCTCTCTCCTTGTTTGTCCGGAGCCGCCAGCGTTTTCTTCAGTTCTTCGATTCTCTTCAACTTGTCCGCATGTCTTCTCCAGGGACTTGTGAGCAACAGCTCTCTCACTACGTTCGTTATTCCGGAAATCTGTGTGTAGTACATTGTAATATTGTAGTTGAAGAGCTGGGTTTGGTGCCTGTGCTCAATGTTTAAGCTACACGGGACTCCGTCGAGTACCGCTCCGTCCCGATAATCCTCAAGGATGCCCCTTTCTGCTTGTGAAGTCCTTATCATGTAAACGCTACGCATACCGTAGAAACTGAAGGAACCCTCCCCGTCTTCCCACACGGCTCTTTCGGCGGCAGTCATCGGACTCCTCAACATTCAATCGGTGACAATCTGTTTTGGACGTAAAAGCCCCAACAAGGTATCCCCTGGTTAGCGAACAGAAGCGTCCCAATCAATCGATCAGCCGAACACGGGCAGATTCATCGGGTTTGCCTGCTCGGTGAGCTTCGGCCGCCGCCTTACCGCGACCACGCTTGAGACGAAAGTCATCCCTGTCAACACCAGTGCCAGAAGAACGCCTGGCCCCGCGATCGCATCTAGCGAATCCAACGCGACGAGCGCCGTGACCAAGGCGGCCAAGAGGCCGTAGGAGTACGACACTCTCGTCAGACCGACAAAGCAAACGAGCGAGTAGATGACCAGCACTGGAGCGAGAAGCAAGAGCATGAATCCTTGGGGGGTACATACCGCAGCTCCACCGTATCCGAGGCACAAGGGAGGGACGCCCACATCCCTCAGCGAAGGAAACCATCCCGTCACGCCAATGAAGTCCCAAAGACCCGCGATGATGCCGAGGATTGCAGCCGCCGTCTCAGTCCTTGCCAACGCTACTTCATCGTCAGCCTGTAGTAGCCTGCCTCGATGTTCTTGTTGATGAAGTCGCGGACCAGGTAAAGCCTGTGTATGGGCGCCCCACCCTGGGGGGCGAGCGAGTAATCCTCTCCGACCACCAGCTCCTTGATCTCTCCCTCCCTGCAGGCATGGGTCAGCTTCTTCCCTGGTTTCGCTCCGAGGCTGTTCATGTAGACATCCTTGACGGTCGTGCAGGTCAGAATCGCCCACTGCTCGTCGTCAGGGATGGACTCGAATCCGACCGTGGGCTTGAGCCCCTCGCCATAACGCTTGTCGTCGCAGAACAGCGCCTTGCACTTCCGGCACGACCAGACGTCGACGACACCCTGCAGGTAGTTGTCTCTGTTGACGTTTACCATGCCGGTAAAAACTATTTCATGATCGCACGTGGTCATGCCCTTTCCTTCCTGCCCTTTTGGGCGAGCCTTTTCTCCGTTGCGGCTGCGTAGAGGGGGATCAGCTCCAGTATTAGCCGGTCGACCCTCATCCTCCTGTCGTTGATTTCTCTCACCATCTGCTCCCTCCAGGTCCTGTAATGGTTGGCGATGGCGAGCCGCGGATGGACTGGCACGAACTGCTTGCCGTTCCCCGAGAGTATGACCATCCCCTCCGACCCGAGTTTCTCGAGCTCCGCGCCCTTCGCGGAGAGCGGGAGGTAGCCATCGGTGAGGAGCTTCACGTAGAGCTCAGCCTCGCCGCGGGTCAGCCCCGCCTCGCTGCCTAGTCTCTTGAGCACGTCTTCGGGGTCCCCGAGCATGCATGACGGCTGTCCTTCGCCGCTAAAAAAGGTGGGTCGGCGCCGACCAGCGCCGCCAGAAAAGCTCAGAATAACCTTTATTCGTCTAGAATAGCTAGATTCTAGCCGTTTCCTTGCCCTGCGATTCGGGATTCGACGGGAGCGTACAGTCACTCAAATTCAGGTTCGAATCCCTTCCGGCCCATTAGTTCGAATCCAACAAGTATCGAACCCTTGATCTCCGATGTCTGTCAGAACACCTCAGGACTCACAACGCGCACAAGATTTGCCGCATATCTTATCTCTCCCGAGCAAGAAGAAGCGCCGATGAGACAAAAAGGCGCATGCTACGACGTCGGGCAGGTGATGTCGTTCAATTGGCGCCCCTCGTTCGACCCAGAAATCGCACGCCGTGAATTGAGAATAATCAAGAAGGATCTCCATTGTAATGTCGTCAGGATTTGTGGCCTTGCGCACGCAAGGGCTCCGTGGTAAGACGATACGGGACGAAGTGAACGGGCGGGTGCGGCGCCTTCATCCCGCCGTGGTCAGTTTCATGCCGACCATGTGCTCCTTGAAGCCCATCGCCTTGTAGAGTCTCATCGCGTCTTCGTTACTTACCCAGACGTACAGCTCGACCTCCCGCGGTCCCAAGTCATTGAGGTCTTTCAGGCAGACCTGCAGGAGTTCCTTTCCGATCCCCTTCTTCCTGTGGCTGGCCTTGACGTAGAGGTTCGCGATGTAACTCTGTTTCTTCTGCGTTTCTAGCAGTGGCTTGACCTCTCTTTTGCATGCCAGGTAGCCGACAAGCTGGCCCCCCTCCTCCGCGACGAGGACCTGCCTGGGGTCGTGATCGATCAGCTCGCCAAGGAACTGCGTTTGCTTCTTCGTGTTCTCTGTGTGTGTCAGAATCGGCTCGTCGATGGCAGAGGGGTCAGCCACGAACTCCTTCCAGAGGGAAACTATCGCATCAATTTCGTTCGACTTCGCTGGCCTGACAATCGTGCTCATCAGGGCATTCTGTGGTCACAGTGTTATTTCAGTTGGTCTTCACAGCAAGTACGTCTTGCATAGAGATGGAAGACTCCACACTGATACCCGACCCGGCAGGCCCGGACCTGATACGACTGCGAATCTACGCCGATTCCTTCCCTTGGCCGGGCCAAGGGTTTGAGCCTGGAATATCGACATGTGCAAGGGTTGGGTCTCTTCCGGCCCGATCCCTTGGCCTTGTTGTTCGAGTCCTCATTTGGATACAGATTTGATACGAGTCCGTCAGGCCTTTGCGGTCCCTGAGGAGCTCCACAGGAACTCGAAGTAGTCCTTCGCGAAGCTCGCCAACCCATGGTGAGAGGCCCAAATCGCAAGCGGCACGCTCCCCTGGTCCCCTCCTCCCAACAGCAGCACCACTTCCCTCGAGTCTGATACGAGCCCCCCTCCGTACATCGTCTTCCTTGTCCTGACCTCCGCGAACCTGGCGAGCTTTGCCAGCGCCTCCGAGGGAAGGTCTGGCGAAGTGAGGACGAGGGTCTTTACCCCCTTCTCCTTCAGAGCCGCAAGAATGGGTTCTATCCGGTCCGTGAACGGAAGAAGTTGGCCGGGTAGGGCGACGAGCAGGTCCGTCCTGCAGTTCAGGAGGAGGTTCTTCACCCTCGACAGGATCTCGTTCGCTCCTCTCATTATCCAGATGTCGGGCTTCTCCTGTTCCCCCCTGCTCTGGTATATCCGCATGAGCTCCTCCAGGGCGAGTGTCTCCTTCTCCTTCCTCTCCGTCTCCTTTCGCGATCGAAGCTCCTCCAGCGCCGTGTCGGGCGGCCTCGCCGTGTATCTTATCGGTCTCCCCTTCTGTTCCTCGACCCACCCCTTTCCATGGAGCGACTCCAACGCGTCGTACACCTTCGAATAGGGAATCCTGGCCTCCCTGCTCACATCGCTCGCCGTCATCGTCCCTCCCTTCAGGAGCGCCACGTAGGCCTTGACCTCACTCCCTGTCAGGCCCAGCTCCTCCAGCGCGGTCTCGGCCCTTTCTCCGACGCTCATTTCTTGCCCATCATGATTCTCGGGCCCACCATCCTGCATGATTTCGTCTCTGTCAGACCTAAAAGCGTATATCGCGTTCGGGCTCGCCCCGGAGCCTGTCCATGCCCGCATGCAAGCACGAGTCGCTGGAGTACCTCGGAGAGCAGAAGACAGACGATGGGGTCAACACGTACTCCATATGCAAGAAGTGCGGCAGTTTGATTGTGCTTACGCCAGCGAAAACCGTCTTCAGCGTCAAAGGGATCAAGCAGGGCGCCGCTCATCCGGCCCCTGAGAAGAAGGGACACAATTAACCTTTCACCCTCTGCGAAGTTAAAATGCTTATAAGCTCTCCGCGAAGAGGAGCCCGCTAAGAATTCTCGATGGCTCAGATAGCAGACATCAGCCTGGAACTGAAGAAGGAGGTTACGAAGGGCAATTTCATCCGGCAGACGCAGTCGATTTGCCCGGAGTGCAACAGGATTCTGCCGGCCATCGTCTTCGAAAGGGACAACAAGGTCTGGATGACGAAGACCTGCCCCGAGCACGGCGAGACGGAAGAACTCTACTTCGGATCATACGAGATGTACAGCAAGTTTTCGCGCTATTGGAGGGACGGGAAGGGCACCCACGCAGCCAACGTCCCCCTGGACGTCTGCTCGTGCCCCGCCAACTGCGGGCTCTGCTCAAACCACCTGTCCCACACTGGACTGTCCAACATCATAGTCACCAACAGGTGCGACCTCACCTGCTGGTACTGCTTCTTCTACGTGAAGAAGGGGTTGGAGGGGGCCTACGTCTACGAGCCTACCCTCGACCAGATCAGAGAGATGGGTCGGGCCCTCAAGTCCGAGAGGCCTGTCGCAGGTAACTCCGTCCAGATCACGGGCGGCGAGCCCACGATCAGAGAGGACCTCCCGACGATCATCAGGATCCTCAAGGAAGAGGGAGTCGACCACATCCAGCTCAACACGAACGGCATCAACCTGGCCCTGAACCCGGGCCTCGCGAAGAGGCTGAAGGACGCGGGGGTCTCCAACCTGTACATGAGCTTCGACGGCGTGACGCCGAAGACGAACCCGAAGAACCACTGGGAGGCGCCGTACGCGATTGACGCCTGCAGGAAGGTGGGGGTCGGCGTCGTCCTCGTCCCGACAGTCATAAGGTCGATCAACGACCACGAGCTAGGCGACATCATCCGCTTCGGGCAGAGGAACATCGACACTGTGCACGCCGTCAACTTCCAGCCTGTCTCGCTCACGGGGAGGCTGACGAAGACGGAGAGGGTCAAATACCGTATCACGATACCCGATTGCATCGAGAACATCGAAGAGCAGACGAACGGCGAGATTCCGAAGGACGGCTGGTTCCCGGTCCCGACCTGCTCTCCTGTCACGGGCTTCATAGAAGCCTTCACAAAGAAGGACCAGTACGAGCTCTCCATCCACTTCGCGTGCGGTGCTGGAACCTACGTATTCAACGACCCTGACAGGAAGAAGCTAGTTCCGCTCCCTCAGTTCGTCGACATCCCTGGGCTCGTCGAGTACCTCGATGAGAAGCGCGACGAGATCTACTCTGGGACCAACAGGTACATCGTGGCCGCGAAGGTCCTAACGAAGATCTCGTCATTCGTGGACAAAGAGAAGCAGCCGAAGAGCCTAAGCTTCGCGAAGCTCCTTACCGACGCCCTGGTCAAGCACGACTACTCCTCCATCGGGCAGTTCCACCTGAAGAGCATGTTCCTCGGGATGATGCACTTCCAGGACAAGTACAACCAGGACGAAGAGCGCCTTCAGCGTTGCGACATACACTACCTGACCCCAGACCTGCGCATCATTCCGTTCTGCTCCTTCAACGTGATCCCCGAGTGGTACCGCGACAGGATTCAGCAGAAGTACGGCCTGCCCATTGAGGCATGGGAAGCGAAGACCGGCAAGAAGCTGGAAGAGGGGCTCTACAAGGGAACACTGAGGCGCGGAGGGCACGTCCAGGGGTGCGGGTGCGGGGCAGGCGAGCATGGAGAGCCGCTACCCATTCAGCCCATCACCGGAACCTAGGCAGATCCCATTCTCAAACGTCATGCTTTCGGCAGGGCTGGTCGTTCGGACTTTCCTACGCTTCTTCCCAGCGCGTGGCCCAGGCGCCGATGACTACGAACGCCACCGCGAAGCCCGCGGTGACGCCCAGGTTCGTCAACGCCGCAGCGTGGTTGTCGAGTATCATCGCGTCCCGAAGCCCGTTCGCAAAGTACGTGAGCGGCAAGACCTTCGCGATGGCCTGCAGGTATGACGGCATGATGTCGATTGACCAGAAGGTCCCGGAGAGGAACATCATCGGGAAGGCGATGGCGTTCCCGAGCCCGCTGGCCGCCTCAGGGTCGCTCACCAAGCCGGCGAGAGTCATCCCGATACCGGAGAACATGATTGCACCCACTACAAGTGTGATGACCGAATAGGCGTCAATCGTGATTGAGGAGTGATAGAGTCCCACTCCCATGAGTATCATCACCCCGGCGAGAAGCATCGCGAGTAGGGTCTGGCTCAAGACGTTCCCGATCATCCAGTCCAACTTTGTGAGCGGGGTGGCTGTGAGCCTCTTAATCAGCCGGGTCCTCTTGAATTCGCTGGCGACGCTTGTAAGGCCGATCACCCCGTTGGTCATCATGAAGGCCGCAATCAGTCCGGGCACGTAGTAGTCTACCTGTTTCAGGGGACGGGCAGAGAACGAGACGTAGGAGACTCCTATCGTCCTGTTTCCTCCGAGGATGCGCAGGTTGAACGCGTCGGAGACGCTCGAGACCACGCCTCCCACCTCGGCCCCGAGCTGGTCGGCAGGCGAGTACACGTAAGTCAGGTTCGAACCGTGTCTGCTCGTGACGCTTGCCTCAAACCCACGAGGGATGACCAGGAGGCGAGGGTTCCCGCCGAACGACCCTGCCTGCCCCTGGAGGTATGCTGAGGAGTTCTCGGAGCTGGGGATCAACGTGATGGTGACCACCTTCGTCGAGTTGAGTGCGGCGATGTACGCGCTGGAGAGCGAGGTGGGCACCCCCGCGCTCAGGTCGTTGTTCTGGACGCTCAGCGGGATTGCGCTGTTCGATGCACCGAAGATGCTCGTGAAGAGAAGAAGGAATATCACTGGGAACAGGAAGCTGAAGAAGAGGCCGCTCCGGCTCCTGAGCCAGTTCCGCGTGACGGCCTTGAAGACGGCTGTGAACCTCATCTGGCGTCCCCCGCCTCGGTCATCCGGACCCCTGAGAGCCTGAGAAAGACATCTTCGATCGTCCCTGACTTCAAGGCGAGGTCCGGCTGGACCCCCCGCTCCAGGAGGGCGGTCAGCGCGACCTGGATGTCCTTGCTGTTCTCAACAGGGAGCAGGACGTCCGAGCCCTCCATCGAGACGTTGCCGAAGAATCTCCGCAGCGTGCCGAAAGCCGTGTCGCCCCCGTTCCTGAATACGGCTACGTTCCCTCCCCCGTAGGCCTTGACCAGGTTGGCCGGGGTGTCGAGCGCCGCTATCTTGCCCTTGACGATGATGCCTATGTGGTCGGCGAGTTTCTCCGCCTCCTCCATGTAGTGCGTAGTGAGGATGACCGTCTTCCCCTTGGCCTTGAGGTCCTGAATCACCTTCCACGTTTCCCTCCTCGCCTCTGGGTCCAGCCCTGTGGTAGGTTCGTCGAGGAAGATGAGCTCCGGGTCGTTGACGAGGGCCGCGGCAATCCCCAAACGCTGCTTCAGCCCGCCTGAGAGGTTGCTGAACCTCACCCGCGCCTTGTCCTTTAGCCCGACGACCTCGAGCAGGCCGCCGATGTCCGCATGTTCGTCATACATGCCGGCGAAGAACTGGAGGTTCTCCCTGACCGTGAGCCTCTCCAAGGTTCTGAATTCCTGAGGCAGGACGCCGATGCGGCTCTTCAGCTTCCGCACGGCATTCTTGTCGGAGACGTCGCTGCCAAGAACGAGCACCTTGCCAGCCGTCTGGTGCCTGATGCACTCGAGTATCTCCACTGTCGTGGTCTTGCCCGCGCCGTTCGGGCCGAGTAGGGCAAAGATCTCGCCCCTCTGGGTTTCGAAGGTGATTCCGTCGACCGCTTTCAGGTCGCCGTAGCGCTTGACGAGTCCCTGCACGGCCACGGCTGCCTCAGTCATGACTCGGCACTGCCTTTCAACGGACGTATTTAGTATGTGGGTTAGTCGCCGACGATCTGGCGGATGAGCGACGTCGGGAGATCTACTGCGACGTTCTTCCCTAGACTTTGATGTCCCCGCGGCCGGTCGCCATGTTCTCAAGGAGCTGGTAGCTCTTGAGGGCGTCCTTCTCGTCCACGACGACTATGGCATGAGGGCTGCAGGTGATGTATTCGATCAGGTTCACGCCGTGCCTCGCGAGGTGGGTGCTGATGGTAGCCACCACCCCGGGGGTGTTCAGCACCGAGTCTGCCAACGAAATCACGATCTCTGCGACGCCGTCCGTAATCTTCAGGATGCGCTTCTTGGGGATCACCTTCTGCAGGTACTCGAGGTTCTTGGAGTCTGTGACGACCTTGACCGTCTCGATCCCCGATACGATGTGCAGGGTCTCCCCCCTTGCGTAGTCGACCTTTGCCGAAAACTTCGCCAGCAGCCGCGGAATTGCGGGGTCGTTCGTCAGAGCCACGACGGCTATCCTGTCCTTGAGCGTGAGCTTCAGTATGAGCTTCTTCATCGATTCCGGTCTCCCCTCCCTTTCCTTGGGCGGGTACTTCCTCACCAGGCTCACGGTGGGCTCATGCAGCGGAGCGCCTGGCTTCTCCGCCTCCCCGTTCCAGGGGAGCATGACCTTGTAGACGTCGATCGGGAAGGCGATGTTCTTCAGATTCTGCGATTCCAGCTTGACCAGGGCATAGCTCAGCTTGTTCCTGACCTGGTCGTAGACCTGCTCGGAGATGCATATCTCGCCGCCGCTGGCCAGGGGCTCTATCCTCGAGGCGATGTTCACAGCGTCGCCGTAGACATCTCCGCCCTGGTGTATGACGTCCCCGACGTGGACCCCTATCCTCACCCAGAGCTTCCTGCTCGCGCGCTCGTTGTACTTGTGGAGGACCTTCTGGATGTCAATGGCACACTCTGTCGCGTCCAGCGCGCTGTCGAACTCGATGAGAAATGCGTCGCCCATGGTCTTTATCTCTCGACCACCATACTTCGCGAAGACTGACCTGACGATATCCCTGTGCTTTCTCAGAAGCCTGAGGGCTAGAGCCTCATCACGCTGACTCAGGGCAGTATATCCAACGATGTCGGTGAACATTATGGCGGCGAGCCTGCGGCCTGAGCGAACCATTTTGGTCTGCGATGGTGCCCTTCGGGTTCAGGTTAAAACCGTTTTCGAATCGACGCCCCCCACACGGGCCCGGCTGGCTCATGCCGCTCAACCTGCTGGCGTGCCTTCGACTCTTGTCTGGCTGGGGCGGGCCCTCACAGCTGGGCGACCGTCCTTACCCTGAAATAGACCAGAGGCCCCTCTCGTGCCCGATGCAGCAGTCGGGTGGCATAACGTTCGTCACATCAGAGGAGATGAAGGTCATCGACGCTGCGGCGATCGAGGCCTACGGCATCAGCGTCTTCTCGCTAATGGAGAACGCAGGGCTCGCGACGGCCATTCTCTCCAAGCAGATGCTCGGGGACGGCCTTCGGGGTAGAAGGATTGCGTGCCTGACCGGAAAGGGGAACAACGGCGGCGACGGGCTCGTGGCTTCAAGGCATCTCCACAACTGGGGGGCAGAGGTCACAATCGTACTTGGCTCCGGAAGGGAGGTGTTGGGGGAGACATGCTCGCTTCAGCTCGTTTCGGCCGAAGCAATGGGCATTCCCATCCTCGGTCCCACAGCCAGCCTGGCAGGCTTCGACCTTCTTGTCGACGCACTCCTCGGTTACAACTCCAAGGGGGACCCGAGGGAACCTGTGGCCGGACTGATCCGCAGGGCAAACGATTCTGACGTTCCCATCATTGCCGTCGACATTCCTTCAGGACTGGACCCTACGACCGGCACGCCCAACGACCCATGCATCGCCGCGAAGGCAACCCTGACCCTGGCCTTCCCCAAGACCGGGTTCCTGAACCAGGCTTCGAGGAAGTTCGTCGGCGAGCTGTACCTTGGCGACGTCTCCATCCCTGTGAGGGTGTACGAGGAGTATCGTCAGAATGTTCCCCTCTTCGACGCCGGCCAAGTCGTCAGAATCTGGTAGCAGGACCCCTCTGCGCGTGTCTCAGTTGGTTGCCACTACATCGGGGCCGAAGGCTCTTGGCAAGACAGGTCCTGAGGCTCGATGTCCCCCTGGACGGCGGCCACCGAGCCGACGTTGTAGTTTATGGTGAACTCCGTTCCGTTTACCCTAGACTGCACCGCGATCGAAAGGTCGACGTTGGTGAGCGAGGTAGACGGACTGCTCAGGCTGAAAGGCATGAAGAGCGTCTCGTTCCTGCCTACCGACGTTGAGTTGACGTCGCAGACTATGGTGTTCGCCGAATCAGACGAAGGGGACGTCAGCTGTGCATACAGCGGGATGAAGTCGGGAGAGAGCCATTGGACCCTGAATGCGTATTCCGTGCCGTTGAAGGTCGAGGACCCCACCCTGGCGAAGCTGGAGAAGGGTCTTTCCTGTGCAGGGAAGCTGTCGTTGATCCATGCCAGGTAGCCCAGAAGGAGGCCGAAAGCCACGGCGCCGCCAATGGCCAGAATCACCAGCGTCCTGCCCCGTGAAGGGCTACCTTGGCCTCGCTGCGTCATTTATCTCAGGTCGTGCATCTTTGCAGATGACCGCATCAGGGAGAGGACCTTCTCGAAGTACTCAACCAGCGCCTGCCTGTACTCCTCTTCGCTCCACGCGGCGCTCGCTCGCTCGAGAAATCTTTCAATCCAATCGAATTCGGCCGCCGCGTTGTCTCCTAGGGTCGATAGGAAATCGTCGTTCTTGTAGCGCATGTCCGCCACCTCGTCGTAGAGGTTTCGGCGCTTCAGGGAAGCCGTCGCGAAGGCGTTCCTACACAGAAGGGCCGCGTCCAGCGCAGGGTCTCCCGAGGGCTTCTCTGACACCCATTCTGAAAAGAACCTCTTTACCGTATCCTGCTCCCTCTCCTGCAGGACATCAAAGACCAAATCGTCCACAAGTATGTTCTGAAGATGGTTGAAGGAGTCCAGAAGGTACTCGACCTCCTTCGCCCTCATGCCCTCGCGCTCCTTCATCCCCTCGAGAACCTCGTCGAGAACCCTGCGGTCGTGGGAGAATGCTCCCCTCTCTGTAAAGTAGATGTGAGCGAGCTCATGAAGTACGAGGCCGCCGAGCATCTCCGAGTCCAGCGCCCATTCAGAGATCACTATGGTGTGTCCGTCGCCTTCGTTCTTGGCATAGCCCATGATTCCGAGCTTCGGGTCGACCGAGAGGGTCACCGGTGAGCTGACGTAGTACCCGCTCTCGCGCAGGCGCCCCATGGCCCAGGAGAGCGTTCCCTGAAGCGATTCGTCGATTCGAGGCAGATGCATGTGGCTTTCTGCATTCGCCCGTGCACACGGATAAACCTCTCGGTGGGGGAGCGAAATTGGCGGTCGTGCCCGACTGGGAACGCGCCCTCACTCTCCGGCCTTCCAGAGAGGCTCAGAGGGTCAGGCGGCTCAGTGGTAGATCGAGTCGTCGCCTAACTGCCTGACTTGGGGCTGGGCGGGAGACTGCGCGAGCAACTCATCGGTCGACACATCGAACCCTGCTAGGGCGGTTAGGGCCTGCAGGATTCGCGCCACGGACCTTGGATGAGGGCTCGGCTCGCCGTGGTCGACCGCCAGCTTGTAGCCACGCATCCCGTACTCTGCGGCCAGGCCGACGATAATGGACGCGAAGAAGGGCGCTTGCTCCTCCTGGACCACCTTCACTCCGCACTTTCTCAGCTTCTCCACCCCGATCATGTCGGTGGCGAACCCGTTCGGCTGCGGCTCTGCCTCCGGCGACAGCGGATTTTCGGCCCATCTCGCTCCGACCGAGTATAGCTCCTTCGCGCCCAGCTCCTCGGCATGGCGCAGTACGATCCGGGCGAACTGGTACTGGTCTTCCATGGGGCTGGAGTCCCCGGTGAGGAGGAGGATGTCCCTCTCGCCCTTCACCAGATGCATGTAGCACCCTGGAAGGGCGGCGGACCCATCTTCCCTTACCAATACCTCGGGAGCCAGGGAGGAGGAATGGATTGTCGCAATCTTCTGGGATTCCATCTTGCGGAGCATGAAGCTGCCCAGCTCCCTGGCCTGGGAGTAGAGCTCCCTATACTGAGGGAGGGACGTGGAGACTGCCACGATGACTGCGGGGTCATTGGGTCTGCCTGCTTCCGAGCCGGAGAGGTCGAACCACACGACAGGCGGGTGCGCCTTGGCCCGTATTTAGACTCCGCCGGCGAGCGGATGACCCGGACGCATCGGCCGACACCGAGTTATCTTATATAGCGCCCTGGGGCGGAGCCGCCACCCGATTCATGAGCGCATACTGGAAAACGCTCTCACATAACGGTGTGAATTTCCCGGACCCGTACAACCCCGATGGGCTGTCGGTGAAGGTCAAGGGAAAGGCAGTCGGTCTTTCTCCCTTGGCCGAGGAGATGGCCTACCATCTGGCCAAGAAGAAGGACACTCCGTACATCCAGGACCCGGTCTTCCGGTCAAACTTCCTTCAGGACTTCCTCCGGGAGCTCCCAGACTGGTGCAGTGGCACCCCCTTTGAACAGATGGACTTCTCCGCGGTCTTCGCCAAGGTCGACGCAGAGAGGATGGCGAAGGAGAGCCTCAGCAAGGACGAGAAGAAGGCTGCCGCGGCAGAGAGGAAACAGCGGCGCGACTCCCTCAAGGCAAGGTTCGGCGTCGCCCAGCTCGACGGGAAGCCGGTCGACATCGCAAACTGGATGGTAGAGCCCCCCGGCCTTTTCATGGGGAGAGGCCAACACCCCATGAGGGGCAGGTGGAAGCCGCGCGTGTCCCAAAGTGACGTGGTTCTGAACCTTGGCGAGCGGGACCCTGTCCCATCGGGCGAGTGGAAGGAGGTCGTGAACGACCACAGCTCGATGTGGATGGCGAAGTGGATTGACAAGCTCACTGACAAGGAGAAGTACGTCTGGCTCCACGAGAGTTCCCCGCTCCAGCAGTCGCGAAACAGGGCCAAGTACGACAAGGCCGCGAAGGTGGGGAAGAACCTGGAAAGGATCCGGGACAGGATTCGCGCGAAACTGGAGTCAAAGGGCCCCCGTGAGAGGCAGGTCGCTACCGTCTGCTATCTGATCGACAAGCTGGGCATGCGGGTGGGAGACGAAAAGGACGAAGACGAAGCGGACACGGTGGGGGCCAGCACCCTCCGCGTGGAGCACCTGAAGCTGAAGGGTAGCGCCGTCGAGTTCAGCTTCCTGGGGAAGGACAGCGTGCCCTGGAACAAGGCGGACTCGCCTCCTCCTGCTGTGATGAAGAACCTGCACGAGTTCAGTTCGGGAAAGAGCCCCGAGACCGAGATCTTCCACCACGTAAGCTCGGGCATGGTCAACCAGTTCCTATCTTCGATCGTCCCTGGGCTCAGCGCGAAGGTCTTCAGGACGTATCACGCCACCGCGAAGGCCGAGGAGGCGCTCCGGTCGAAGGAGCTGAAGGGGGCCGGCGAACTCGACAAGCTCTACTTCGCAAAGGAGGCCAATCTTCAGGCCGCCGTCTTCTGCAACCACCAGCGGACCCCGCCTAAGACGTGGGATCAGTCTCTGGAGAAGAAGATGCTGAAGCTCGAAGAGGCGAGGGCGCGGCCAAAAGCGAGCGAAGACCGCATAAGGAAGATGGAGATGGAGATCGACTTCTACAAGCGAACAAAGAACTACAACCTGAACACCACCCTGAAGAACTACATCGATCCCAGGTTGTACAAGGCGTGGTGCGACCACGTCGGCATGGAATGGGCGAAAGTCTACAGCAAGTCTCTTCAGAAGAAGTTCTCTTGGGTAGAGCACTCGGAGACGAAATGGGACGCGCCGGATTCAGAGGCGCAGGCCGTGGCGCGCCCAGCCAGATCTCCCAAGAACGCGCCATAGCTCGTCCTCCGGGGCCGATTCGATGGCGACCTCCGTACCATCGTCTTTCACCAGGAGGCGCTTCCTCTTCGTGAATTCTCCGACGACGGACGCGTCGCATATCCCTTCCAAGGCTTCCTTCACCCGCCTTTCCCTCCCACTCTCCACCGCCATCAGAACCGACCCGGATCCTATGAGCCTCAGCGGGTCCAGGGAAAAGAGCGAGCAGACCTCGCGGGTCTCCGGGGCGACGGGGACTGCCGCTTCCCTGAGGAGGAAACCCGCCCCCGAGGCAAGCGACATCTCGTAGGATGCTCCGAGCACTCCCCCTTCAGTGCAGTCGTGCATCGCCCGCACGAACCCGGTCGCATAGGCCCTCTCGGCCTCCTCCACTATGCTGAGTCTTGACACGAACGACCCCGCCTTCCGCGCAAGCTCGGGCGGCAAGGTATGGCGTGAAAGCCCCCTCTCGCGGGCTATTGCCGCTGTGCCCTCGACCCCCGCGCTCTTGGTCATCATCAGGCTGTCCCCAGGCTTTGCGTCCTCTGAAGAGACGTAGTCCTTCACGAAACTGAACGCAGTCACTGCGACGATCGGGCGCTTGAGACCCGGCGTCACCTCGGTGTGCCCCCCGACGATGGCGATGCCCAGGGCCTTGGCCCTCCGGTGCATCTGGTCCGCAATCCTCACAAGGTCCGCGGTGCCTGAGCGTTCGGGGAGAAGCACCACGGATTCGATGAATTGAGGCCTGCTCCCGCTCGTCGCCACGTCGTTGGCGCTTACGTCCACGGCGTAGCTCCCGATGAGGTCGCTCACGCCGGTTATGGGGTCAGCAGAAACGATCAGGTAGCCGTCGTCCAGCTTGATCGCTGCGAAGTCTAACCCTGCCTTGGGAGGCGTTACTATTCTGTCTGAAGCTGCGCCGGTCTTGGATAGGACGGTCCTGCTGAGGATTCCTATCGGAATCTTGCCCATGGGAAGCTTGGTCATATTGGACTCACGACGCTGCGGGCGGGGCCTCGCCTATGATTCGGCGCCCCCCGGTTACCCTCCGAATGCTCCTGACCACAGGGATAGCGACGATCAGTCCGACCAGCACCTGCCCCACGTTTATCGGGACCTCAACGGAGGCAGTGAAGTAACCGAGCTGAAGCCCGATGCTCTCGTAAAGAAAGTAACCCGCAACCATTTCCGAGCCTCCGATGAGTATCGCCAGGATTGTCCAGCCTATTTTCTCGTCCAGGCGAAGGCTGACGACCGTCACGAGGAGGAATGCAGCCGCCCCCAGGATCACCCAGAGCAGCGACGGGACGTAGAAATCTGCGGCGAATTGGGGTCCGACGTTGGTGTACACCTGATTGGCGATGCTAGTGCAGTTGGCGGAGCAGTATGAGAATCCGAGGTAGATTGTCTTGGGGCCCGACAGGAACGTCGTACCGATCCAAGCCACTGCAAGCCCGAGCAGAATCCCCAGAAGAATCCCGGACATTCTCCATCCGCCCCGAAGAAGGCCCGAGGGGTTTCTCCTTGTCAAGGACCCAACGATGAGCCCTTCAACCCCCTTGATGACGAGGGTCCCCGGCGCGTAGACCGGAGCCAGGATGGCGTCGGAAATCGCCGACCCCACGCCTCCGGCGAAGGCCCCTACACGAGGCCCCATGAGCATGGCCACCACATAGACCATGATTTCGCCGATGTCAAAATACCCCCTTGTCGCCGGGATGTAGACCGCGAAGGCCATCGTGACCGCGGCGACGAAAGCCGTGAAGACCGCAGTGTTCGCAACGCTCCGGGCGTTCACCCTCTTGGGTCTCCGGCCCTCGCCCCCTTTCTGACTCATGTCCTCTCGCTCTCGGCGCGGCGGTGCCCATGGACATATAAGTTCCAACCTATATATCGGGCGGTGCCGAATGCGGGCCAGGCTTGGCTCTCCTCAGGTGCGTCAACTGCTCGCGCAAGACTGAGAGCGACGAACTGAGCGTCTCGTGCCCCCGCTGCGGTTCTGCTGTGGTCCTCGAGGGAGGTGGTCGGTACCGACCGAGCAGGGAGCAGCTGGAAGGGGCGCCCTCAGGGGTATGGAGGTACAGGGCCTTCCTCCCCGACCTGCCCGACGACGAGATAGTATCCCTTGGGGAAGGGGGGACCCCTCTGCTGCCGGCTCGGAGGCTCGGAGCGGAGCTCGGGCTGCCCAACCTACTCGTCAAGGACGAGAGCCGGAACCCAACGGGCTCCTTCATCGACAGGGGGTCCACCGTCCTTGCGAGCTTGGCTAGGCGGAGGGGAGTCGAGGAATGTTCCTGCATCACGACCGGAAACCTCGGAGCCTCCCTGGCGGCCTACTGTGCCAAGGCTGGGATGGGAGCAAGAGTGACGATTGACCCGAGCACGGACAGAGGCAAGCTCTACCAGATGCTGGCGTTCGGGGCAACCATCCAGGCGCGCTCGATGCGCCCCCAACCGGCCTCCGGGCGTCACACCCTGTCAGTGAACGCCGGGAATCCCTACCTCCTGGAAGGGGAGAAGACCACCGGCTTCGAGATAGTCCACGACCTCAACTGGAGTGTCCCTGACGTGATCGTAGTCCCCGTGGGGACCGGGGGGCACTTGAGCATGACCTGGCGGGCCATCGAGCAACTCAAGGAATCAGGGCTAGTCGACCCTGGTCGTTGCCGGCTCCTCGGAGTACAGCTCGCCGAGTCGGCCCAGCCGGGCCGCCCCATTCATGGAGGCGATGGAGGAACTGCTCGGGCACCATTCACTGAGTTGGAAGAGTCCGAGCCATACTTCCGGATAGAGGCCGCAAGGGCGATCAAGGCATCGGGAGGTGCGGGGCTTCTTACCACAGCAGCCGAGACCGTGAACGCTACCGGCCTCCTCGCGAGGACGGAGGGGATATTCGCGGAGCCCGCTTCCGCCTCCGTCGTCGCCTGT
>DATFYP010000144.1:0-5825 GCA_035314985.1 Nitrososphaerales archaeon
GTCATACAGGGTTATCTGGACCCCGAAGACGTTGTTGATGAGCAGGTAGAGAACGGCGCCAGCGAGCTGGAGCCCTCCCTGGGAGGTGGCGGCGACGTCCCTTCCGAATGGGAACCAGGTCTGGACGTCGTGCCAGTAGAAGTAACCTGTCTGCGCATGGCAGGCAGGGGCAAGGACCGACGCGGCGCAGGTGGCGGTGTTGTTGTTGAACAGAGCGTAATACAGACCGAATATGCCGCCGTGCTGCTGCGCCAAAGCAACGATGTGCGAGGCGGCGTAGTAGTCGAAGTAGGGGTCGAACTCGTTCAGGTAGAAGCCGTACTTTGCCGAGTACGCCCTTATGATGACCGCGATGGTGAACACTATCGAGAGCACCATGGCCGTCATCAGGCCTCTGCGGGAGACTGCAGGCCGCTTCAGCAAAGACCCGAGAGCTTCACGGATGCCCAAATCTGGGCCGCGATTACGTGAGGGCTATTTTAATGGTGCGAACTTTCTACTTCTTGAGTAGGGCCATGAGATGTTCCCCATAGGCCTTCGCCCCCATCAGGGTCGTCCGCTCCCTAGCGAAGCCGGAGGGCTCCACCTCGATTATCCACCCTTCGCCGTAGGGCGACTTGTTGACCAGCTCCGGGTGCGAGTCTAACGCCTCGTTGACCCTCACCACCGTCCCCGAAAGCGGCGAGTAGAGTTCAGACACCGCCTTGATCGATTCGACCGTCCCCATCGATGCGAACTGGGAGACCATGGACTTCGGCTTGGGGGCGGTGACGTAGACCACGTCATTGAGGGTCTTGGCGGCGTAGTCTGTTATCCCCACTCTGACCACGGCGCCTTCCTGCCTGGCCCACTCGTGCTCTTTCGTGTACAGTAGGTCGTCAGGGATTTCGTACCCCTGGACGTTCATATGAAAGGGGCGCCCCAAGCGGGGCTAATTACCCTTGCTGGCGCGTTTCCAACCGTAGATCCGTTCGTCATAGAACGGGGGCCTGACCATCCGTGCGGGCTCCCTGGAGTCGCGCACCTGTACGGTGATGGAGGACTCCGCCCCGACGGTGCTCTTCACCTTGCCGAGGGCGATGCCCTTGCGGAGGACGGGGGAGAAGGTGCCGCTGGTGACTGTTCCCGCGGGCTCGGATTCTTCGAAGACCGGGAACCCATGCCTGGGTATCCCCTGATCCAGAACGAGGCCTCTCCTGGTGACGGCGGGGGGTTTTGCCGCGAGCTCCCTGATGGCGTCCGAGCCCACGTAGCCGCCTTTCCCTGCAGAGATCACCCATGAGAGTTCGGCCTGGAACGGGTCAGTATCCTGGTCGATGTCAGAACCATGTAGGGGATAGCCAGCTTCAAGCCTGAGGGAATCCCTGGCGCCGAGGCCGCAGGGGGCTGATGTGTCAAGTAGCCGCTTCCACACAGAGAGAGCCTTCGAGTAGGTCCCCGGATCCAGGCCGGTGAGAATGACCTCGAAGCCGTCTTCGCCCGTGTAGCCCGTCCTTGAAATCGTGCCTTTGTTGCCGAGGATGGTGGTCTCGGCGCAGCGGAAGCGCTTGAGCTGGGCGAGGTCCAAGGGAGTGAGCGGCTGAAGGGATCTCTGTGCGCTGGGGCCCTGGACCGCTATCATCGCGGATGACTCGGTGAAGTCGCGAAGGGCCAATCCAGAAGGAGCGTGGGCCCTTATGTGGCGCATGTCGGTCTCGGCGTTGGCCGCGTTGACCACCATGACGTAGCGGTCCTCGGCCAGCCTGGTGATGATCAGGTCGTCGATGATGCCTCCTCTGTCATTCAGGAGCAGCGTGTAGAACGCCTTGCCCGCCGGCTGCTGCTGGACCTGGGTCGGAACCAGCCCTTCTAGGAATCCGGTCGCGGAGCTCCCGCTGACCTCGAACCTCCCCATGTGGGAGACGTCGAATATGCCAGAGGCGTTGCGGACGGCCAGATGCTCGGCGGTGGTGGTGGAATACCAGAGGGGCATCTCGTAGCCCGCAAACTCCGTCAGCTTCGCGTGCTCGACGTGATATGGGTGGAGCGGCGTCGTCTTGAGCACATTGGCCCCGGTCCGGTTCATTCTATTTAAGGCGGAAACCACGCAGAGGCAGCGTGATTACACTAACCCCGGTCAGGACGGCACCGATGGAATCGAGGTTCGACCTGGTGGCGCTGGTCAGGCGGAAGCTGGGGAAAGCCCTGAGGGACGGAGACGTCCTCGTCCTGTCGAGCAAGTTCGTTGCGGTCTCTGAAGGGCGCGTCGTGAAGCTCAACGGGGTCAGGGTTGGAGAGAAGGCGAGGAGGCTAGCTGCGGAGCACAGGATGGACCCTCGGCTCTGCGAGCTCGTTGTCAGGGAGTCGGACGAGGTCCTCGGAGGTATCCCCGGGTTCCTGCTGACGATCAAGGACGGGCTGCTGACACCAAACGCGGGGATCGACAAATCCAATGTCAGGCACGGAGCGGTGGTGCTTTACCCGTGGCGCCCTGAGGAGTCCGCACGAACCCTGAGGGAGGCGCTGCAGTATTTCCCCGGGGTCTCGGTCGGGGTCGTCATATGCGACAGCAGACTTTCGCCCACCAGGCGGGGGACCACGGGGGTGGCCATCGCCGCGTCTGGGATCGAGGCTGTCCTGGACATGAGGGGACGGAGAGACCTCTTTGGCAACGTGTTGAGGGTCACATCTCAGGGGGTGGCTGACGACCTGAGCTCAGCGGCCGAGGTGCTCATGGGAGAATCGGACGAGGGGACCCCCATGGTGCTCGTTCGAGGAGTGAAGAAGAATCTGCTGAAGAAGGCGGAGTATCCTTCGGTGCGGTTTGCCATTCCAGCGGAGGAGGACGTCTTCTTCAGGAGCATCGGGTATCACGGAACAGCAGGACGAGACCCGCATACGCCTTTAAGCGCCCAGAGGAAGCGGGTGAGACGATGACCTACGAGATCGCCTGCATGTCCTGCGGGGCCTCGCTGTACACCGGTTTCGACCTCAGGTCTCCCGCCGACGTCCTGAAGGCGATGGACTACAGGTGCAAGAAGTGCGGGGCCAGGCTCTCGACGGCCAAGTTTGTGGTGGAAGTCAAGAAGATAGACGGGTCGTTCTCCTAGGCGAAAATCACAAAGCTCAAACCCATTCGGTATTAGAGGCTGCACGTTGTCTCCACAGGGTGGGTACACCCTCGTAGTTTGCGAGAAGCCGGACGCCGCCAAGAGGGTGGCGGACGCCCTCTCTGACGGGTCGGCCAGGAGTTTTCTCGAGAGCGGCATGACCGCATTCAGGTTCGTTAGAGGCGGCGAGGAGTTCGTCGTCTGCTCCGCGCTGGGCCACCTGTACGGGGTCTCGGACCCTTTCAGGGAGAGGACGGTCTATCCTGTCTTCGACGTCGAGTGGTACTCCAACGACCTTGTCGGGGAAGACAGGTCAGACGCAGGAAGGAGGGTGGCAGCGATCAGAAGGCTTTCGGCCGGCGCGTCGAAGTTCGTCAATGCCTGCGACTTCGATGCGGAAGGAGAGACCATCGGGTTCAATGTCCTGAGGTACGCCAGCGGGGGGAAGGAAGGAAACGCGCTCAGGGCGAAGTTCTCAACCCTGACGAGCGAGGAGCTGGTGCGCGCGTTCGCGGACGCGAAGCCCCAGGCGGGCCAGGGGCTGGCGATCGCCGGGAGAATGAGGCACCTCATCGACTTCGTGTGGGGAATCAACCTCTCTCGGGTGCTTTCCCAGTCGGCACAGCTCCCGGGGAGGCGCTACGCGACCGTGAGCATGGGGAGGGTTCAGGGACCGACACTTGGGTTCCTGGTTCAGAGGGAGAGGGAGATCCGTTGTTTCGTCCCCGCTCCCTTCTGGAAGATCTCCGCGGCGTTCGAGAAAGACGGAAAGAGGCTCGTCGCCGACTACCATATCTCAAAGGTCGGAACGAGGACAGAAGCCGAGCTGGTCAGGGGCGATTGCCTGGGGAAGGAGGGACTGGTGGGGAGTGTCAGGAAGACGACCGTGCAGGTAGGGGCACCTGCGCCGTTCAGCGTCGGGGACCTCCAGAGAGAGGCCTTCAGGGTGTTCGGGTTGTCGCCGGCGAGGACACTTCAGATAGCGGAAAGGCTCTACCTGGGAGCCCTCATCTCTTACCCCAGGACCGGGAGCCAGAAGCTCCCGCCGTCCATCGGCTACAAGTCGATACTGCAAAGGTTGGGAGGGATGGGGGAATATTCCGATGCGACCCGGGAGATCCTGACAGGGGGGCTGAGGCCTGTCCAGGGTGCGAAGGACGACCCCGCTCACCCGGCAATCTACCCCACGGGCGAGAGGCCGAGGGGGCACCTTGCGAAGCCCGAGGCAGACATCTTCGACCTCGTCGTCAGAAGGTTCCTGGCCGCCTTTGGCCAATCAGCGAGAAGGGAGCAGATAGCCATACGAGTTTCAGTGGGGAAGCATGATTTCGGAATCGAAGGGGGCAGGATCACCTACCCGGGGTGGACCAGGTACTACGGGAGATACTTCTGGTCGAAGGATTCCGAGGTTCCTCAGGTGGCCGAAGGGGACAGACTGAAAGTCCTCGAAGTCATGGTCGAAGAGAAGTTTGAGCAGAGGCCCCCGCGATACAGCCAGGGGACCCTGCTGGAAAAGATGGAGAGCGAGAGGATAGGCACCAAGGCGACGAGAGCCGACATCATAGCCACCCTCGTAGGAAGAGGCTACGTCCAAGGTGATGCGATGGAGGCGACAGACCTTGGATTCTCGGTCCTCGAGACGATGGAGAAATACTCTCCGGGGATCGTGACGACAGAACTCACACGGGGGATCGAGCAGGAGCTAGAGAAGATAGAGGAAGGGAAGGAGGGTGGAAAGGAGGTGGTAAGGCAGACAATCAGGTCTCTGGCAGCTCAACTGGTGGAACTGAGCGAACACGAGGAAGAGCTTGGGCGCGAAATCGGGGCGACTGTGGTGCCGGGAAAGCAGGAAGCTATCGCGCTAGGGCGGTGCCCCGTATGCAAGACGGGAGAGCTCAGGGTCGTCAGATCGAAGAAAACGAAGAAGAGGTTCGTGGGATGTTCGAACTACGCCTCTGGGTGCAGGGCGTCGGCCCCCCTCCCCCAGAGAGGGACCGTGAAGGCCACAGGGAAGCAGTGTCCGCACTGCTCGTGGCCGATAATCGTAGTATATGGCGGCAGGTTCCCCTGGAAGCTCTGCGTGAACCCAGGGTGCCCCGCCAAGGGAGTGAAGAAGCGTGAAGTGTAGACTGTGTGAAAAGGAAGCGGTGACCGACCTGTGCGGGCATCACCAGTCGGCGAAGGAGAACCTGGAAAGGGCCTATCCACGCTGGGTGAAGGCCTACGGAGGGATTGAATGGAAGGATTACCTCGATAACGTTAAACGGAACGTTCAAACGGGCCGGTGGGCAAAGGAAGTAGCAGAACTCTTGGAGGGTAACACTTGATCAGAGAGATGCTGGAGTCGGGATACAAGAGGACCGTCGGGGCCCTCAGAAGCACCATTTGGGATGCTGCGACCAGGGGGACGAGAGGAAGCGGGCTGCTCCAACTGGTCTACATCCTCGTTCTCGTGGGGCTGAGTGCAGGTTTCATCAGCGCCGTCTTCTCCCCGGTTGCCAACCAGAGCTACATCGTATTCCCTAGCACCGGAGCCCAGTCGATCCCCGAGATGCTTGTTGACGCCTTCGTAATCCTAGTCGGTGGTGCAGGGGTGTATCTGGTCTACCTGAGCGGAAGACAGACTGTCAGAACCAGGACGGTGAACCTGTATCTGGGACTCGCCATCCTGCTGATCGCGGTCTCGGTGCTGACGGGCATCGAGTTGGCCATACTCAAGGGATTCGGATAGAGAAC
>DATFYP010000145.1:0-4732 GCA_035314985.1 Nitrososphaerales archaeon
CTTTCATGTCAGAGTCGTGGGAGCGAGGTCTGGATGCGCCTCGTGAGAGAATGCCGCAGGAAGGTGAAGGAGATGGGGCTGTCCCACCTAGTCACGATGTCGTGCCGCAATCTCAAGGAGGTAAGCTCGAGAGAGGCTGACGTCCTTGCCCTGTATCTTTCGAGCCATACTCTGAACCTGATGGCGCCCAAGTTCTTGAAGGGACTGAAGCCAGGCACCAGAATCGTGAACTTTGATTTCCCCATTCCCGGTTGGAAGCCCGCACGCAAGATAGAGGTCACGCCTGCGGGCTGAAAGAAGCCTCATCTGATGTACCTGTACGTGATGTGAGCCAGGTCGAACCGTCGGGGTGTCGGGCGGAAGAAGCTGACATCCGTACAAAGGTTCTATAAGACTGGCAGGAAGACGTTTCAGAGAATCGTTGGGACGCGCCACTACGCCCTCCAAGGAGCCCCAGAGTCCGGGGCCGGCCAAGACTACCACAGTGGTCCAGCACGAACTGATGACGGACTACGACGTCTATCTCTTCAGGGAAGGAAGGAACTGCAGGCTGTACGACAAGCTCGGGGCGCACCAGATCGAGGTGGACGGCGTCCAAGGCACCCACTTTGCTGTGTGGGCTCCAAACGCAAGGAGAGTCAGCCTGGTAGGCGACTTCAACTCCTGGAAAGGAGCTTCATCTCCTCTCTTTTCTCACGACGACGGGTCGGGAATCTGGGAGGGTTTCGTGCCCGGACTCGGAAACGGTTCTCTCTACAAATACCACATTGCTTCGAAATACGACGGCTATTCCGTCGACAAGGCCGACCCGTTCGCGTTCTTCTCCGAGACGCCACCAAGGACCGCCTCGGTGGTATGGGACCTTGCCCATACATGGACGGATGAAGACTGGGCCTCCGCGAGAGGAAGGGTGAATTCTCTGGGATCCCCCTTTTCTGTGTACGAATGCCACCTGGGTTCCTGGAGGAGAGTCCCCGAAGAGCACAACAAGCCCCTTTCCTATTCCGAGACCGCCCGGCTCCTCCCCGGCTATCTGGAGGAGATGGGATACAGCCATGTCGAGTTTCTTCCTGTCATGGAGCACCCGTTCTACGGGTCCTGGGGGTACCAGATAGCGGGCTACTTCGCTCCCACCAGCCGCTACGGGACGCCGCAGGACTTCATGACGCTTGTCGAACGGCTCCACGCGGCCGGGACGGGGGTCATTCTTGACTGGGTGCCGTCTCACTTTCCGACTGACGAATACGCGTTGGGGTATTTCGACGGGACGCATCTCTATGAATATGCCGACCAGAGGAAAGGGTTCAACCCCGACTGGAGGAGCTATGTATTCGACTACGGAAGGAACGAGGTCAGGTCGTTCCTGATGAGCAGCGCGGCTTTTTGGCTGGACAAATACCACGCGGACGGCCTCCGCCTCGACGCAGTGTCTTCCATGATCTACCTGGACTACTCCCGCGGGCCGGGAGAATGGGCGCCGAACATCTACGGGGGCAGGGAGAACCTGGAGGCCGTCTCGTTCCTGCGCTCGCTGAACGAAACAGTCTACTCGAACTTCCCAGACAGGCAGATGATAGCCGAAGAGTCGACTGCATGGCCGATGGTCAGCAGGCCGACCTCGGCGGGGGGGCTGGGGTTTGGGATGAAGTGGAATATGGGATGGATGCACGACACGCTCACGTACTTCTCAAGGGACCCGGCCCACAGGAAATACCACCAGGACGGGCTCACGTTCAGCCTCTGGTACGCTTTCACGGAGAACTTCATGCTGCCCCTCTCACACGACGAGGTGGTCCACGGCAAGGGCTCCCTCCTCTCCAAGATGCCTGGAGACGACTGGCAGAAGTTCGCAAATCTGCGGCTCCTGCTGGGGTACATGTACGGGCACCCGGGAAAGAAGCTGCTCTTCATGGGGGCCGACATAGGGGAGAGGGCCGAATGGGACCACGAGCAGAGCCTCGACTGGCATCTGCTTAGCGAAGGCATGCACGAAGGGGTTCACCGTTGGGTCAGGGACCTCAACCGAGTCTACAGGGCAGAACCGTCGCTTCACGAAAACGACTTCGAGGCGAAGGGCTTCGAATGGGTCGATTTCTCAGACTATGACAACAGCGTGATTTCGTTCATCAGAAGGGGCACGGGGGGGCAGAGTCCGATCCTTGTCATCTGCAACCTCACACCGGTCCCCCGGCACAACTATGCTGTCGGAGTTCCCGCCCGAGGGGGGTGGGCAGAGTTACTCAACAGTGATGAAAGGCAATACGGCGGCGGGGGGCTTGGGAACCCCGCCCGCGTGACGGCCAGGAACGACCACCACCACGGCCGTCCTCAGTCCGTCTCCCTCACCCTACCACCTCTGGCGGTCCTCTTCCTCAAGCCAGTCTCTTAGCCGACCGTGATGGTGGCACGCGGCATCGAAAACCATCGACAGGCAAACAAAGCTTAATTCCACTCCTCCGTCCGCAGCCCTGATTGCGCGGGTTCGTCTGCATCCACGGGCATTTCTATCAGCCACCAAGGGAGAACCCTTGGACGCGGAGGGTCGAGGAGGAGGATTCCGCCCGCCCGTTTCACGACTGGAACGAACGAATCGCCGCGGAGTGCTACGTCCCCAACGCTGCCTCCCCTCTCTTGGATGAACGGGGGAGAATCGCGCAGCTCGTGAACAACTACAGCTGGATAAGCTTCGATTTCGGGCCGACCCTGCTTCGATGGCTCGAGTCTGATTATCCGGAACTCCATGAGTCCATAATCGACGCCGACCGGTCCAGCATGAAGCGGTTTGGAGGGCACGGGTCGGCCATGGCGCAGGTCTACAACCACATGGTCATGCCGCTCGCTACTCCGAAGAACAAGCGCACCCTGGTCCAGTGGGGCGTGGAGGACTTCGAGAGGAGGTTCGGGCGCCGTCCGGAAGGAATGTGGCTCCCTGAGACCGCGGTCGACCTGGACACACTTGAAGCGCTCGCAGAAGCGGACATGAAATTCACATTACTTTCCCCGAACCAGGCTTCGGCGATAAGGGGAACTGGAGAAGAGGACTGGACCGACGTTTCCGGCGGGAGGATTGACTCCAGGCGGGCGTACGCCTGCAGCCTCCGGTCGGGGAGAACCATCACCTTGTTCTTCTTCGACAACTCTCTTTCTACGAAGATCGCATTTGGGAACCTCCTAGAAAGCAGGGATGCGTTCCCCGACGCTCTCCTCGGAGGTTTCTCTGACTCAGACGAGCCACAGCTCGTGAACGTCGCCTCGGACGGAGAGACCTACGGCCACCATCACAGGCACGGCGACGCGGCTCTCTCACAGTGCCTTTCGCGCATCGACGAAAGCAAACTGGCTTCCATTGCCAACTACGGGTTGTTCCTGTCCCTAGCGCCTCCGACCCACGAGGTCAGGATAATCGAGCGCACCTCCTGGAGCTGCCCCCACGGCGTTGAGCGCTGGAGAAGCAACTGCGGGTGCGGGGCGGAGATACGACCCGGTTACAGCCAGGAATGGCGCGCCCCGCTTCGCAACTCGATGGATTGGCTAGGAGACCGTCTGAGTGAGATCTACGTCGGAGAAGGTAGCAAGGTCTTCATCGACCCCAGAGCCGCAGCCAACGGGTTCGCCTCTGTTGCGGACGACGACGTTGCATTTCAACAGTATCTCCTTGGCAGATTCAAGTCAAAACTCTCGGTCGAGGAGAGGAGGACGGGGATCAGGCTCCTCAGGATGCTTGAGTGTTCGGCCTTGATGTTTGCCAGCTGCGGCTGGTACTGGGAGGACATCTCGCGCATCGAGAGTGTGCAGGTGCTAAGATACGCAGCCCGAGGCATGGAGCTGGCCGCTGAACTGACGGGAGTGAATCTGGAGCCGGAGTTCATACGGATGCTCGATGCCGCGCCTTCAAACGAGGTCAGGTTCAGGACCGGGAGCCAGGTGTACGTGACGCTGGCGAAGGCACATAGGAGTGAAAGAGCCGCCTCCGGCGAAGGGGAGACGACGGTCTCGCCTGAGGCTGGCGCGGGTGATGGGATCGTCTGGTGAAGAGAAGCAGCGGCGTCCTTCTTCATCCCACTTCGCTCCCTTCTCGGTGGGGAGTGGGTGACCTAGGTCAGTCGGCGTTCAGGTTCGTCGACCAACTGGAGGCCGCCAACCAGTCCTACTGGCAGATCCTGCCGCTGACTCCCGTCGCCGGGCATGGGTCTCCCTACAGCTCTCGTTCACTCTTTGCTGGCAACCCGCTCCTCGTAAGCCCCGAGAGGCTTGTGGAAGATGGACTCCTCCCGAATCTCCCGGACGATGCTCCCCAAAGCGACCCGTCTGAAGTGGATTATGAGCCAGCGCTGGCGTTCAAGGACCGCCTGCTCGAAAGAGCCTATCGGTTCGGCTACCCCCGTGTTAGGAACGAAAGCGATTTCCTGCACTTCCGCGCCCGGAACGCCGCATGGCTCGAAGACTTCGCCCTCTACGACGCTCTTAGCCGGGAGAACGGAGGGGGGTGGCTCCTGTGGCCCGAGGACCTCAGGAGAAGGGATCTAGTCGCCCTCGGCGACAAGAGGCAGCTTCTGAAGCCGGCGGTAGAGAGGACGGTATTCGACCAATACGTGTTCCACAGACAGTGGTCAGAATTACATGCGTACTCGAAATCAAAGGGCGTCCGAATCATAGGGGACCTCCCGTTCTATGTCCTTCACGACAGCTCGGACGTATGGACGCACCCCGAACTCTTCAAGCTCGACGCCAC
>DATFYP010000146.1:0-4457 GCA_035314985.1 Nitrososphaerales archaeon
AAGCTCTTTGAGCTCTACGAGGGCTCTACCAAGGAGCTCAACGCCATCGACTCCGACCTCACGGGGGTCGACGGCTCCCGCGAGAGGCTGCTCTCCTCTATCCAGGACGCGGATGCGACGCTTGCGAAGGCCACCGCCGAGGTGTCGAGGGAGGAGGCCTTCAAGAAGATCTCAGAGAGCCTTTCCCGCGAGCGGACCGGGCAGACGAAGCTGCAGGAGTTCTGCGAGAGCGGCGGGGTCCCCGGATACGTGGGGAGGCTCGGCCAGCTGGTGAAGTACCCGCCGGCCTATTCGAGGGCCGTCACGGCGATAATGGGGAGGTGGACCGGGGCCTTCGTCGTCCAGGACCTCAGGGCGATGACGCAGCTCATCAAGGCAGCGAAGTCCCTGAAGGCGAGGTCGTTCTCAGTAATCCCGATCAGCGAGGTCCAGAAGAGCAGGGAGGTGGATGTCGAGAAGTCGGCAGGGGTCATCGGGACCCTCTCCAGCGTCATGAAGTGCGAGCCGGAGTTCACTGGGGTCGTGAACTTCCTGGCCGGGGACACGGTCCTCGTCGACACGGAGGCGATCGGATACATCCTCTCCTCCGAGGGGGTCAGGGCGGTCACCGTCAGCGGCGAGACCTTCGAGCCGGGAGGGAAGGCGTTCACCTTCGGCTACCAGGAGGTGCTGATGAACCTCGTCGAGGGGCTCGAGAACCTGGAGGGGATGGAGGAGATAGAGGACGCCGTGGGCGCGCTCAAGAAGGCCATCGACAGGAGGAAGACGCAGCTCGACTCGCTGGACTCGGACTCGAAGTCCCTGACCAGGGAGAGGGTGCGGAAGATTGTCTCTACGACGAGCCTGAGGGCGGAAGCGACGGCCATCGCCAGGATGGCGAACAGGTACAAGGGGGTATTCAGGAACATGAACGCAGAGTACCTGCGCCAGGCGAAGGTCGTCGAGAGGTTGGAGGCGAAGCTGACGGCGAGCACCAGCCAGAGGGACGCCCTTGCGACCGGGGCGGCCGCCCTCAGGAAGGCTCTTGCAGACATCCAGGCCCTCGGCCTGGACTCGATGCTGGCCGAGCTCGAAGCCACCAAGCAGTCGCTCTCGTCCGAGATCGACTCGCTGCGCAGCCGGATCTCCGACGCCAGCCTCGTCCTCTCGAGGGAGAAGGCGAACCTGGAGAGCGTCCTCCTCAGGGCGCTCGAGGACAACGAGGTCGACCTGACCAACGCCACGGAGGACCTGAAGGCCAACAAGGAGTTCGCAAGGGACGCCCCCAAGAGGATAAGGGACCTCGCCGGCCAGAAGGGCGACCTCGAGCAGCGGATCCAGACGATCCTCGTATCGTCGAAGAGGAGCCAGCCTGTCCTCGACGAGTTCGACGTGAAGATCAGGAGGCTCAGAGAGGAGCGGGACTCGGTCTCGCGGTCGGTGGCCGCAAACCAGAAGGAACTCTCTACGCTGTCGGGGCAGATTTCGTCCGTCCAGGACCGGGTCGACGAGGCCATGGGGAGCATACGGATGCTCGGCTACACGCAGGAGCTGGAGGTGTTCGAGAGCAGCGACTCCCTCCTGGCCCAGGTCGAAGCGGAGTACGAGGAAATCGTGAGCATAGTGAACAGGAGCGCCGACAGGCAGTACACGGACATGTACCTGAACTACAAGAGCCTCTCGGTCCGACACAACGAGCTGGAGGGCGAGAGGGTGGCGATCATCGGGTTCATCGAGAGCGTGGAGGCCGAGAAGGCCAAGGTCTTCCTCGCGGCGTTCGAGCGGGTGCGCTCGGAGTTCAACACCATCTTCCGGACGCTCACCGGAGGGGAGGCGTGGCTCGAGCTGGAGAACCCCGAGGAGGTCTTCGCCGGGGGGGTCGCCCTGATGGCTACCTTCAACGAGAGGGTCTCCGAGTCCCTGGAGCTCAGCGGGGGCCAGCGGGCCGTCACCGGGGTCTCCTTCATACTCGCGATGCAGGCGGTCCAGTCCCACCCGTTCTACATGTTCGACGAAATCGACGCGGCCCTGGACGCGGTCAACTCCGGGAGCCTCGCCCGGTTCTTCAAGGAGAGGTCTTCGGAGGCCCAGATCATAGCGATAACCCTCAGGGACATGTTCGTGGCCGCGAGCAGCATCACCTACGGCGTCTACTCGGCCGGGGGCATCTCCAGGGTGGTCCACTACAAGCCGGCGGAGGTCCCGGTCGGGAGTGGGTGACAACTCAGTCTTCTCCAGGCCGCCGCTGAACGTCCTCATCGACCCCTCGCTGGCGAAGCGCAAGAGCCCCTGGGAGATCAACCTGACCGAGCTCCTGGGCCTGTTCTTCCGCACCATAATGCAGTCCGAGTTCGTCGACATGAGGGCGGCGGGGACGGCGGCGCTTTCCTCGGCGACCATCTACAGGTTCAAGGTGGAGACCCTCTTCCTCTTCGAGAGGCTCAGGGCGCAGCGGAGGCCGACCGACTCATCGGAGCCCCCGCAGATGATCGTCATGCCGTTCAGGTACGAGGTCTACTCCACAAACGTGGAGGAGCTCTTTGACGAGCTCGGGAGGATACTGGACCAGATCGTCTCGGAAGAGCGGGGCGGGCCCGCGGAGAGCCCACTCGCCGTCCCCGAGCTCCCCCCTCCGAACATCGAGGACTACGTCCTGTCGCTGCAGTCGCTGCTAGTCGAATTCCGCAAGATCCTCGTCGAACGCCTGAGGTCGACCGGCGAGACGATGCTGTCAGAACTCATCCGGGGGCTATCCCCCATCGACGCTGCCCGCGTCTTCATCCTCCTCCTCTTCGCGGCGAACAACGGCGAGGTAGTGATCAAGCAGGAGGAGTCGCAGACGGACGCGCTCATAGCGTCGGTGGGCCAGCTTGAGTAAGTCAGAGGTAGAGGCTCTCCCCAAGGCCATGCTGGCGAGGGTGGAGGCGGCGCTGTACGCTTCCGGGAGGCCGCTCGACGCGGAGGAGATCGCCAGGGTGGCCGGGACCACTTCTCAGAGGAAGGGGGCCGCGATAGCGAGGGAGATAGCCAGGGCAGTCAAGGACTCCATGCAGGCGGTCGAGGTCGTGGAGTACCCGGGCCCCAAGTTCGCGATGCAGCTCAAGAACCAGTACACCCAGGTGGCGAGGAGGTTCGCCACGCGCCCCCTCCTCTCGAGGGCGGCCATGAGGACCCTGTCCTTCGTCGCCTACTTTCAGCCCATATCTTCGAGCGAGCTCGTCCTCCGCCGCTCGTCGACCGTCTACCAGCACCTGAAGGAGCTGGAGGACGTCGGGTTCGTGTCGAGCAAAAGGGAGGGGAGGAGCAAGGCCTACACCACCACCGGGAGGTTCGCCGACTACTTCGGCCTCAGCTCAGACCTTTCCACGATGAAGAAGCAGCTCGAGAGCAGGAACCTGACCCTGTAGCGGCCTGCCCCGACGGCGGCTGGTTTGCCTTCAGCTCAAGGCGCCGTCGAAGCGCAAAACAATCGATAACTAGCGCCACGGACCGAGGGGTGACGAGCGGCGTTGTATCACGGCTCGGTCCAAGGGACGTACTCCGAGATGGGGAAGAGCCGAGGGGGCTCCCTCTACGACGTGGGGTTCCGGCTCCCTGGCCAGGACGAGGCAAGCGTGAAGTTCGGCTTGGAGTGCGAGGCCGAGATTTCAAGAGTATTTCCTAGGATCAGGGAGGAATTCCTCGGTTTCGCCGACGGGTGCCACGCCAGGTACGAGGATGTCTTGGCGTTCATGGCCGCGATCGGTGTCAGGCCACCCTCCCCTGCCTGCAGCCTCTTCGCCGCTGCGGGGTCGCAGGGGACCGTCTTCGGGCGAAACTACGACTTCTACTACAAGTTCGCCGACTACACGGAGCACTTCGTCCTGTCCCCTCATGGCGCCTTCCGCAGCGCGGGGGACTCTGACGTGTTCATAGGAAGGGAGGACGGGGTCAACGAGGCTGGGCTCGCGGTCGGCATCTCGTCCGTAGGGTCCAAGACTGTCGGGCCCGGGCTGAACTTCCCGCTTGTGGTCAGGCACCTGCTGGACGACTGCCGGGATGTCGAAGCCGCGGTCGAGTCGGCCTTGTCAATCCGATTCTCCACGACCAACAACTACCTCCTGGCCGACAGCTCAGGGGCCATTGCGGTGGTCGAGGCCAGCCCGGAGAGGGTCGAAGTTAGGAGGCCTCAGCGGAACTCGGGGTTCCTGGTGGCCACGAATCACTTCGTCCACCCGGACATGATTCAGATGGAGGACCTGACCCGGCGTGACTCTGATTCTGTGCAGAGGTTCGAGGCGATCGCACGCGGAGTCGCGAGTACCGAAGGAGGGATATCCGCTGAACGGGCGGAAGCGATTCTGTCCGACCACAGGGGACGCGTGTGCTCTCACCATGAAGACATCAAGCTCGGAACGCTATGGTCGATGGTCGCCAACCTGACCGAGCGCAAGCTGTTCCTTGCGGAAGGCCACCCCTGCGACTCCAAGTATTCGGAA
>DATFYP010000147.1:0-20236 GCA_035314985.1 Nitrososphaerales archaeon
TCCCCGGGAACCTGGGAGACGGCTGGTTCTCCCTGATCCACAGGCTTCCGCCTGCGACAGGCTTGTCCCGGCCGGCGATGACCAGGAAGGAGACCAGCTTCTTCCGCTTCATCATCTTCCGGGCCCAGGACCTGTACCGCCTCCCGTATGCCCGGAAGTCCGGCTTGATGTCGGTCATCATCTCCCGGTACATTGAAACCCTCTGTTCTACGAGGACGTCAAGGTCGGCTTCTGACGCCCTTCTAACGGTGAATTCGGGGCTGGCGGGGGCCTTCCTCCTGGCCGCTCTTGAGGACATCGCTCTTCTAGTCGACGCCCTGACCCGAGTCGGCTTCCTCTTTCAGGAACCCCTGGAGGAGCTTGCTCTCCCTGAAGAAGTCCCTTATCGACAGCACCCCGAAGAGGGAGCCGTCATCATTCTCCACCACCAAGTGCCGTATGCCGTTCTCCATCATCAGTGTCACCGCCTTCGACGGCATGTCGGAGCGCTTCACCCGGATGAGCTTCTTCGTCGCGATCGTCTCCAACTGCGCGCCGAGCGATGTCCCCGCCGCCACCGCGCGGACTATGTCCCGCTCGGAGATGACCGCCAAAGCCTTCACCGGGCTAATCGACGATGCGACGACGAGGAGCCCTATCTTCTCGCGGGCGAAGACCTCGGCCGCCTGCCTGATCGTGGCGTTCCCGCTGATGGTGACCGGGGGACGCCGGATGAGCGCCTCGACCCTCACGCCTTCGCCACCGGTGCCTGAGCTCGCTGCTCCAGCGGGATGTAGGCCGCCCTCTGCGGGCCGACGTATTCTGCCCTCGGCCTGATCAGGCGGTTGTCGGCGTACTGCTCGAGGATGTGGGCGAGCCAGCCCGGTGCCCTCCCGACGGCGAAGACCGGGGTGAAGAGGTAGCTAGGGATCCCCACGTGGTTGAGCGCCAGGCCCGAGTAGAGGTCGACGTTGGGGTACATGTTCTTCCAGGTCCTCATCATCTCCTCGGTCTTCTGGAGTATCTGGAAGACCCTCCTCTCCTTCTCTGACTTCGCGAACTTCCGCGCCAGGTCCTTCAGGATGGCGGCCCTCGGGTCCATGGTCTTGTACACCCGGTGCCCGAACCCGGTTATCTTCTGCCTCTTGGCGAGGAGGGCGTCGACGTAGGACTCCGCGTTTTCCGGGGTCCCGATCTCAATGGTCATCTCTATGACCTTCTCGTTGGCCCCGCCGTGGAGAGGCCCCTTCAGCGCCCCGACGGCCCCAGTCACGGCCGAGTAGACATCGGAAAGGGTGGAAGCGATGACCCTCGCAGCGAAGGTAGACGCGTTAAGCTCGTGGTCGGCGTGGAGGATAAGCAGGACGTCCATGAGCCGCGAGTCCTGCGCGCTCGGCTCTTCCCCCGTGACCATGTAGAGGAGGTTTGCGGAGTATCCGAGGTCGTCCCTGGGGAGCAAGGGCTCCAGGCCGTGCTTCTGCCTGTGGATTGCGGCGACCATGGTCCCCATCTTCGCAGCGATGGACACGGCCTTCTCCTGCTGCGTGAGCATGGGGTCGTCGTAGACCCCGAGCGCGGCCACACCGACGCGCAGAGCGTCCATGGCGTCGCAGTTGCTTGGAAGGCTTGTCAGAATCGAAAGAACGTCCTTCGGGACGGTCCGCTTCGCGGCAATCTCGATAGAGAAGGAATTGAGCTCGCTCGCGGTAGGGAGGTGCCCGTTCCAGAGCAGGTATGTAGTCTCCTCATAGTTGGACTTCGCCGCGAGGTCGACGATGTCGTAGCCTCGGTAAAGGAGCCTTCCCTCCTGGCCGTCGATGAAGCAGATTGAACTCTGGCCGACGACGACGTCCTCCAAGCCCTTGGTCTGGGTGACGAGGTGGTGTATCACTTGGTCGAGGGTTTCACCCCACTTCGCGTGGGCGACGACCTCTGCGTAGGTCTCGTCCGAGAGTTTCACTACCTTCGACTGAGGCTTCTGCTTCACCAACTCGTTTACTGGGTGTACTGCGTTCACTCAGGGATTTCAATCTTTAGGAAGTGCGCTGAAGCGAAGGCAGCGACAAGTAGAAAAGCGCGATGAGACGCGGCCATGACGAAGATCCGCTTGAGAATCGCTGTCGTGGGGGCCGGGGTCGCGGGAGCCTACCTGCTGAACCGGATCCCCCCGGAGCATGAGGTAGAGGCGTTCGAGATGCGCTCCGAGAAGAACTGGTACACGGTCTGCGCCTGGGGGACGAGCGAGCCTTTCATCAAGGACCTCGTCAAGAAGGCCGGGTTCGATTTCAGTGACTACGTGCTCCACAGGGGGAGGAAGATGATCGTCGACCTGGGAGACGAAAAGCTGGAGATCCCCCTTACAGGGCTGGTCACCTACGACAAGCACAGGCTCACACATGACATGATCAAGGGAAAGAAAGTGCACTGGGGGGAGCACGTGAGCGGGGCAAACGGACAGTTCAAGGATTTCGACGTGGTGGTGGACGCGACCGGCATGCACAGGTCGCTCCTCCCGAGGGTGGAGGGAGACGTGCTGATCCCGTCGCTCGAGTACCAGGTGAAATCGAAGGACCTTCCGTATGACGACTTCGTGATCAGGCCGTACCCTGGCGTCACCGGATACTGGTGGTACTTCCCGCTGGGGGACGGGGTGGCCCACGTGGGAGCCGGGGACCTGAGGGGCGCATA
The DNA here is from genome assembly GCA_035314985.1 of Nitrososphaerales archaeon. GTDB lineage: Archaea > Thermoproteota > Nitrososphaeria > Nitrososphaerales > Gagatemarchaeaceae > DATFYP01. Next base: position 2,668 of record DATFYP010000147.1, read on the forward strand.
CAGGGGGGAGCTTGACCAGTTCGTGAAGAAGTACAACTGCGAGGTGGTGAGGAGGATCGGGAGGCCGGTCAGGGTGACCCCCCCGAAGCTGATGGAGCCCTTCTTCGACGGCAAGGCGGTTGGCGTGGGCGAGTCCATCGGGACCGTGTATCCGATGTTGGGCGAGGGGATAATCCCGAGCATGCAGTGCGCCAACCTGTTCGTCGAGCACCTGGGGGACCGGGAGGGGTACAGGAAGGCGGTCCTGAAACACTACGCGGTCTACGCGAAGGTCTTCGAGTTCGTCAAGGCGAAGATAGACGACAGGTTCAGCATGGCGAGGATGTGGCCGACCCTCCTGTCGATCTACTGGCACATGCACGGGAACGAGACCAGGTACGGAATCAAGGCCAAGTTCTCTGACTTCTACAAGATCGCGTCGAGGTTGTAGTTGATCCAGGAAGACGTCCGGACGCACACCGCGGTGCACGTACTGAAGGGGGCTGTCCAGAAGGTGCTGGGAGCGAAGTGGACGGCGTCAACTTTCGTGGAGGGGAGACATGGGAGACTGACGGTCCAGTTCGACAGGAAGCCATCCGAGGAAGACCTGAAACGGGTAGAGGAGGAGGCGAACCGAAAGATCGCCGAAGGGTCCGAGGTCCTCGAGTTCGAGATGGAGAGGAAGGAGGCGGAGATGCACTTTGGGGATGCGATGTACGACCTCTTCCCAGTGCCTGCCACTGTGACGATGCTGAAGATAGTAAGGATACCCGACTGGAACCTGAACTGCTGCGTGGAGAGGCACGTCGAGAGCACCTCCCTTGTAGGCCCCATAAGGCTTGGGAGGACCAGGTTCAGGAAGTCGAGGAAGGAGCTCGAAGTCGAATTCGAGCTGGCCGACCTCACCGCGTGGAATAGGTAATATCCCACCCTAGCTCGGGGCATGGTGGGCCCGTAGCGCAGATCTGGAAAGAGCGGAATACGGACAGCGCGGCAGCCTCCTATGACCAGCACGGGGGTAGCTGTAGGCCATGGGTTCAAATCCCATCGGGCCCGTTTTCAATACGCTTAGAATGAACTCCGTTTGCCCCGACTAGCTAGATTCTAGCTAATTCCTGTAGACCAGTTGCGAGGTCATTCGTGAAGCCCCGGCCCCTCATTCCTAAACCTTTCAGTTCTTGCACCGCTTCGGGGGAAGAGGGGCGTCATAGTCGATTTCCCAATCCTGGAATGTCTCCTTGCTTCAGCAATCCGCGCAGTAGGAGACTGTCCACGACTTCGCATAAGTTTGGTTCGATTCCGTAACAGTCCTCGTGAGGGTCCAGTAACCGTTAACCGTTTGTGATGCTGGCGAGTCCTGCAGAGTGCCCACTCCTTTCGATGGACAGCCAAAGTGGTACGGCGCCGTCAGGTTGGGAGGAATAGGTGGATTGGGAAGGTTCAGCTGGGCATTCCACTCTGAAAACCCATATCCAAATGAAAAGCAGCTCGCCGACTCATGAGCGGGAACAGTCCAATACACACACGCGCCTCTTGGTGGGAAGATCGAAATCATTCCGCAGAAACCCGTCGGCGCGTTCGAAACTACGACGGGCGCAGCGATGAAGGCGACCACTCCTATTAACAGAGCAACGCACAGGAACGCAAGTTTCCTCATCCACAACCTGTAAGGTTACCGCGTTACTTACAGGTTTGTCCAATTGCTCTGAATGCAATGACTATCGAAGGAGGCTGAAAAGACGCCCGGGGAACCAAGCGGGAGGGCAAAGTAGGCACAACGACTTGAGATGAATTGGTAACCAAGTGCAGCTCACTGCCACCCGGAGTTCAATTCGCATCGACTTTGTATTGCACGAGAGTCGGACCATAATCGTGCTCCTCAGTAGATTCGCAAAACAAGCGCTGCCACGGTGCGATTCTGCCAAAACGCTTATCTAATCCTTGAAGGCAAATTCGAAGGACCTTCGTGCGCCGCTTGAAACCGAAGGTATGGGTTTCACTTGTTGTTCTGTTCACTCTGGGGGCTGCCACGGCATTCGCCGCAGAAACCAGCTCCAAGCCCCCGACGACGGCAAGCCACCCTCCCGAGCCATCGTTCAATGTCGAGAATCTGGGTCCTGTGCTCTCGATGATGAACGCTAGGAGTGACATGGGGGTGAGTTTCGACCTTCCGACCCGCTTGCCCCCAGGATTTCAGTTAAGCGAGATTAGAGGCCATCAAAACGACGTCTCAATCACTTATGTCGGACCGAATGGAACCGGCCTTCCTGGCTGGGGCAGAGCCAGTATGATTATTTCCGTAAAGAGAGACAACACCTCGTACGTGCCACCTCAGCCAGCTAGCGGGGGGGAAGCCATCCTTGACTGCAGCCCCATCAATTCGTCTGCGCTCACCCCGACGACATATACCCGGTCGAACACGGTGTATGTTTCGCCCAACCCTACCATGACCTCGTGCACAGTGGTCAGCGCCACCAAGTGGAATGACAGCGTAACCTACTGGGAACCTGTAAACGTCTCCGGCCACGCTGGCGTGGCGTCCAATCCTAACGTGCCGAACATGGGGACGGTCAGTATAGTAGAGTGGTGGGCCGAAGGGGTACATTACTCCATCATGGGAACTTCGACGGTTAACGTCTTAGTCGACACGGCCCAGTCAATGGATACATAGGTGGGAGAATTCTTCATGACCACGGGATGGTTTGGGCCTTTCCGGGTCATTGCGATTCTGATTGCAACGCTTCTGTTGGTCGTTCCTGCGAACGCGTCTTGGCAATACGGCGTTTTCACGACCCCCACGACCTCTCCTTAGGACGCGTCCGAGATGCCTTCGCAACTGTACAACTCGAACAGCGTATCGGGCGACGAAATGTCATTCTGGACGGGATCATTCACGTTTAGCGGTGCGTTTTTGCAGGAGGGATACCTGGTTAATGGATACAGTTTAAGTTCACGCGAGTATGCCTGCGTCGATTCCGCGGATCAATACTGCATTGCACCGCAGACATGGGGGATGTTCGCTGTCTACTGTCTTGCCAGCTGCGTGTATGGAGGGTCCCCTATTCTTTACGGCATGGTCTTCAACCAGCCGACGTGGGATACCAGAGACCGCATTGACTTCAGCGTCGCTTCTTTTCAACCAAGGCACGAATTCTCCTTCTTGATCAGCAATCTTGACAGGGACGTGAAACTGACCTGGTGGAAATGCGACCTTGGTGGTCAGTTCGGTTTCGAAGGGGCCGCATTCGACCTTTCAGAGGAGGCACAAGGCGGTTCAGGGAACTTCGGCAACATCTACCAGAGTAACGCCGGAGTCTGGGCAGAGAGCGTACCAATAGGGCAACGGAGCTCGCCGAGCGGAAATGCGTGGGACACAGGGAACTCGCCCGGGACGGACAACCTCTCTGTCACGGCTCCGAATTCATTCAGTCTTGGCCTCACGACTGCGGGGACGCACCCTGGGAACAACTCGCAACTGTGGACGCAGGGTCCTGTCTCCGCCAATCAGGATGTCCCTCCCGACCACTGTCCGACTCTATCATCATCACTCTCATCGCAGGCGGTGTTGACTGGCACGCCGGTGTACGAGACTGCCGCTCTTTCATGGGTGGGCGGAATGCCGAGTGGCGTGGGTGGCAGCGTCGTATACGATTATGTGCCCAGCAGCCTCGGGTGTTCGTATTCGAACCCGACTAGATTTGACACAGGGGAGCCTGTTGTGAACGGGATGTCACATTCGAAGAATGTGACATTGCCTGCAGGTACGTACTACCTCTACTCCGTCTATCTTGGGGACCCGAACAACAACGGTGTGAAGAGCAATTGCGTATTCCTTTCCGTTTCTAACAACGGTGGCAGAGGTGGCGGGTGCGTCCTTCAGGGCACACTGATAACTCTGGCGAACTACACCCGGGTGCCTGTCCAAGATGTTGTCCCCGGAGTCAGAATCCTTGCGTATAACATGGTAACTGGAAAGCTGTCGAATACGATCGTCACGCGCACCGTCGCGAGCCAAGTCAACCAAGTCGTGGACATCAACAACGGCGAGCTCTTCGTGAGCGGACTGAACGATCAGGCGCTGTTCGCTCGAATGCAGAACGGAACCCAGAAAGGGATAGTTCTCGGCCACCTCGCAGTTGGGATGAAGCTCTTTGAGCCCGCGACTGGGACATGGGTGCCGATCACGAGCATGACGGTTCTAGGCGGGAGCTTTACAGTATATGACCTCCAAGGGGGAAGCGGGTCTGCAGGCGATTACATCGGAAATAACATCGTTGCACTCTACAAGACTTAAGCACCTTCAGGAATTTCGTGCTGACGCTATAGGAATTGCGCTAAGAGTCATCGTGAATTTGACACCGACGTCCTATTCAATCTAAACTGTTTACCGCATCACAGTTTCGATACCCGCCTGTTACAAACGAACCGTGGACTATCGAGCGACCCCGCTCAACTGCTTACACGACTGCCATGAATCCGAACTCAGATTGGACTTCCAGACCGTGCTTGAATTCTCTTGGCGGGATACATGCAGTGAAATCCATCCTGAGAACCTGTTCAGGGGCTGGCCCCATCGGGCCCGTTCTCAATACGCTTAGAATGAACTCCGTCTGCCCAGATTAGCTAGATTCTAGCCATTTCCGCAACCGGTTGAAGGGTTTGTTCCTGCAGAGTCCCCGCCAATGCGCCTCGGGGCCGAAGGTGCGGTTAATCACATTACGCTGACCTTTCGCCCGACTGGACCTTCTAGATATCTGATGACCCAAGGCGAGTCCTTCCGACAAAATGTGCCCCAGAGTCACAATTCGGTAGGTTAATCAGACCCGGGTTCTCTAAGGGGACAGAACATGAGTTACTCTGCTGAGACAATCGAAGCTGTTTGGAAAAAGGCAGTTCGAGCGGCAAGCCCCGCGCGAGGACAGAACGTGGAATGGGGAAAGGACAGCTGTGGCGCTTGGATTCGCAGAGGCGACTACGGCAGGGCAGGGCTCTCGTATGCTTGGAAGATTGAGCGCATCAAGTCGGCTGCTGAAGGGGGAGGCGACGAGTTGGCGAATCTCCAGCCTCTCCAATGGGAGAACATTGCGAGCAAAGGGGATGGGGAACTTGGATGCGTCATCACGTCTCAGGGATTCACCAACGTCAGAGTTGGAAAGGGGAACGCCGACACGCACAAATAGACTGACAAGATCAATCAGTCACGACAACTCGAACCATTCTCCAACCACTCCCTCCACTTCAGGTCGCAACGGAATCCCCAAGCTTCCCCTCCAGCGGGTTGCCTCGCCTTCGTTCACAGCGATCTTAGTCGTGCCGTACCTCGTGGCCGTAGGAATACCCTCCCCCGTCAGGTAGCAAAGTTGGGGCGCATACATGGAATGTCAAGTCCCGGCCAGGGCGCCTCGTAGGTCTGGAAGGTGGATTCTGAGCCTTCCTCAATCGTCGCTTGGGTTGTTCCAACCCAATAGACAAGCGTAGCTTCAGGAGCTTCAATCTTCGGCCATGAAACCGGATAGGGACATATCAGAGCGGCATGGAAAGCTATCGAAGCATGTGCAAGAGTTGTGATTGGTCAACTCTGGACCTAGTCCCATGTACTTGCAAGTGCGAACTGGCAAATACCTACCCCGAAGAAGAGGGCTCGAGAAAGTGCCAACATTGCGGCCACAAGCTGAAATTGACCTGACCGGTTGCCGCCTCTCTACGAGTTCAAGGCGAGAACGTATTCGATTGTCATGTGGTGCGACAATCCTTATAACATGAACAGGCAAAATTAACGGTAGAGGCCTTGAGCAACCCGGTTCTTCCCAGTCTTGGCAGTCTGACTTTGACCGACCTGCTCGTGGCCATCGTCGGCTTGGTCATTCTGTGGGTAGTAATCTCGATACCAGCGTGGTTGGCGGGCAAGGCAATCACTGGGGGAAAGTCGACCTTTGGGGACGCCATGGTCGCCACCCTGGTCGGCCCAATTGTCTACTTTGTGATCTTGATCGTGGTGGACTTCTTTCTGGGGACGCTGATTGGCTCAGGGGCATTCATAATCGCCTACATTCTGGCCTTCATAGCTTGGATTTGGGTCTACAAATCGAGCTTCGCAACGAGCTGGCTGGGCAGCCTCGGGATAGCCATACTCGCTGTTATCATCTTTGCCGTAGTATCAGTAATTCTCGGAGCCCTCTTCGGCATAGTGGTTCCCGCATCATTCTTCCCTCACTTCTAGGCAACCACTCACTGAAGACGATAAATAGCCGCTAGAGCTGAATGAAGGGCGGCAAGACTTGAAGATTGACCTTTTCTGGACAGTGGCCATAGTCTTGGTGGTTCTATGGCTATTCGGGCTTATCGGCGGGTTCGGAGGGGAGTTAATCCATCTATTGCTGATCATCGCTGTCATCGTGATAGCATACCGGCTCCTAACTGGGAGAAATGTGGTTACAGGCAAATGACCGCGTCCCGTCGCATTCAATGAGCATTACTCCACCTTTTGCGTCTTCTGCTATGGTCCTTGGTTTGTCTTCGTCTCGTACCCCTTAACAAACGCCAGAATCTCTGTACAATCCGACCGCCCTTTTCTTGACCAATGAGGTCGGGCAGAGAAGGAAAGGAATCTGGCAGAGAGATGGTGACTGTCTTTGAGTCTAAGACGGGCGTCAGAGTCGTTGAAGGAACGGTAGCCAAGATCACTGGAGGAGGGAAATTCGTCGTTCAGCCCATTGGGGGAGTCGCTGGTGTGGAGAATGGGGACCAGGTAGTAATCTTCATCTTGTACAAGAATCTGGTTGGTCGCAAGGCCAAGTTGAAGACTGAACGAGATACCCACACCTGAGTCCTGCACAAGTATTGAAATCCATCTTGAGAACCCGTTCGGGGGCTGGCCCCATCGGGCCCGTCTTGGCAATCCGGAAGGCCATCCGTAGTACTCTGATAGCCATGGGAGAGCGAAACTGGTGTATAGACAGTTGCACCACAAACAACAAAATGGGACTGGGGAGGCATTGGCTAACAGATCATGGGAGCATTGGCCCGGGCCGCCAGAGTCGCGTCGCGAGGCAGACGAGAGTACCTGTTCGGCGCCTCCCTTCTCGTTCTTTTCGTATCAGTAGTTGAAATCCTCGATTTCTTCGAGCTTCCCTTCGAATCTCTCGTCGTCCGGCTTCTCACATCTGGCTCCATCATCTCGGCGGGATTCGTAACGTCTTCGCTCTCATCTTCGGGATACCTCGGTCTTTTCGCTCTGATGGCGCTTGAGAGCGCCTCCCTCCCCATTCCCAGCGAGGTGGTGCTCCCCTTCGCGGGCTACATGGCCTCCACGGGCGTTCTGAGTTTCGGGGGGGTCGTGGCCGTCAGCACAGGTGCCGGGGTAATCGGAGCACTTGTCGACTACTACCTGGCCCTCAAGCTCGGCAGGCCCGCCATCGAGAAGCTGCTCAGATGGTCGGGAGCGGGGCCCGACGCCTTGGGCCGTGCAGAGAGTTGGATCAACAGGAGGGGTTCATGGAGCATCCTGGTAGCGAGATTCATCCCCGGACTGAGGTCAGCGATATCCTTGCCAGCGGGAGCCCTAAGGATGAGGATGAGCGCATTCATCCCGATGACCGTCGCCGGATCATTCGGATGGTCCGTCCTGCTGGTCTACGCAGGATACTCGGCCGGAGACCTCTGGCGGACGGGCCTAGCCCAGTACTCGCCGCTCCTAACGAACTACCTCATGTTCGCAGCCGCAGCGGCGTCGTCGAGCTACATGATGTACTATTTCGTCTCACGAAGGCTAGCGCATCCCCGGGCTCGGGGGGCCGCTCCTGTCGCGTCTGACCATTCCAGTGACATTCTTCATGAGACGGGAGAGGGGCAGACTGTCGTTCGGAGGACCAGAACGCCCGTTCTGGCCCCTAGGATTAACTCACGGCCTAATCATACCTACGCCGAAGAACATGACTAACAACGTCAACGAAGGGCCCAAGCGCAGAAGCGCGAAGGGTCCCTACAGCATAATGACTATCCTCCTACTCGGCCTTTCCATACTGGCGGTCACCTTTGCCACCTCGGCTGGGGCAGCCGCCTCGATGAACCTGGTCGACGTCACCATCCAGACCACGCAGAATCTCCCCTACCAGTACACCCTGACGGCGTACAACACCAGCGGGTACCAAGTCGCCAACTTCTACGGCAGCTTCCCCGAGGCAGCCTTCGCGCTGCCGAGCGGGACCTACCTGATCACCGCGTCAGCATACTACCAGCAGAACTACGGCTGCAACTACTGTCCTCTGGCGATGAAGTCAGGTAACGGGTCGGCGGCGCTGATGCCGATTCGCTACGTGCCTCCCTACTCGGAGTACGGCTACGCGGTCGAGAAGCTCAGCGGGCCAGCCCAGATCACCATAACGACAAAGAACAGCACAGCTGCGCCGCTGGTGAACCTGCCCATTCACGTCACCTTCGCCAACGGGACAGCGGCGGTCGGCGTCGATGTCTACGCCTCAGTAATCGGGGCGTCCTACGGATACTCGCCGAATTGGGTCACCTACGGCCAGACCGGATCGGACGGCAACTTCACGCTGGTTGTCCCAGAAGCGCCAGTGCAGGTTTCCGCCTCGATTTCAGTTCCCATCCAGCTCCCGAAGAACGTCTCCACGGTGACCGTGGTGGTCGGGGGCCAGAAGGTCAACGTCACGGTCTACTGGCAGCCCAACAGCGTCAACCTATCCGGGCAGACCCTCGTCCTGCCGCCGCAAAACGGGGCGGCAATCATCCTCCAGGTCCAGCAGAGCAATCCATTCCCCATCTACTACGCCACTTCAGGCGTAGCGCATGGTGGCGTCAGTGCACCGCAGGGCGGTGTCTACTCCGCAACCACAACCTACAGCGCCACCACGGCTGGCGGCCAGCAGGGCGCGTCCAAACAGTTAGTGGCGTCTCCGCAGGCAAACAGGATACCTGCATTCAGCCCATCCAACTCGCAGCTCTCGCCCTCGGGCGGGCAAGCTGCCGCATCACCGAAGGCTCCAGCAGCCCTCTTCGACCTAGCCACCGTGGAAACCCTGATGGCAGTGGTGGCCGCGGCGGCCGTGATCGGAGTCGGCGTATCCCTGGTCCTCAGTAGAAGGAAGCAAGGAATCGAAAGCGCCCGCCTATAGTTACGGCGGGCTCCTTTTCATTTTCGTGTTCAACATCATCGATTGGAACGTTCTTAAGGCTCAATCCGCATTGAGCCAAATGACCTAGGCTCGACCTAGAATGAGAGACTTCCTCAAAGAGCTCGACGAAACCGGTGACTTGGCTCATGTGCGCCGGAAGGTGTCCGCCGTTTACGAGATTGCTGCAGTTGCAAGCAAGTTGGACGGCAAGCCGGTCCTGTTCGAGCAGGTGGGCGAGTCTAATGATTACCGCGTCGCGGCCGGAGTCTGCGGAACAAGGGGGCTCCTGGCCAGGGCACTGGGTGTCAGCCCTGACCTGCTGCTCTCTAGGGTCCTCGAAAGCATAGAGAATCCGCGGCCGTTCAGAATCGTGGACAAGGCACCCTGCCAGGAGGTCGTCGAAGGCGAGGTCGACCTCCGGAGGATACCGGTCCTGACGCATTCTGAGAGGGACGGGGGGCCCTACGTCACCGCGGGGATCGCGGTCGCGAAAGACCCTGAATACGGTTACAATGCAAGCTACCACAGGCTCATGATTCTCGGGAAGGACAGGGCGGCCGCGAGGATCCTTCCCCGGCACCTTGACGAGTTCGTCAAAAGGGGGAACCGCAACGTGGGCATAGCCATCGGGAACCACCCCGCATTCCTATTCGCGGCGGCAGTCTCGTGCGAGATCGGGAAGAGCGAGCTCGCCATTGCGAACGCCCTGAAGGAGACGAGTTTTGTGAAGTGTGGGACAAACGAGGCGCTCGTGCCGGCCGAGTGCGAGCTTGTCCTCGAAGGGGTGGTCACAGACGAGCTAGTAGAAGAGGGTCCCTTCCCCGACATAGTCGGCTCCTACGACATCGTGAGAAAGCAGCGGGTGATCAGGATAGAGCGCGTGACGCACAGGAGGAACCCGATCTACCAGGCCATACTCCCGGGCGGTGCCGAGCACAGGTTTCTGATGGGCACCCCCCGAGAGGCCACGATGTTTAGGGAGGTCAGCAGGGTGTGCGATTGTCTGGACGTCCGCCTCACGGCAGGGGGGTCGTCATGGCTGCACGGTGTTGTGAAGATAAGGAAGAAGACGGACGAAGACTCGAGGAACGCCTTGGAGGCCGCGTTCAGGGGCCATCCGAGCCTGAAGCACGCGGTCGTCGTGGACGAAGACATCGACATCGCGGACCCGGGCGAAGTCGAGTGGGCAATCGCGACGAGGAGCCAACTGGACAAGGACCTGCTCCTCAAACCAGGCGAACTCGGTTCGTCTCTGGACCCCTCCGCCGACCAGGTCACGAGGAGGACCTGCAAGGCGGGTCTTGACGCTACCATCCCGTCGGGGACTCCGACGGACGCGTTCGTCAAGGCGAGGAATCCCTTGGAGGATGCGGTAAGGGCGGAAGACTACCTGGAGTAGGAAGGCATGCGTCTCACGAAGGAGGAGGAGGGGATGCTCGCCGGCGAAGGTGGCTTTGCGGCTCAGAAGAGCATGCAGATTCTGGTTGCCCTGGGGGAGATATACGGGGCGGAGCGGATGGTCGAAGTATCGAGCGTCCAGGTCTCCGGCGTCTCCTACAAGAACCTCGGTGACGCGGGCATCGAGTTCCTAAACGAGCTCGCCAGGGACGGCAGGGCACGGGTGAAGACGACCCTGAATCCAGCGGGCATGAGCCTCACCGACTGGGAGTCTCAGGGAATCAAGAGCGACTTTGCCGAGAAACAGTTCAAGGTCATAGACGCGTACAGGAGGCTCGGGGTGGAGGTGTCGTGCACCTGCACTCCGTACTTGGCAGGCAACGAGCCGCGGTTCTCCCAGCACATCGCATGGAGCGAGAGTTCCGCGGTCGTGTACGCCAACTCGGTCCTCGGCGCGCGGACCAACAGGGAAGGGGGGCCCAGTGCCTTGGCTGCGAGCCTCACGGGCCGGACCCCGCTTTACGGGTACCACCTGGACGAGAACCGACGTCCGACGTTGAAGGTCGAGGTTAAGGTCCAGCCGATGTCGCCCGAAGACTTCTCTGCCATGGGGTACTTCATCGGAAGGGCCGTGAAGGACGGGGTCCCGTACTTTGCCGGAATCAGGTCTGCGGGCCTGGAGGAGCTCAAGACGCTCTCGGCCGCGCTCGCGAGTTCCGGGGGGGTGGCGATGTTTCACATGGAGGGGATCACCCCCGAGTCACGGGCCGGCCCCGGCGGGGCGGAGGCCCTGCGGTTCACTTCTCAGGACCTCTCGGAGACGACGGCGATGCTGAATGACGTCGGGTCTCCCGACTTCGTCTCGGTCGGCTGCCCTCACTGCTCCCTTGCCGAGGTGAAGACGATAGTGGGACTGTTGAGGGGCAGGAAGGCCACCAAAGAGTTCTGGGTGTGCTGCAGCAGGGAGGTGAAGCGGCAGAGCGACGAGGCGGGGTACTCCAGGCAGATAGAGAGGAGCGGAGCCAAGTTCGCCACCGACACGTGCATGGTGGTCGCGCCGGTCGAGGAGCTGGGGTTCAGGGTCGTCGCGACCAACTCGGCGAAGGCATGCCACTACCTCAGGAACGGAGGTTTGAAGGTGCGGTTCATGACGCTGGAAGAGTGCGTCATGGAGGCGACAGGGAAGGCTTGAGGCTCAGCGGGAGGGTCATCTTCGGGGGGAAGGCCGAAGGGGTCTCGCTGGTCTCCTCGTCCCCCCTGTCCTTCTACGGCGGCGTGAACCCGGACACCGGCGAAGTGGTGGAGCGCGGGCATGAACTGGCGGGCCAGTCCGTGAAGGGGAGGGTCTTGGTCTTCCCCAACGGGAAGGGGTCCACGGTCGGGTCCTACGTGCTTTACAGGCTGAAGAAAAACGGGGCGGCCCCCTCGGCGATCCTGACCTCGAAGTGTGAGACCATCGTCGCGGTCGGGGCGATAATCTCGGAGATCCCGTGCGTCGACATGATTGACATCGGAAAGATAGCATCCGGCACAAGGGTCACGGTGGACGGCGCGTCCGTGAGCTTCTAGGGCTTGGACCCCAGCGCTTGAACAGGCTGTTCTCCACTCCAAGGACGTCGAGGGCTTTTCCGACGACTTGGTCCACCAGCGCTTCGACCGTCTTTGGATGATTGTAGAACGCAGGCATGGCGGGAAGGACGATTGCCCCCGCCCGGGTGACGGAGACCATGTTCTCAAGATGGATCAGGGACAGCGGCGTCTCCCTCACAACAAGCACGAGGGGGCGCCTTTCCTTCAGGGTCACGTCCGCCGCCCTGAGAAGAAGATTGTCGGAATAACCTGTGGCAATCCCGCTCAGAGTCTTCATGCTGCACGGAATCACCACCATCCCATCCGTCTGAAATGACCCGCTGGCCACGGCCGAGGTCAGGTCGTCGACTGCGTACGTCTTGGTGGCGAGCTCTTCGACGCTCCGGATCGGGAGTCCCGTCTCGAGGCGCACGGTGCCCCGCGCCGCGGCCGTCACGACCAAGTGAGTCTCAACTTTGAGCTTCCTGAGGACCTCGAGGGCGCGCACGCCGTAGACGGCACCGCTGGCTCCGGAAAGAGCGACGACTAGCCGCACGGGAAGGCCGAAGCCGCGCGGCCATTTAAGGAGACTTCAGGGTCGGGCGCGGTTGGGCCCCTAGAATCCGGCGGGTATCCCGTCCCCCCGCGTGTCACAGACGGCCCGTCTGGTGCGCCCGAGGATCTCGACAGCCTGGCAGACCCCCGTTCTCCCCTGCCCGGGCACCTTCTGGACGTCGTACTTCGAGGAGGCGAGCTCCTGAAAGCCCTCCTCGACCACGAGGTCTCTCCCTTCGCTCCATACGAACCTCGGGTGTCCAACAGCTTGTTCCAGCGGCATCCCATAGTCCACGATGTCGGTCACGAACTGGGCGTGCTGCAACGGCCTGTAGTCGCCGCCGCTCGTCCCGATGGCGAATCGATGACCCTCTTCACGCTCGAGTATCATCGACGAGAGGGTGTGGAGCGGCCGCTTGCGGGGCTCAACCGCGTTGGGGCCGTCGGTTCTGAAGCCCGACGCCCGGCTGTTCAGCATGATCCCGCATGCAGGAACGAACACCCGGGAGCCGAAGTGACGGAACAGGCTCTGGATGGCGGACACGAGGTTTCCCTCGTGGTCGGCTATTGAGAACGCAGTCGTGTCTCCGTCCCGGACCTGACCGGCGTAGGTCCCTCCGGGGGCGGAAGGGCTCATGAATTGGTCCATGTCGATCCTGCTGAACCTCGGGTCCCCCAGCATCTTGTCTTTCCTCGAGTATGCAGCGTCAGCGGCCTCCATCGTAAGGTCGACCCTCAACTTCGAGAGCGGGCCGGCGCTGGAAAGGCTCTTCTCTGAAAGGAGCTTCAGCATCAGCAGAGTAGTCGCCCCCATGCTGTTCGGGGGCATCTCGTAGACGCGGGTCCCGTGGTAGTCTAGAGCGAGAGGGTCGACCCACTCGGGCTTGAAATCCGTGAAGTCGGCTGACTCGCTGGGGACGCCGAGGCCCTGCAGTGTCTCGCGCACCCGGTCGGCGGGCCAGCCGCCGTAGAAGGCTTCCGTCCCCCCTTCCGCTATCTCTCCGATGACCTTGGCGAGGTTCTCCTGCCTGATCCAGTCGCCCGGGGCTGGTGCTCTCCCCAAGGGGGCGAATACCCTTCTTGCCTCCGGAGAGAAGTGGTCGAGCGCCCCTGCTATCGAGCGGCAGAGCCCTTCGCCTGCCGGGAATCCGTCAAGGGCATAGGATGAGGCGGCGCCCAGGAGGCTTCCAAACTCGAGGCTCCCGAACTTGTCGTGCATCGCTGAGACCCCGGCGACCTGGCCAGGGACCACGCACGAGAGGGGGCCGTAGATCGGCATGGCCGGCTCACCCTTGGACTTCACTAGGTCAAGGTTCAGCCCCGAAGGGGCCCACCCGCTGGAGTTCAGGCAGTGGATCTTCCCGGACTTGGCCTCGAAGAACATGCCGAAGAAATCGCCCCCGAGTCCCCCTATCTGGTGCTGCGTGACTGCCAGGACGAAGCTGGTAGCGACCGCGGCGTCGAAGGCGTTCCCCCCGCTCTTCAGGATGTCGTACCCGGCGAGCGAAGTCAGAGGGTGTTCGCTGGCGATAGCTGCGTTCCCTGCGATCAGGACCTTGCTGGGCGGCACGAGCAGGAGCGCCACCCTGGCGTTCTGTAATAAATCCTCGGACGCAGTCCGAGTCCTATGGCGCTTCACCGAGAACGTATTTATACGAGCGAGGCCCCTTGAATAGATTCCAGAGGAAGATGACTTGTCCCAGTCTGACCTAGGCGCGGTGCTACGAACCGTCGAGAACCCCATCAGACGCAAGATCATCGCCAAGCTTAGCCAGGAACCCAACTACCAGCTCCAGCTGTCGAAGCAGCTCGGACTCAGCCAGCAGCTCGTGGCGAAGCACCTGGTCACGATGGAGGACGCGGGTCTCGTTAGCACCATGCTGGAGGATTCGCCGAGGGGGCCACAGAGGAAGGAGTACATCTTGAGGAGGAGCATATCGGTGACAATAGACCTGGCCCCGAGCCTGTTCAGGGCCCGCCTTTTCTCCTTCGGGAACGTCCCCGGGTTTCAGGAGCAGGACGAGAGCGCGCAGCTGATAGCCCAGGCCAGCGAAGCGTCTAGACATCCCGACGATGCGTCGAAGCTGGGCCCGCTCGCGGAGTTCGTCAGCAAGGTCGACAACAAGCTCAAGCAGATGGAAGAGGAGCGCGCTGTTCTGCTGTATCTCAGGAACATGGCGCTGAGGGAGGCTGCCAGGGCAAGCTCGTCCCTGGGGCCCGCCGACAGGAAGAAGGTCCTGAAGTACCTGATCAAGGAGCAGAGGGACGGCATAGGCGACCTGTCGAGTTCGCTAGGCCTGCAGCAGAGGGTCGTCGGCGGAATCCTGGAAGAAATAGACAGAGAGTTCGCGGCGCCGCGGTAAAAAAGAGAGAGGAGGGGTACTCCTCTACATTCCCAAGTCAGGGAAACTTGCCAGTGGAACGCCCAGCTGGCCTTGGAGAGTCCTGATGCGGGTGGCGTATTCCTTCATCCTCGCACCGTCGTGCTGGACCTTTGCGATCCGGTACCCCTTCCATGCCTTCCTGAGGGCTCCCCAAATCTGTCCGGTTTGATACTGAGCCATTGTTGGCTCCGAGAAGGCTGTCAGGGCTATTTTGGAGGGGAGGTCTAGAGTTGTAGAGCCTGTTATCAAAGTCCTGGCCATGATTCCGGCTGCCGGAGGGCGCTCAGACGAGCGACCTGAGCAGTAGCCAGATGTTGCTGGGGTGCTCCGTCACCCGCCTCCTCGAGTAGGCGAACCACCTGTCGCCGTAGGGCAGGTACTCGGACACCCTGTACCCCGACTTCACCAGCTCGTCCTTTAGCTCGTTGCGGATGCCCTTGAGCATCTCGAACCGGAATTCGGCGTGCTTCGACTCGGCCAGCTTCCTCGCCCTGTCGACGAGCTCGGAGTCGTGGGTCGCTATCGCGAAGTTGTCCCCGCGCTCGAAGAGCACCTGCATCAGGTCGGTGAAGTTCTGGTTGATCTCCTTCCTGGAGGGGAAGACCACGTCGCGGGGCTCCCTGTACGCCCCCTTCACCAGGCGAATCCGCGCCCCCTTGTCGAGGAGGGGCCCCAGGTCGGACTTGCTGCGCCTGAGGTAGGACTGGAAGGCAAGCCCCAGGCCCCGGTGCTTTGACAGTCCGTCGTAGTAGATCGAAAGAGTCCTGTCGACCATGGACGAGCCTTCCATGTCGACGAAGAGCTGCTGGCCGAGGCCCTCGGCGTTAGCCGCGATGGTCTCCAGCCGGCGCGCGGCCCCGGCGTCGTCAGTCCCCAGCCCCAACTGAGTAAGCTTCAGTGAGGCGAAGCCCATGATGGAGTTGGTCTTCAGGGCGTTCTGCAGCCTCAGGTACTCCTCGACCTGGGCGTCGGCGGTCGCCGAGTCCTTGATCTCCTCCCCGAGGAAGTTGACGACCACTCCTATTCCCTTCTTGTTCGCCGCCTGCGCGTCCTTGATTGCCGTGTCGAGGTCGACGCCCGCGATCCACCTTCTCGCGACCCTGAGAAGGAGGAGCTCCTTGAGACCCAAGTTGAAGCGGGCCGCATTCGTACTGCATATTAACACTGGTCCTGATTATCGTGGATGAGAATCGTGAGTTCGCAGGATTATGTCGGCAGGGTCGAGCGGCTGAAGGCGCGGCTGGCCGAGGCGAGGCTCGCAGGGGCGGTGCTGGTCCCCGGGCCGAACCTGAGGTACTTCACCGGAGTGGAATCTCTGCTGCTGGAGAGGCCCTTCATGATGCTGGTTCCAGTCGAAGGGCGCGCCCTGCTTGTCGCGCCGAAGCTCGAGGCAGGGCCCTACTGGAGGTCGCCAGCGGACATGGAGATACTCGAGTGGACCGACTCGCAGGGGTGGGACGGGGCGATTGCGAAGGCTTCGAAGGAACTGAAGCCCAGAGGGAGATGGGGAGTCGAGGGGAAGATGCCTTTCCTCTTTCTCCACAGGCTGATGAAGCACGCCTCTCCGAAGTTCGAGGACGCCGAGCCGGTCCTACAGGGGCTCAGGGAGGTCAAGGACGACAAGGAGGCGGCCTTGCTGAAGAAGGCGGCCAGGATCCTGAGCAAGTCGTTCGAGCAGTTCCCTGAGATCGTCGAGGAGGGGATCACGGAGCTGGAGCTCGGGAGGAGGGCGAGGGAGGTCATATACGAGAACGGGGCCACGAAGGTCGAGGACCTGCTGGTCCAGTCCGGTCCCAGGGCGGCCGACCCCCACGGGCTTCCGTCGTCAAGGAAGGTCAAGCGGGGGGAGGGGATCATCTTCGACATTTCTTGCACGTTCGAAGGGTACTTTGCAGACGTGACGCGGACCCTCTGCCTCGGAGAGTCGAAGGAGCTGCGCAGGGTGTACTCCGAGGTGCTGGAGGCGGAGGAGCTCGGAATCAGGGCGGCGCGTTCAGGGGTGGCGGTGGGGGCGGTCGACGCTGCGGCAAGGGACCACCTGGAGAAGGCAGGCCTGGGGAAGTACTTCATCCACAGGACCGGCCACGGGCTGGGACTGGAGGTGCACGAGGCGCCGTACGTCGTCGAGGGAGGAAGGGAGAGGCTGAAGGACGGGATGTGCTTCACGGTCGAGCCGGGGGCGTACATCAGGGGGAAGCTCGGCGTGCGCATGGAGGACGACGTGTTGGTCGAGAGGGGGAAGGGGGTCGAGATCACGTCTCCCCCAAAGGAATTCGGATGGTGGAAGTGAGCGGCTGGCGAGATCCGGCCTAGGCTCCAATGCATTTTAAGAATCGGCCGAGGGAAAGACCTCCATGAAGAACCTGCAGGTGGCTGAGCTCCTCGACGAGCTGGGAGAGCTGGTTGAGGCCAACGGGGAAGACAGGTTCAAGGTGATCGCGTACCGCAGGGCGGCCACGAGCATCAGGAACATGGAGGAGGACGTCGAGCAGATGTGGAAGGAGGGGAAGCTGGAAGAGATAAAGTTCGTCGGGTCGGGGATTGCGAAGA
>DATFYP010000148.1:0-8162 GCA_035314985.1 Nitrososphaerales archaeon
CTCCGGACGGCTGAAGAGGAGGGTGTCCTAGACGACCAGCCTGAGGAAGTCCGTGAACGCGAACGCCGGCAGCACGATGTAGATCAGCTCGTGGTGAAGAATCCCCCGCCTCATGTGCGCCTTGGACGCGTAGTCCAGGCAAAGGTCCACCAGGGTGCAGGCGGCCGCGAGCAGGATGGTGGTCCCAATCCCCGTCCACAGGAGCCCCCACACTATCTGGACGTAACCGGCGAGAACCAGGAGGGAAACGAGAGCGTAGAAGCAGGGGAGTATGACGTAGAGCAGGCTCCTGTGGTGAACCCTGCGCCCGAGGATGTAGAAGGGTTTGGCGACGCCCCTCCTGAACATCGCGTCCCCGAACCTGTCAAAGAGGGAGGCGATCAAGACCGTGGCTATGAATCCGAGCACGATCCCGTCATACAGGTTCAGCCCCAGCGACACTATTCCCATTCGCAACCCACCTGTTGGATACCGGACGCATGACCGTCCGCTCGATTGCCTAAAAAAGGAGACGGAGGACGGAACCCCCTCCCCCCGCATGGAACTAGACGGTTGTCGGAGGCGTCATTACGGCAGGTTCCGGGAGGTGGAAGGTCGCCGTGATGCTGGCCGTGGTCGGCGCTGTGCTGTTGCCCGCCGGGCCCGACCACTTCAGAGTGAGGTCCGCTTCGATTGTCCCGGAACCGACCACCCTGTACCCGTAGCCGCTCCAGCACCCGGGGCCGGTGGCAACAGCCCCCGTTCCGGGGTCGACCGACCTGACGAACTCAGGGCACGCGCAGAAGCCGGTGGAGTTCACGCGCTGCACGACCCCCGAAGCTGAGACGATCGCCGAGTCGAGAGCCCCCCCGCACCCGCCGGGGACGTATATCGGGGCAGCGCCGTCGTTCTCGTACGACACGGAGAAGACGAGGGTCCTGACTCCGGCACTGCTGGTATAGATCAGCGCCTGCACAGAATTCACCTTGACGGGGAGGTGAGGCGAATAGGTGAAGGTCCCGTTCAAGACGACCGTCTGCTGAGCAGTGCCGGAGCTGGTCGTGCACGCTGTCGAAGCCGTGCTGGTGGTCGTTGAAGTCCCCGAGAGGGACCCAGACGTCGTGGTGAGGACGATGCCCCCCGTCCCGGGGTAGAACGCCGCTACGGCCATCCCCGCCATCACCAGGACCGCGACGGCAACGAACACTCTTGTCATCATCTTGCACGTCTTAGGCGTCTCAGCTAATAGCTCTTGTGTGAGGAACAGCGACCGGGACTGGTTCCAGGAAGTCCGTTCTCTGGAGCGAAACGTCCGTTCTTGACTATAGCTATATGTCCCCTCGCGAGGACACCAGGCCTGAAAACGCATGAATTCGCAACCTTCGTCAAAGAACCGCAGACATAGCACGCCCTTCTTCTTCGCAGCGATCATCTTCGCCTCGGTCCTTGCCGCAGGCGGAGCCGCGGGCGCGGCCTCGGTCGCGTCGCCCGCTCTGTACAACGTCCAGTTGCTGGTCACCACGAGTTCACAGCTCCAGTACCAGTACTACTACTCAGCCTACAATCTCACCGGGTCGCTTGTGGCGACCTATCAGTCGCCTTACGCCGCGGCATCGTTCGAGCTCCCGGCAGGCAGCTACCTGTTCACAGTCTCCGCAATCAACCAGCAGTCCAACTACTGCAACCTCTGCGCGCAGCCGATGACCGGCGGCGCGGGATCCTCAGGCTACGCGATCGGGGGCAAGTCCTCAGGAAACGGGACATCGTCCACTGGAACCGCGATCATCGGCCCTATCCTTCCCCCGTACCGCCTACCGTCGTCAGAGTACGGGTTCAGGGTGGAGCAGGTGACCGGTCCGCTATCATTCTCGGTGACCACACTGAACACCACAGCTTTCCCCACCACTCCCGTCACCGTCAGCGTCCAGTACGCAAACGGCACGGCCGCCGCCAACGTATCAGTCTCAGCATCAGTAGTGGGCGAATGGTTCTACTGGTGGGGACCGAACTCTACTGCGGTGATGTCTGGACAGACAGATTCGGGCGGCAGAGTCAACTTGGTCCTTCCTTCGGCGCCGGCAGTCGTCAGCGCCTGGGACTGGGTCCAAGTCAACCTCCCCGCGAGTCAGAAGTCAGTGCAGGTCATCATCGGCGGCGAGAAGCTGAACGTAACAGCGTACTGGCAGCCCGCCTACGTGGGGCTCGCCGCCAGCGCACTGCTCCTCCCGCCCGCCACCACCCTAAGCCTGACCCTCCACTACCAGCAGCCGACCTTCTGGGCGATGCAAGCGGGCGGGTTGGTCGCACCTTCTTCCAATGTGGCTGTTTCGAACAGCCACTCCGGGATCCCAGTCCAAGCCCAGCTTGGGGGCGCAAGTCAGTACTACCTCCCGAGCGTGATACCACCCATCGCCCAGGTCCCTAACGCGAACGGGACCTCTTCATCCCCCGCGTGGGGGTCGGCCATCGTCTTGGCCATCGCCGTGTCTGTCATCGTCGTAGTCGCAATCGGAGTCGTCCTGTTCGCTCTGAGAAGGCGGCATTCACCTTAGATCGTCTGTCCGTCGGGACAGACGACCCCAGATTTCTATTGGTCCCGAACTGCGCTTTTCAGCTTCTGCTTTAGCAGCCTGCTCACCACTTGGCCGTCTGCGCGGCCCCGCGCCCGTTCCATGACCCTCCCCATCAGGGGCGAGAAGGCAGCCTCCCCCTTCTCCTTCACGAGGGAGGCCTCCCCGGCGATTATCCTGTCGATCTCGCTCTCGAGTTCGTCCCTCGACATCGCCTTCAGTCCGAGGTCTCGCAGCGCATCGTCAATGCTCTTGGCCCTTCCGGACCCTAGGAGGAGTGCCACGTCGAAGGCGGCCTCCTTGGCGACCCTACCGTCGCCCATCGCTCTGGCCACCGAGACCAGGAGGGCGTCGTCCACCTTCTCCTCGGGTACCCCCTCGCGGACTAGCCTGACTGGGAGGTCGACCAGGGTCGCCGCCAAGACGGACGGCGCGATCTTGGCCTCCGGCGCGAGGCTCTCGAAGAGCGGGGCGTAGCCGGAGTCGTAGAGCCGAAAAGCGAGGTCTCGGCTGAGCGAGAACTCCTTCTCGTACCGTCCGACCCTGGCGTCCCATCTCTCCGGGAGGCGCGACTCCAGGGACGCCAGCGCTTCCCTGGTCACCACGATGTCCGGGATGTCAGTCTCGGGATACATCCGCTGGGCGCCGGGCCTGGGCCTCAGGTACCTCGTCTCCCCTTCCTCCGTGGCCCCCCGGGTCTCTGCCGGGACCCCCTCGGAGGCCTTCTCCAGGCGCTCGACTATCGGCTCCACGGCCCTCTCGACCCTCGACGGCTCCCCCGCGACGAGGACCAGGGCGGAGCCCGCCGGCGCTCCGCACTTCTTCCTCAGCGCAGCCTCCTCAGCCTTCGAGACGCCCTGCTTGGCGAACTCGTCGGAGTGAATCACCCCTCCGAGGGAGTTGGCCCTGGCGACCTCTGCCACCTCCCTCCCGAGCCTCACTCCGGGAAAGGGCTCCCACCCGAGCAGGCCCCCGAGGCGGGGGGCGCAGACGCAGACTACCTTCCCCCCATCCGCCAGCAGCCTCTTCAGGACCTTCGAGGCCGTCCCTGACAGGACCCCGGTGCAATCGGAGACGGTGCACCTGAGGGGCCCCGGGCCGAGAGCCTTCACCTTCTCAGCCAGCTTCATCAGAGCGAGCTGCCGGGCGGCCTCATAGGCAACCACCTTCTGGACAAGGTTGAGCTTCTGGACCCCCTTCACCTCTATCACCTTCCCGCCCCCCACCGACACGTTCAGGTCCTGTCTGATCGTCCCCAGCCCCCTCGCCACCCTCCCAGTCGAGCGCAGCGCCCTACCCAGGTGCAGCGCCAGGTTCCCCACCATCTCCGGGGTGCCGGTGAACGGCTCGAGCGCCACCTCCACGAGGGGGACCCCGAGCCTGTCCAGTCCGTAGCGCCTTTCGGACTGGTCCTCGCCGAGGATCCTCGCCGCGTCTTCCTCCAGGGTCACCGACTGGACCCCGACCGCCTTCCCATCAACCAGGACCTTGCCGCCCAGCCCGACCACGCAGGTCCTCTGGAAGCCGGTCGTGTTGGACCCGTCTATCACGATCTTCCGCATCACGTGAACCTCGTCGACGACGTTGGAGCCGAGCAGGAGAGCCACGGTCACGGCCGAGTCCACGGCATCCTCGTTCATCCTATGGGGGGGCTCCTCGTCCGCCTCGACCAGGCATGACGACTCCGGGCTCCACAGGTAGAGGTTCGTCCTCCCCTTGGAGAACTCGAAGACCGCCGCCGGGTCGAGCCGGCCGACCTCGCTCTGCGATGGCCGGAGTCGCCTCCTGAACTGGTAGGGGAACTCCTCCGACTTCATGACCGGACAGGCGCAGAAGAGCTTGGTGGAGGTGGCCAGCTGTTGGTGGATCTCAATGCCCACCCTGAGGCCTATCCCGGCCGGGTCGAACTCCAAGCGTTCACCCCGGGAATCCGCGCTGGGTGGTCTCCCCGGCCACGTCCTCCTTCATCAGCCGCTTCGCCTCCTCCGCCGAGGCCGAGTTACCGAGGGCCCACATCGCCTTGACAAGGGCAGTCTCCGACAGCATGTCCTCGAGCGGGTCGACCCCCGCCTGCAGGAGGTCCCGCCCGTTCTCGTAGACGTTCATGTCAACCCTCCCGTTGATGCACTGCGAGGTCATGAAGGCGAGTCCCCCGCCCTTGATGAAGCTCCTGAGCGCCCCGATGCACTCCTTGCTCGTGTGGCCGAGCCCTGTCCCCTCTATCACGATTCCGCGGAATCCGGCCTCCTCGGCCGACTTGATCATCGACGCGGGCATCGACGGGTAGAACTTGAGCAGCGCGACCTTCTCCTGGAACTCTGTCCTCGGCCTGAAGCCGCTTCCTCCCCTCGCCGGAAGGCCCTGGTCGACGAACTGGAGGCCGTCCCTCCCCCAGACAGCGGCCGTCGGGACCCCCACCGAGACGAAGGCGTCCCTCCTGCTGGTGTGGTTCTTCCTTACCCTCGTCCCCCGGTGGAGCGCGATCAGCTCGTCGCTCTCGTCGAGGTGCATCGCCACGTACACCCCCGCGAAGGGGGCGGCACCCGCCACAGAAACGCCTCCTAGCAGGTTCAAAGTCGCATCGGAGGAGGGCCTGTCGGAGGAGCGCTGAGCGCCTACGAGCACGACCGGGACTGGGACCCCGGCCAGCGCGAAGCTCAGAGCCGCCGCGGTGTACCCCATCGTGTCGGTTCCGTGCGTGACCACGACTCCGTCTATGCCTGCCTTGACCGCCTTCTCGATCCGCTTCGCGATCGCGGACCAGTGTGAGGGTCCCATGTCCTCGCTGAGGACGCTAAAGAGGATCTCCGGCTCGATCCTCGCAATGTCCGAGAGCTCCGGTATCAGGGCGTGGAGCTCCCCGGCGGACACCGCCGGCGTCACGGCCCCGGTCCTGTAGTCGATCCTGCTGGCTATGGTCCCCCCCGTCCCCAGCACCAGCACGCGCGGCAGGGTTTCCTTTGCTTTTGGAACGGGCGGCGGCTTGAACGAGGGGACTTCTCCCTTCGCCTTGACCTTGGCGCCTGCGAGCCTCGATACTTCGAGGCCGACGTTGTAGCCGGTGGAGAGCTTGAGAACTATGTGGGAGTCGTCGCCGAGGGCGTATCGCGGGACAACGGTCCCCGTCACGGGGCCCCACTGGGTCTTCACTTCTAGGACGTCCCCGACCTTCGCCTTCGCCTTCTTGAGGAAGTCGAGGCCAGCCCCCCGGTACCCGGCGAGGTCCTCCATGTAGGAAGCGGAGCCGCGAAAGATGACTTAAGGATTCTCGGCCGGCTCCAAAAAGTTCTCGGCCGCGGGGCCTCGGTCTTGGCTGCGACAGAACTGAAGGCCTACATCACTCTCAGCCTGACAGTCTTCCCACGGCCCAAAAGGATTAATCAACCTCGCGGCGGGCCTTGGCGAATCACAATCAGGGTGTTCCATGGATGTCGTCAGATAGTCAGGTGTCGGTGGAGGTCGAGGGGCTGCGCAGGGAGTTCAAGACGAAGACGGAGCCCGTCGTTGCCCTCGACGGGGTCAGCCTGCAGGTAAAGGCGGGAGAGGTCTTCGGAGTCCTAGGGCCGAACGGGGCGGGGAAGACCACCATGATCAGGATACTCTCGACCCTCCTCCTGCCCACCGCCGGGAAGGCGAGCGTGATGGGGTTCGACGTCTCGACGGAGCCCGAGAAGGTCAGGCACGTAATCAACATGGCCAGCGGCGCCGAGAAGGCGGGGTACGACTTCATCAGCGCGAAGAAGAACCTGTGGTTCTTCTCACAGCTCTACGGCATGGCGCCCGAGGTGGCCGAGGCGCGGATCTCGGAGCTCTCGGAGATGCTGGGGCTCACCAAGTACCTCGACAGGAAGTTCTACGCCCTTTCCACGGGGTACAGGCAGCGGGCGACGATCGCGAGGGCCTTCATCAACGACCCGAAGGTTGTGTTCCTCGACGAGCCGACCATCGGGCTGGACGTGATGACGGCGAGGAGCATACGGGAGTTCCTGCAGAGGGAAGCCAAGCGCAACGGGAGGACGATAATGCTCGCCACGCACAACATGGCCGAGGTGGAGGCGATATGCGACAGGGTGGCCATCATCGACAAGGGGAAGATCATCGCTGCCGGGACCCCGGAGTCGCTGAAGAGGTCGCTGGGCGCCCCCGCCCTCGTCATGGAGGTGTCGCCCTCGCCGAAGTCCTTCGACTTCTTCACGGAGGTCCCGGGGGTGATGGGCTTCACGTCGACCACGGATGAGGAGCGTGACGTTTCGACCTTGCAATTGGTCGTCGACAGCGACGCGGCCGCCGCGGCGGCGTCCAAGCGCGTCGGAGATGAGGGGTTGAAGATCGTCGCCTCGTGGAGAAAGGCCGCAACGCTGGAGGAGGTCTTCGTGGCCCTCGTGGGGAGAGGATTCAAGGAGAGGGAAGAGCAGGGTGGAGACTAAGCCCTGGCTCAGGACGATGAAGGCGAGGGCGCTGGTGCGCCTCTGGAGCATCTTCGGCGAGCCAGTGTGGGTCGTCGTCAACATGGGGTTCCCGGTGCTTTCGTCTCTGGCGTTCTCGCTCCTCTACCTCAGCATAGGGGCGGGGAGCTACGTGGGGTTCGCCGTGCTAGGGGGAGTGATGGTTTCGTTCTGGGGGAACGTCCTCTGGTCCATGGCCAGCCAGTTCAACTGGGATAAGCAGGAAGGCCTGTTCGAGATCTACATCACATCTCCGGCCTCGATCACTGCGATTCTCATAGGGATGTCCTTGGGAGGGATTATCGCCACCGTCCCATCGGCGATCATCGTCACCGCGCTCGGCTGGGTGCTCTTCCACCCCGTCGTCTCCGCTTCGTGGGGAGCGGTCGCCCTCACGTTCGGGTTGACCCTCGCCTCCCTCTACGCGCTCGGGATGACGCTCGCCTCCCTGTACCTTGTCTACGGAAGGGAGGCGGAGTCGATGAACAATGTGCTCCAGGAGCCGGTCTCGATGCTCTCCGGGCTCTACTTCCCCTCGATCGGCCAGTTCTCTCCGTTCCCCTTCACGCTTCAAATCGTCGCCTCGCTGATTCCGCTGACACTCGGGATGGACGCGCTCAGGAAGAGCCTGTTCTTCGACCAGGGGATAGGCGCGATCTGGTTCAACCTTGTCATCCTGGCGGTGATGGCGGTGGCGCTTCTCGTCGCCTCCACCTACTCGCTGAAGGCGCTGGAGAGGAAGGGGAGGAGGGACGGCACGATCTCCGTGAGGATCAGGTAATGTTCAGCCTCAGGTCGCTCTTCGCCTCGGCGTGGATGGGGGTCCAGCACGACCTCGCCTGGACGAACCCGGCCGCGTCTCTCCTGCTCAGCGTCGTCGCCCCGTTCGCGTCGGCCATGACGACTTCGATAATCTACTGGTTCGGGGCAAGCCACAGCGTCGCAGGATTCGACCCCACCCACCTCGCCTACATCCTGGTGGGCTCGACCCTTTACGCGCACATAGCGGCCTACGCCTGGGTGCCGACCGTCGCCATCGCCGAGGGGAAGAACCTGGCGGTCTTCCCTCACATCTACCTGACGTCGCGATCGACCGCGCTCTACCTAGCGGGGCGGGCGCTGTCGTCGTTCGTGATATCCACCATAACATCCCTCCTCGCGCTCTCGG
>DATFYP010000149.1:0-12075 GCA_035314985.1 Nitrososphaerales archaeon
GGAGCCGCTCAGGGACCTCTACAAGGACGAGGTCAGGGCGCTCGGAGGGCTCCTGGGGCTCCCCAGCAAGGTGCTCCGGCGGCACCCGTTCCCGGGCCCCGGGCTGGCCGTGAGGGTGGTGGGGGAGGTCACCCAGGAGAAGCTCAGGATCTGCAGGGAGGCGAGCAGGATAGTGGAGGAGGTGCTCGCAGAAGAGGGGCTGTACGACGCCGTCTGGCAGGCGTTCGCCTACGTCGGCGACGACAGCGTCACGGGGGTGCTCGGGGACGAGAGGAAGACGGGGCACCAGGTGACGCTGAAGGTGGTTGAATCGGTCGACGCCATGACCGCGGACTGGGCGCGGCTCCCGAGCGAGGTGCTCCAGAGGATGTCGAGCAGAGTAACCAACGAGGTCGAGGGGGTGGTCAGCGTCGCCTACTCGGTGTCGTCGAAGCCGCCGGCGACCATCGAGCCGCAGTGATCGCCTTGCCCAGGCTGACACAGCGGACCAAGCTGGCGGAGCTCCACGTCCACCTCGGGAGCTCCGTGGACCCGGCCGTGATGTGGGAGATCGCCCACGCCCAGGGGATCAGGCTCCCGACGAAGAACTACTGGAAGTTCGTGGAGCTCGTCACCGCGGGCTCGGGGAGGGTGAAGTCATTCCAGGACTACCTGTCGATGTTCAAGTGGACCGAGCTGATCCAGTCGAGCCCCACCGCCATCGAGAGGTCGGTCTACCAGACGATCGCCGGAGCCTACAGGAAGAACAACATCACCCTGCTCGAGCTCAGGTTCAACCCGATGAAGCGGAACAGGGGCGGGGAGCAGGACCTGGACCACATAATGATGGCCGCGGTCAGGGGGATAGACAGGGCGTCGCTCGAGTACCCGGTGAGGACGGGGCTCATAGTCTGCCTGGACAGGACCTTCAGCCACAAGCTGAACGAGATCCTCGTCGACAAGGCAGTCAGGTACGCGAAGCGGGGGGTGGTGGGGATAGACATGGCGGGGTCGTCGAGCAGGGGGTTCAGGTACTCGGAATACAGGGACCTCTTCAGGAGGGCGGCCCGCGAGGGGCTGGGCCTCACCGTGCACGCCGGGGAGGACGAGGGGCACGAGTCCGTCAGAGATGCGATAGAGCACCTTTCGCCGGACAGGATCGGCCACGGGGTTAGGGCCACGGAGGACGAGGAGACCATGGAGCTGGTCAGGTCCAGGGGGGTCACCCTCGAGGTCTGCCCGACCTCGAACCTGAGCACGCGGGTCGTGAAAGGCACCGAGGGGCTGAGGAGGGTGTTCAGGGCGCTGAAGTCTCACGACGTCAAGTTCACGATAAACACCGACGGGCCTGAGATGCTGATGACGAACCTGAGGGGCGAGATGGACTTCCTCCTAAGAGAGGGGATCCTCG
This sequence comes from Nitrososphaerales archaeon, assembly GCA_035314985.1. Classification (GTDB taxonomy): domain Archaea; phylum Thermoproteota; class Nitrososphaeria; order Nitrososphaerales; family Gagatemarchaeaceae; genus DATFYP01. The sequence goes on from DATFYP010000149.1 coordinate 1,391, forward strand.
ACGTCGGCGAGGTGCTGGAGGCGAACAGGACCGCCTTCGGGGCCTCGTTCCTCTCCTAGACCGCAGACTCACGAAAAGGTTTGAAAAGGGAGCCAGCGGGGTAGTCGGAAGATGCAGGCGACCGAGAAGCTGGCCGACGTCGGCGAGTTCAAGGTGAACTTCGCGTCGGCCGGGAAGGGCGACAGGGTCTTGCTCTTCCACGGGAGCGACCACAGGGAGGACTGGCACGTCTGGGAGCCCATGCTCCCCCTGGCCGACACCTACAGCCTCGTGATTCCGGACCTCCTGGGGTACGGGAAGTCGAGCATCCCCGAGGAGACCCCGGACTACAGGACGCAGGCCCAGGTGATGAAGGACTTCCTGGACGGGATGCCCCCCGGGACGGTGAACCTGGTGGGGGCCGGATGGGGGGGACAGGTGGCGCTCGAGTTCGCGCTGACGTGGCCCTCCAGCGTGAGGTCCCTGGTCCTGGTCGCGAGCGCCTACGGGAAGGAGCAGATCGGGAGGCTCCCCAAGCTGAGGAAGCCGACCCTGATAGTCTACGCCGAGGACGACATGGTCACCCAGCTGAAGGCCGGATACCTGCTGCGGGACGCGATACGGACCTCGAGGCTGGAGGTGATGGGGGAGGTGGCGAGGGACCCGCGCTACGGGTTCACGATGTCTCACAGGCTTGAGAGGTTCAGGGCGCCCCAGGTGCTGCAGCTGATGAGGCTCTTCCTGGCGAAGCCGGAGCAGATGATCTCCGAGCCCCCGGAGAGCGAAGATGAGCTGAGGGGGGTGGCGATGCGACGGAAGCCGGACGACGAGCCCGGGCCTACCTAGAGGCCATGGCCACTCGTTCCTGCTCGTTCTTCTTCTTCACCGAGTGGCTGTTGGAGTCGGCGTTCGCCGCCGAGGCGATTTCCTCTGCCAGGACCTCCTCGACAGGCCTGGACGAGGAGAAGGCCGCCTCCCTCACTCCCTCGGAGATGAAGCGCAGGGCCAGGTCGACCCTTCTGACAGGCGAGATGTCCACCGACTGGTGGTAGACCACCCCTCCGTAGCTGAGGCGGGTCGTGTCCTCGTTGGGGGACGCGTTCTCTATGGCCTTCACTAGCTGCTGGACCGGGTTCTGGCCCGTCTTCAGCTCGATTATCTCGAATGCGGTCTTGACTATGCTCAGCGACTTCTGCTTCTTGCCCCCCATCCTGCCGGTGTTCTTGGCGTACTTCTTGCCAAAATGAGCCAGCTGGTTCACCAGTCTTTCAACTATATTGACTCTTGTCTTCCCAAACTTCTTGTGTTCATGGCGCCCCCCTGAATGGGGCACGAGCATGGGCTTCAGGTTAATGACGTTCTGAAGACCCGGGTCTCCAATCTTCACGCCGGTCATGTCCCACTTCTCCCAGAGGAGGAGGTTGGGGTATTCCAGAGACTGTCTGCTCACGGCCTATCTCCTCGGCTTCTCCTTCCGGCCGTAGACCAGCTCGTTGAGCGAAACGCCGTTGACCTTGAAGATGGTCCACCTGACCCCCGGGATGTCCCCCATGGCCCTCTTCATCGAGCCCCCTATCCCCTGAAGCATCACCTCGTCGTGCTCGTCGACGAAGTTCAGGGCGCCGTCCCCGGGGAGGAAGGCGGTGACCTGCTTCCCGTTCTTTACAATCTGGACCCTGCAGCACTTGCGGATGGCGGAGTTCGGCTGCTTCGACTCCACACCGACCTTCTCAAGAACTATCGCGCGGGCCTGAGGGGCGCCCTCCAGCGGGTCGGACTTGTAGTCGAGGCCGAGCTTCCTGCGCTTGTACCACTTGTTTGACCAGCGGAACCGCTGACGCTTCTGGGCTACCTGCCTGGCAGCGAATTCTCCTCGCGGGGGTCCCGTCATGGTTCCATTTCCGCCCTTCTCTCACTCTATAAAAGAGTTCAGAGCTCGCTGGTGATCTGGACGTTGGAGATGCCGAAGTAGCGCTTCGCCAGCATCCTGAACTTCTCGGCATTCCTCCCTCCCAGTCCCAGGACCGCCCCCTTCTTCCGCGGGTCCACGTATACTGTCACCCCCTTCGTCCCGTCGAGCCTGTCGCTCACCTCAACCCTCTGGACGAACCTCGCGCCCAGGGCGTTCCTCACGAGCTCGTCTACCGCGTCGGCCCACTCCACGACCTCGACCGGCCTCCTCATGGAGCGCTCGATCTTCTTGACCGTGACCCCCTCCTTGCCTATGGCGAGCCCCATCTGGCCCTTGGCCACCACGAAGATCAGCCGGTTGAGCTTGTCGTCTATGACGCAGTCGCGGGCCGTCGCCCCGGTAACGCTGTGGAACAGGGAGATGAGGGAGAGTTCCTCGGAGCTAAGCTTGATTTCTGGCAACCGCGATTCACCGGAGGAGCTGCTTGATGTCCGCTTCGCTGACCGACCTGAGCGCCATGGCCGAGACGCTGTAGGGCCTGCCCACCATCCTGGCCAGCTCAGCCGATGTGACAGGGAGGTCGACCACGGCGACGTCGTGCTTCGCAGCCTCGTCCCTCAGCTTGGCCGAGAGCCCCGTGGGGACGGACTTCGTGAGGAGGAGAGCCTTCGCCCCCTTCATCCCGTAGATCGTCTCCTTGGCGCCGAGGGTGTACTTGCCCCCTTTCATGGCTTCCTTCAGGACCTTCGAGAGGTGGGCCGAGTCCATTTTATCAGCTCATGTAGAGGTCGATCATCCCGGTGCCGACCGGGATGGGGAGCCCGACTATCACGTTTTCGGTGACCCCCTTCAGGTCCTCGGTCTCGCCCTTCACCGCCGCTTCTGCCAGGGTCGGGACTGTGATTTCGAAGGCGGCCCTCGCCAGGACGCTGGTCTTGGCGCCCGCTATGCCGTGCCTTCCGATCTGCTGTATGTAGCCCTTCGAGGTCATCAGGTCGCCTACGAGGAAGATGTGGCGGATGTCGACCTCGAGCCCCTGCTCGTCCAGCGTGCTCATGACCTCCCTCACCAGGGTGGACCGGGCGGCCTCGATGCCCAGCACCTGGGCGACCTCGTGGACGTTGTTGGTGTAGACCCGCGTGGGGTCGACCCCCTGCACGGCGACGACCTTGCCGAGGTTCGAGCCGGCGGTCTGGATGAACCATTCCTCCCCCTCCTTCACCACGGTCACCCGGGTGATCCCTGGAATCCCCTTGAGCTTCATGTTCAGGATCTTGTTCCTGAGGGTGAACAGCATTGAGAGGTCCGCATTCTCCATGTTGACCCTGATTATCTTCCCCTTCTCGATCTGGACCTTCCTCTTCGCGGTCTCGATGACCTTGGCGACCTCCTCTGCCTTCGCGTCTCTGTCGAGCATCTGCTGCTCGCTCAGGTGGAGCTTGATCCCCTCGGTCGGGTCGACCTCGCTGTACTCGACGACGTTCCCCACCTTCGTGAAGAGGATCTCCTTGGCGACCTTGACCGCCTTCTCGTTGGTGGCGCCGTACTCCTTGTCGAAGTAGATGTCCATCGACGGGGTCGCCGGGATCTTCCGGGCGTCGACAAGCTCCATCAGCCTCGGCAGGCCGAGGGTGACGTCCCTCTCCCTTACCCCTGCGAAGTGGAAAGTTCGGAGGGTCATCTGTGTGCCCGGCTCGCCTATGGACTGGGCCGCGACGATCCCCGACGCCTCCCCGGGCTCGACCCGCGAGTACTCGAGCGCCTCGGCGACCCTCTCCAGGGACTCCTTGGCCCCCTCCTCCGTGAGGTAGGACCCGGTCAGCTTGTCGTTGAGCTCCTTGACGAGCCTCTCGTTCAGGACTGGCTGGTACTTCTTCATCAGCTTCACCACGGTCTCGGCGTCAAGCTTCGACCTCGACTTGTTCAGGAGCTCTTCGGTCTCCAGCAGCCGGTCGAGGTTGATGGGCCTGCCGTGGTCGCTCTTCGCCGGGTCGACCCCGTCTTCGCCGTAGAGGAACTGGATGATGTGGCCGTGAGGGTCCCTCACGGTTAGGTCGTACTCGACCTTCAGGTGCTCCAGGGCGTTTACCAGCCGTCTCTGCATGTATCCGCTCTGCTGAGTCCTGACGGCCGTGTCCACGAGCCCTTCCCTTCCTCCCATTGCGTGGAAGAAGAATTCGGTGGGCGATAGCCCCTCCCTGTAGTTGCTCCTGACGAAGCCCTTTGCCTCAGGCGACTGGTTGTTCCATGAGAAGTGGCTGAGAGCCCTCCCCCTCAGTCCCTTTTCGATCCTCTTTCCCCTGACGGACTGCTGGCCGAGAGCGGCGGTCATCTGGCCCACGTTGAGGCTGGAGCCCCTCGCCCCAGTCCTGGCCATGATCATCCCGGAGTTCTCGGCGGGGAAGGAGCGGTCGGCAATCCTCCCTGCCCTGTCTCTGGCGCGCGAAAGCTCATTGACGATGTAGGCCTCGAGCGAGTCCTCCGGGGAGAGCCCCCTGGTGAGCTGGAGTTGGCCGGCATTCTTCTTCTTGATCAGGTCGGCGACGTTCTTGTAGGCCTCGTCGAGAGTGTCGTGAATCGCCTTCTTCGCCTCGTCGGGGAGCTCGAGCTCGTTGAAGCCGTAGGTGAACCCCCTGCGGGTGAGGTAGGTCTTGAGGACCTTCAGGATGGAGTTGAGGAAGTTCCTGGCATCCTCGTTGCCGTAGTCCTTGGCGATGCGGTGCAGGAGGCTGTCCGGCTCCTCCGCCCCGATCACGGCCTTGTCGACGACCCCTGAGATGAGGGTCCCGTCCTTGATCACGACGTCGTTGGATGCTCCCGTCTTCGACGACTTCGCCCACTTCGAGGTCAGGACGTAGTTCATCTTTTTCGGCAGGAAGAGCGAGAAGAGCTGCTTCCCTGTGTACAGCGGCTTGCTCCCCTTCTTGGCCGGCTCAGGAAGATCCCCCTCGTACCCGCCCAGCAGGGCGAGGTTGGAGAACTCTCCTGGGGTCAGGAAGGTCTCGTCGCGGGTGAGCATGAATGCGCCGGTGATGAAGTCCCTGATGCCCCCTATGATGGGGCCGCCGTATCTTGGGGAAAGGATCTGGTCCTGGACCTTCATCAGCATGAGCGCCTCCGACCTCGACTCCTCGCTCTGTGGGACGTGCAGGTTCATCTCGTCTCCGTCGAAGTCCGCGTTGTACGGCGGGCAGACCGACGGGTGGAGCCTGAACGTCCTGTACGGGAGGACGTGGACGAAGTGGGCCATGACTGACATGCGGTGCAGCGACGGCTGCCTGTTGAACAGGACGACGTCGCCGTCGTTGAGGTGCCTCTCGACGATGTATCCGGGGGAGAGGGAGTCGGCAAGGGCCTTCCTGTCGCTGGCGAAGTCGAGCCTTATCTTCACGCCGTCGGGCCTGATCACGTAGTTGGCCCCCGGGTGTTCGAAGGGCCCCCTCATCACGAGCAGCTTAAGCCCCTCGATGTTCAGGGGGGAGACCTTCTCGGGGATTGTGAGCTTCTTGGCGACCTCGAAGGGGACTCCGACCTCGCCGATGTCGAGGCTTGGGTCGGGGCTTATGACGGTCCGGCTCGAGAAGTCGACGCGCTTCCCCGACAGTGAGCCCCTGAAGCGGCCCTCCTTGCCCTTGAGCCTCTGGCTGATGGTCTTCAGCGGCCTGCCGGAGCGGTGGTGGGCCTGGGGGATGCCGGAGACTTCGTTGTCGAAGTAGGTAGTGACGTGGTAATGCAGCAGGTCTACGAGGTCCTGGACGATGAGGTGGGGGGTCCCCGACTCCTTGCTCTCCCTGACCCTCTGGTTCACCCTGAGGATGTCGACGATCTTGTGGGTGAGGTCGTCCTCGGACCTGATCCCGGACTCGAGGGTGATCGAGGGCCTCACCGTCAGCGGTGGCACTGGGAGGACCTGAAGCACGAACCACTCTGGCCGGGCCGCCTTCGCGTTGAACCCCAAGAGGTCGAGGTCGTCGTTGTTGATCCTCTCCAGCCTCTCGCGGATGGCGATCGGGAGAAGGCGCGTTGCGCCCCCTTCCTCGGTTATCTCGTGGAATATCGTCGGCTTCGTGAACTCGATCTGGTACTGCTGCTTGCCGCAGTGGGGGCAGAGCTTGACCTTCTTCGCCTTCGTGGCAATCTCCTTCGCCACCGATTCAAGCATCGTGGGGGTGAAGTCGGTCTTGTTCGCGTTCTTGACCTTGTAGGCGTCGAGCTCGGGCTGGGGGAGCAAGATCCTCCCGCACGACCTGCAGGTGGTCTGCACCAGCTTGTTGATCTCGTCGACGAACGCGATGTGGAGCACGGGCTCGGCGAGCTCGACGTGCCCGAAGTGCCCGGGGCACCTCCCTGCGGTCGAACCGCAGGTCCCGCACTTCTGACCGGGCTCCAGGGTCCCGAGGCGGCTGTCCATGAGCCCCCCCTGGACGGGCATGCCGTCCTCGTCGTAGGTCTCCGGCTGGGTTATCTCGGCGACCGAGTACTTCCTCACTTCGCTCGGAGAGAAGACGGCGAAGTCGATCCCCCCGATGGTCTTGAGCGCCTGTTCCATGGACATGGCCTACACCTTGTCCTTCAACTGGAGCCGCGGCGCTATGTTCAGGCTCATCATCTCCTGCAGTAGTAGTTTGAACGCGTAGGCTACGACGACGGTGGAGATTTTCGCCTGGTCGCCGTCGACCTTGCAGGTGTATTTCCTCTGCTTCGCGTCGTAGAACGCGATCAGGCCGCACTTCTCGCAGACGTAGATCTCGGTCTTGTCGGCCTCGTCGAGGAGCCTGTCCTTCAGGACCATGGAAGCCCCGTAGGCTATGAGGCAGTCCCTCTCCATCTCACCGAACCTGAGGCCGCCTCCCCTGGCCCTCCCCTCGGTGGGCTGCTTGGTGAGCATCTGGACCTGGCCCCTCGCCCTCGCGTGGATCTTGTCCGCCACCATGTGGTGGAGCTTCTGGTAGTACACGACCCCGACGAAGACGTCGGTCACGAACTTCTTGCCGGTCTTCCCGTCGTACATGACCTCCCTCCCCGTGGCCTCGAACCCCCTACCCCTCAGTATCTTCTCGAGGTCCTCGATGTGCTCGCCCGCGAAGGCCGACCCGTCGACCGGGGACCCCCGGAGGGCGCCAGCCTTGCCCGCGATGGATTCAATGAACTGGCCGACGGTCATTCTGGACGGGAAGGCGTGCGGGTTGATTATCACGTCCGGGACGATCCCCTCGGCCGTGTAGGGCATGTCTTCCTGGGGGACGACAAGCCCGATGACCCCCTTCTGGCCGTGCCTGGAGGCGAACTTGTCCCCGATCTCGGGAATCCTCATGTCCCTCACGCGGACCTTGAACATCCTCCCCCCCTCCACGTTCTCGGTCATGAAGATGGAATCGACGACCCCGGCCTCGGACGGCCTGACCGCCACCGAGGTGTCCCTCCTGTATGGGCCCTTGATCTCGAACTCCTTGTACTCCTCCATGAACCTCGGAGGGCTCGTCCGCCCGATGACGACGTCCCCGCCCGTCACCTGGGACTCGTGTGAGACGACGCCGTCTCCCTCGAGGAGGCGGTAGAACTTCTCCCCCCTGTACCCCCTGATGTTCGATTCGGCGGAGGGCACCTCGAAGGTGTCGCGCATGCCGCCCAGGTACTGCTTCGCTTCGCCCTCGTAGAGCCTGTAGAAGACCGACCGCGCAAGCCCCCTCTCGACGCTGGACCGGTTCATTATGATGGCGTCCTCGATGTTGTAGCCCTCGAAGGAGAGGACCGCGACGACGCAGTTCTGCCCCAGAGGCCTCTCGTCTATCTTGAGGAGGTCGAGGGTCCGGGTCCGGACGACCGGCGCCTGCGGGCTGACGAGCAGGTGCTGGCGGACGTGGGGTGAAATGGGATAGGTCGGCGAAGAGAACCCGAGGCTCTGCTTGGCCATGGCCGACTCGTAGGTGTTCCTCGGAGACTGGTTGTGCTCCGGGTAGGGGATGATGGAGGCGGCGATCCCGAACATCGAGGCCGGGAAGAGCTCCATGTGGGTGTTCCTGTTCGACAGGTCCTCCTCGCTCATGGACACGAGGCAGTTCTCCTCCTCGTTGGCGTCGATGAGCTCCAGGTTCCCCTGCTCGACGAGGTCCCTCCAGGAGAGCTGGCCCACGTCCACCTTTCCAATCAGGTCGGCCGTCAGCAGGGGCCTCCCTCCTTCGACCACGACGAGGGGCCTCAGCACCCTCCCCGAGCTGAGGCTGATGTAGAGGCGGGGGTAAGCGCTCTCGTTCAGCGGAGGGATGTAGAGGATGCTGGCGCTGGGGTTGATCTGCCCCTCCCTCCTGAGCTTCCTGAAGGCCTTGGCAAGCCTCTCGCCGTCGTCCACGTAGCCCAGGAATCGGCCGTCCATGAACATCCTGCACCCGCCTGTCTGGAGCTTCTGGTCGGCGTCCCTGATCTGCTTCGCCCCGAGCTCCCACAGCTTCTCCTCCACCTCCGCGGTCGGGACGCTCACAGAGATGATAGCGGAAAGGGCGAGGTTCTTCACGAGACCGCAGTTGACCCCCTCTGGAGTCTCAGAGGGACAGATCCTCCCGAAGTGGGTGGCGTGAAGGTCCCTGGCCTCGAAGTTGGGCTGGCTCCTGCTAAGGGGGGACTGCACCCTTCTGAGATGGCTCAGGGTGCTCAGGTAGTTTGTCCTGTCGAGAAGCTGGGTGACCCCCACCTTCCCCCGCCCCCAGTTGCCGGTGGCTATGGCGTTGTTCAGCTTGTCAGTTATGATGCCCGTCCGGATGGCCGCCCCGACCACGTTCCCTCCGCGCTTCTGGCCGGTCCTCTCCAGCTGGTACTTCATGTCTCGCACGAGGTTCCGGAAAGCGGTCCTGAACAGGTCTGCCAGCATCTGCCCAGCGAACTTTATCACCTTGTTTCCGTAGTGGTCCTTGTCGTCCGCCTCCGTCCAGCCGAGCCTGAGCTCCAGGAGCTTGCAGACTGCTTCGCCCATGAACATGGCCTTGTCGAAGCGCCTGTCCTCGGTCTTGCCTAGGTGGGGGAGCAGCCCCCAGTCCAGCATCGAAAGCGCGCGTTTTACCCTGAATTCCTCCAGCATGCCGTGGGCGACCCTGTTGCCTATGAAGACCAGAGAGTCCTTGTCGGTCGGGGCCTCGCTCGCCTTGTCGAAGGAGACCTCCAGGAGGTCCTGGATCTCCATCTTCGGCGACACGGCGTCAGCGATCTCCTTGTCGGACTTCACCCCCAGGGCCCTCATGACGATCACGAAGGGGAGGTCCACCGGGCAGCTGGGGACCTTGACGTTTATCGCCCCGTCCTGCTTCAGGGTCAGCTCCAGCTTCGAGCGGTAGCCGACCACCGAGGAGTAGACCCTCGACTTGTAGGTGGTGGCGCCGGCCACCTTCTCTGAGTCGACGAGGATCTTGTTGGGGGAGAGGTCCTCGAGCCCCACTATCACCCTTTCCGCTCCGTTGATGACGAAGTAGCCGCCGGGGTCGTTCGGGTCTTCGCCCACCTCTATCAGCTGCTCCCGGTTCCTGTTGGAGAGCTGGCAGAGCTCCGACCTCGCCATGATGGGGAGGTCACCGATGTGCTGCCGCGTCGTGTCCCTCGGTAGCCCTTCCTCTTCGATGGTCATCTCCAGGAGGATTGGGGCGGAGTAGGTGAGGTTCCTCAGCCTGGCCTCCATGGGGAGGATGCTGCTGACAGAGCCGTCGATCTCGACGACCCTGGCGGCGCCGATGGTGATCCTGCCGAACTTGATCTTGTAGGGGGTGCTGACCGTCTCTACCTCCACCTCGCCGATCTCGTCTACGATGTTCTGAAGCCCCTTCGAGACGAGCTCGTTGTAGCTGTTGAGGTGCTGCCTGGCGACACCTTCTCTCTCCAGGAGGTCCCGGAGGACGATCCACGAGTTCGACCGCTGAACCTGCTTGCTCAACTCTATGCCTCCACCACGTACCTGTAGTAGGTGCTGGAGCCGGCCGTCTCGCTCTTCCTCGTCACCCTGATCAGGTCGCCGGGCCTCGCGCCGATCTCTTTGGCGACTGGGTCGGTCGAGAGGATGTAGGGGAACTGGGCGGCGGTGGCGTTGGAGCTCGCGAGCACCTGGGTCGCCTCCTCCTTTGTCAGGAGCTCGTGCTTCGGGATGAGGAAGTGGGTGCTGACCTTGAACGCCGGGACCTCGTCTTCCACCTTCTTCCTTCTGACCGTCTTCTTGGCAGTTGACGCGGTCTTGGAGGCTGGGATTTCTACCTGCCTCCGTTCAAAATAAACAGTAAGTGTCTAGCACAATACACTGCGCAGGGCCCGATTGACCTCGCTTGAAAGCGTGTATTTACGCGTTTCTGAGAGGGGGTTACGCAGAGTTGACTGCGCGGACCTAGGAATTCAGAGAGGCGGATTTCTCCAATTCCCTGGCGTACTCTTGATAGGTGTTCAACGCTTTCTCGCTCGCCTCAAAGAGCTTCAGCAGGTAGGCAACAAGAACTCTTCCGCGCGCGCCAAGGAGGACCGGATCGTCCGTTTCGACCGCCTTGACGACCTCTCGATACTCTGACTCACAGGTTTCAACTTCCGCTTTGAGCCTGTTCAGTGTCACCCTATTGGACAATGAACCGTAGCGACCGTCGTCCGAGTTAAGGCTATCCTGAGACGGCCGGGTGGAGCCCCATGGGGGACTTGGAAGCTGGAAGGGTTAAATTAATCCGGAGACCCGTGAGCCCCCACGAGAGAAACAGCAAGGAACGTGGACGACTACATATCCGCAGCGCCGAAGGAGCTGCAGGGCAAACTCAAGGAACTCCGCGCAGCGATTAGG
>DATFYP010000150.1:0-19035 GCA_035314985.1 Nitrososphaerales archaeon
GCCCCCAAGAGCGAGGGGGGGTTGATAAGAATCTGCATGGGAGCCGTCACCCCCGCGTGGGGCATTGCGCTCCTCCTTCTGGCTCAGAATCGAACGCCTAAACAGTCATGACTATGCGGGGATGCGTGTGGTCTCGAAGCAGGGGAGGAACCTCGCCCTCGCGATAATAGGCGGCCTTGTCTTTGGCCTCGCAACATGGGGGGTGAACGTCGGAGGAAAACCACTGACCTACCTCTTCCTGCAGGTGAACTTCCTGGTCTATCATGGCTTCTACTGGCAGCTCCTCACCTCGGTCGTCGTTGCCACTCCAGACGCCCTCGGCGTGGCAGATGTTCTGTTCAATGCCTTGGCTGTCGTCTGGCTTGACAATCTCCTCGGAGGCGCGTTCAATCCCCGAGAGTACTACGCCACCTTCCTTCTGTCGGCGCTGTCAGGCAACCTTCTCAGCCTCCTGGCCGGCCCAGACCTCATAAGCTTCGGCGCCTCCGGCGGGATCTTCGGGTTGCTCGCGGGGGCTGTTTCCGAGGACTACGCCGCGGAGCGGAGGCTCAACACAGGGCTTCTGGCCTGGTTCCTACTGGTGTTCATCTTCTCCAGCTTCTCATCAGGCTACATCAACTGGATCGCGCATCTCGGAGGGGCGGTGTCCGGGCTCGCAGCCGGCTACTACCTCGGCGTCAGACGCAGGGGGATCCTCGTCTAGATTCAGATGCGCTAGCTCCTGTGTTCGAACCCATAGGGCGCGGCGAATGCATTGCAGAAACCCTGATTGCCATAGGCCAGGCGGTCGCACCGAGGGATCTCAGCGATGACCACCGACTCCCGGACGATGTTGAATAATTCAGATTAATCCTATATATTCACAACTTCTGGTACGAGGTCGTGAGCTACGACCTAGCCGGCACCCAAGAGAGAAAGCGGAACAGCGAGGCGAAGGCGAAGGAATTCTATCAGAAGGTGGTGAGGCAGGAGCAGGAGCTGCGGGACCTGCAGAAGCAGTCCGCCCAGACGGAGAAGCAATCGATGGACCTTCAGAGGCAGAAGGCCGAGATGGAGGCCAGGCTGCGGGAGCTCTCGGGGAGGCTAGAGGCGACGAACCAGGCGCTCGCGACCCTTAGGTCCCAGATCACCATCAAGAAGCAGAGCATAGAGCGGGACCAAAGCGAGATGGAGCGGTATCAGGAGGAAGTCGTGAGGCTCGACAAGCAGATCGGCGAGCTGATGAAGCGCAGGTAGCCCCTTCACGGTCTTGGATTCACTGGTGGCCCATCACTGGATGAGGCCTGTAGGGCTCTTCGAGCCGCTTCACATCATCCGCGGTGATGTTGATGTCGAGGGCAGAAACCAACTCCTCAAGCTGCGCAACCGTCGTAGGTCCTACCACGGGCGAAGTGATTCCGGGCTTGGCCAGCAGCCATGCCAAGGCGAGTTGTGAGGGTCTTACCCCCTTCTCAGTTGCCACCTCCTCCAGTCGCTCGACCACGTCGAAGTCTTCGGGCTTGAAGTAGCGGGCGGCCAAAATGGAGTCCTTCTCGTACCTTATGCTCTCTGGGCGGGCGCCTCTTCGATACTTGCCGCTCAAGAACCCCCTAGCTAAGGGGCTCCACGGACTGATGGCCACTCCTTCGGACATGCAGAGGGGAATCATCTCCCTCTCCTCCTCTCTGTATGCGAGGTTGTAGTGGTTCTGCATGCTGACGAACCTCTCCAGCCCCATCCTGTCGCTCGTCTTCAGGGCCTGCATGAACTGCCACGCCCACATGCTTGAGCCTCCGATGTGGTCGGCGAAGCCGTCCTTCCTCACGGCGTCCGTCAATGTCGTGAGGACCCGCTCGATGGGGGTCCCGTAGTCCCACCTGTGGATCTGGTAAAGGTCGACCCGATCGGTTCTCAGATTGGCCAGCGACTTCCTGAGGTTCCGGCGTACGTGGTCCTCGCCGAGCCCCCGGTCACCGGGCCCCTCCCCGGTGGGCAGGCCCACCTTCGTCGCGATTACGAAGTCGTTCCTCCTTCCCTCGAGCGCCCTGCCCACGATCTCCTCCGACTTCCCATGCGAATACACGTCCGCCGTGTCGAAGAAGTTGATTCCGAGGTCAGTCGCTCTGTCGATGACCCTCTTCGAGTCGTCGTAACCAATGGTCCATTCGAAACCCTCCGCATCGTGTCCGCCGAAGCTCATGCATCCGACGCAGAGGCGAGAGACCTTCAGCCCGGTGCTTCCCAGCTGAGCGTATTGCACGTGGGAATCGGACCCCCGCCTTCGGTTAAAGTTTCAAAGTCGTGCCTACGAATGGAATTCGCCCGCCGCTCATATACCCGGCTCGCCAAGCCGAGGGGGTGTACTGCCCGAGGTGCGGAACCGAGGCGTCGGAAGGATCGGCCTACTGCACGAATTGCGGCGCTCCGCTTACCGACGCCCGACCCGCAGCGACGGCGCAACCCGCCACGGCGCTTCAGGCGTCCCCCCAAGGCCCTCAGCAGGACAGGAGCCCCCTGATGGCGGCAATCCTGAATCTCTTCTTCGGCCTCGGTTATGTCTACATGGGATACCACAAGGTGATGGGGGTTCAGGTTGCAGTCTTCGTGGTGCTGATGGTCATCGTCTACTTCGTCGCGGGAATTGTGACGGACGGGCTGGCGAGCCTTGTCATTTCCATCATACTGGCGGTGGACGGCCACCAGAAGGCGTCGGGGCTGAGGGGCTACATTGGCGCGGGGTAGTCGCCTCGAGCCTCTAGCAGGAAACAAAGTCATTTATGCCGCGGCTCACAACTCCGAGCGCATTGGCACTCACCTGTGAAGTATGCGGCAATCCGATCAGGGGACAGCCGAGCCGGGTCGAAATCGACGGCGCCGTCCTCCTGGTCTGCAGCAACTGCGCACGGCTCGGTACGCCGATCGCCGCTCCTCCCGAGGCCAGGAAGGCCTCAGTCCCGCGGATCCTCGCCGACGAGGGGATGAACCCAGTCCTGGAGGTCGACCCTGACTACCCTACAATAGTCAAGGGCGCAAGAGAGAAGCTGGGGCTTACACAGGAACAGCTGGGCAGGCTGACCAACGTGAAACCCTCGGTGATAAGCCACGTCGAAACCGGGAAGATGAAGCCAGACCTCGCCCTTGCGCGGACGCTGATGCACCAGCTCAAGGTCAACCTCCTCGTCGCCAGCAGCGACCTGGACCGAACAGGAAGATGAGTTTCCGGACGCGTCTTCCGGATGGCTCTGGCCCTGCGCTCCCGAACCTCTCCGAATGCAGCTTCCGTGTTTAAATAAAACTGCGGGCTTGTAACCCTATGGCCCTGGACCTCCCCGCGGGGAAAATAGCAAGGCGTCAGCTGGTCGACGTCGACGAGGAGAGCACTGTCCTCGATGCAGCCAGCCAGATGGTGAAGGAAGGCCGAGGAAGCGTCATAGTGACCCGGGCAGGGCAAAGGATAGGGATTCTGACCGAAAGGGACCTGCTCAAGAAGGTGGTGGCAAGGGGGCTGGATTCACATTCGACGAAAGTCAAAGACGTGATGACCTCGCCCCCTGTGTCCATCGACCACGCGCGACCCCTCCGTGAAGCCATCGACCTCATGAACAGGAAAGGGGTGAGGAGGATGCTCATCACAGAAGATGGCAAGATCGTGGGCATCTTCACGTTGAGGGACATTCTCAAGCACAGCAGGGTCTGCGCCAACTGCGGCAAGGAGATCAGGTCAATCATGGACAGCCAGGAGCCCGAGCCGTACATAGAATGCGAGTGCGGCGCCCGCTATCACAAGAAATGCGTGGAGACGGTGGTCAACTGCGTGAACTGCTCCAGGACCCTTGTCACAAACGTGATTTACCCCGAGCCCTCGGAGACCTTCAGCGGGTAGCAGTCAGAAGCCGAGGGGAGGCCAGTCGCACTACCTGAATGTCGGGGACAAGACGGTTGGCTACGCCGTGGTCAGGGGGGGTAGCCGGCGCTACACCTACTTCAGGTTCAAACCTGACCTGACCCTGGAGGTGGTCATCCCCAAGGGGAGGAAGGTCGACGTGGACGCTGCGCTCAGGGACAAGTTACCCTGGATTGCAAAGGAGTACGATCGGATGACGTCGGCGCGCATGGTCCTGCATGGCGACCAGGTGATGTTCGGAGGCTCCTACCTCAGGATCGTCCACACCCCCGACACCAAGGAGGAGCTAGTCCCTGACTTGAAGGCAAACGAGGTGCACATCAGAACCAGCGACCGTCGCCGCATCAAGGAGCTGGTCCGAAGGTGGTTCCTGAAGGAGACCTCGGCCTACGTTGTGAGGAAGGTCGCCGATTTCACTCCGCTGGTCGGCGCGAAGCCCAGCAGGGTGGACGTGAGAGAGATCAGCAAATGGGGGTACTGCACGAGGGGCGGGAGGCTGTCCTTCAGTTGGCAGCTCATCGCCCTCCCCGACAGGCTCCGCGAGTATGTCGTCCTGCACGAGCTCGCGCATCTGGTTGAATTCAACCACTCTCCGGCATTCAGGAGGAAGCTCTCTGCGGTCTGCCCCGATTTCCGGCGACGGGAGAGGGAACTCGACAGCATACTCCCCTACGACCGCATGGCCGTGCTGTGAGCGGAAGGCTCCCTGTCCCGCTTAAATCGCGATTGGACGTAGACGCGGACGTGCTCTCCACGGTCGAAGCGGAGGTGTCGGCTCAGCCGGCTGCATTGGAGAAGCACCTTCGGGAGGAACTCGCCCCGGCGCCTCCGGGCTCCGTCTTTGCAGGGGCCGGGGACGGCTTCGCCGCCGCCTGGATTGCAAGCTGCCTCTCTTCGAGAAAGCACGTCGCCGTGGACCCCTACGAACTGGTCGCCGACCCCGCACTGGCGAAAGGCAGGAGCGTCTACTTCGTGTCCACGTCCGGGAGAACGGTCTCCAACATAGCCGCCGCGAAGAGGGTGAAGGGCATTGCCAAGGAGAGGACCGCGGTGACTGCGAGTGCCGCTGGAGGGCTAGTGAACGCCACAGACTCCGCCATCTTCATCCCTTACAGAAGCGTGCCGAGGCTCCCGGGAACGCTCTCGTTCACCCTGACCCTGACGACGCTCCTGAAGCTGGCGGTCGGAAGCTTCGAATGCGACTTCAGAGGGGCGTACTCCAAAGCTGAGCGCGACTCCGCCAAGGTCCATCTCGCCGACAGGGGAGTCACACATTTCCTTGGGAACGGGGCGGCCTTCCCCGCAGGGCTCTATTCCGCCCTTAAGGTCCACGAGGTACTGGGCAAGCGTGCCCAGTGCACTTTGCTTGAGGAATTCAGCCACGCTCCTCTCTTCGCCCTCGAGAAGCGAGACGCCGTGATCATCTTCAGGGCCTTCGACCCTCTCGGCCTCGGCCCAAAGCTCTCGGCCTCGTTGAGAGGCAGGGGATTCGACGCGGTGACAATCCCTCCCTTCCGGGCCAGCCCCTATGACGGAGTCTTCCACCTTGTCTTTCTGTCGCAGGTGGCCGTCATCAAGAGGGCAAGGTCGGAGGGCCTCCCCCGCCCTTACTTCACTCTGGCCTCAGAGAAGCTCGCCGTGAGCGACCTGATGATCTACTGACCGGGCCTCGCGCATCCCCGCATCGAACTCCCACACCTTTTAGCGGTGCCCACGGAGCCCCGCGCCTGAGAGCTTGCCTTCGGGCAGTACGGCTGGAATCAGGAGTTTCTTCGAGCCGAAGTCGGTGGCAGTAGCAGGGGTCTCGGAGGACCCGAACAAGCTCGGCTCGATAATCTTCGCAAACCTCGTGGCGAACGCCGAGGAGGGCTCTCTCCGCGCGACCGTCTACGCCCTGAACCCGGCCCACAGCCGCATCGGCCTGCACGCCTGCTACCCTACCATCCGGTCATTGCCATCGGTGCCGGAGTTGCTCATAATCGCGGTGCCGGTTGCCCTGACGCCCAAGCTGGTCGAGGACGCCGCGAGAGCTGGAGTGAAAGCCGTCGTGATGGTCCCCAGCGGCTTCGCAGAAGCAGGCAGGGAGGAACTCGAGAAGGGAATCGGCGCAGTGGCGAGAAGGCACGGCATGAGGATTCTGGGGCCCAACACCATCGGCCTGCTCGACACCAGGTCGGGGGTCAACTCGCTCTTCTTGCGCTCCACGAAGAAGCTGCCCGACGGGAGCGAGGTGGTGGCGCTCCTGAAGCCGCTGAAAGGAGACGTTGCGGTCATCACCCAGAGCGGGCATCTGGGGGAAGTAGTCGCGGAGGAGCTCGCCGCAGAAGGGGTCGGAATCAGGGCGTTGGTGGGGGCGGGGAACCAGCTCGACGTGTCCGTCGAGGAGATCATTCGGTACTTCGCTGACGACCCGCACACCAGGGTGGTCGCGGTGTATCTCGAGGGGGTGCGGGACGGCAGGCGCTTCATGAGGGCCGCAGCCTATGCGACGAAGAAGAAGCCACTCGTGGTGCTGAAGGTCGGCAAGACCGCAGCGGGCGCCCGGGCCGCGCTGACGCACACCGCTTCTCTCGTCGGGGACTACCAGGTCTACCAGGCTGCGTTCCGTCAGGCTGGAGTTGTAGAGGCAGGGAGCATCACGGAGCTTCTGGACTGCTGCGTCTCTCTTTCCATGCTGCCCAGGACTGCGGGGAGGAGGCTCGTAATTGTCACGAACGCAGGGGGCGTAGGCGCCATAGCGGCGGACGAGGCCGGGAAGTCGGGCCTGGACGCGAAGCCCCTGAGCGATGCTGAGGTCCAAATGATGCATTCGGCTTTCAGGGATGCGGGCTTCGCCTCCAACGCGTCGTTCAACAATCCCATCGACCTGACTGCCTCCGCCACCACCGGCGAGTTCGTCAGGGCAGCGGAGCTTGCTCTGGGACTACCCGACTACGACCTCGCCCTCATTTTCCCGTCCCATCAGACCCCGGCGATTGACGCCGACATAGCGATTCGACTGGAAGGCGTCGTCTCGGGCGCACGGAAGCCCGTGTGCATGAGCGTGATGGGAAGCTCTGAACTGGCGGTCAAGATCCACAATCACTTCATGGCGAACGGGATCCCGAGCTTCCCCACGCCGGAGAGGGCCGTCCGAGCGCTGTCGGCCGTCCCCACCTGCGAGGCCCTCAGGACCGATGCGAGGGCCCCCGCCGACTTGGTTCCGAGACCATTCAGGGCCCTCAGCCGCCTCCGCGGGCCCATCCCTCAGCGGGTTGTCGCACGGCTCCTCACGGCGTACGGGATACACGAGCCCAGGTCAGTCGTTGTCCGGTCGCCAGAGGACTTCAGAAGAGGAGAGGAGGTCGGCTTCCCCGTGGCCTGCAAGCTCCTTTCCAGGCAACTCCTTCACAAGGCCGATGCGGGGGGCGTCATCCTCGGGGTAGCCGCAAGATCCGAGCTGTCGTCGGCGTTCCTCCGCTTCAAGACGCTCGCCAAGAGGAGGGGCCTCTCCTTCGACGGCATGCTCGTGCAGGAGATGGTCGGTGGGGTCGAAATGATCCTGGGAGGGACGAGGGACGCGACGTTCGGTCCAACGGTTCTGTTCGGGGTGGGCGGGTCTTACACCGAACTGTTTCGGGACTTCTCGCTGGGGATCGCCCCCCTGACCCGGAAGGAAGCAGCGGCGTTGGTGGATAGGTGCAGACTGAGCCGGGCCCTCGACGGCTACAGGGGGGGTCCCCTCGTCGACCGGAAGGAGCTCGCCCGCATCGTCTCTAGCTTCTCGAGGATCATGGGCGAGAATCCCGCAATCGATCAGATCGAGGTGAATCCCCTCGTCGCCACGAGGAAGGACATCCTTGCTCTGGATGCAAGGGTGATAACGGCGCCCCGGAAGCCGCGCCGGCGCTGACCCGGCCCTCCTCGCCCTGCTGGGCTGCCACCCTTCTCGAGACTTGTTATCTACTGGTCGTCGGTATCGGCCTAGGCGTAGCCCTGCTGCCTGAGCCATGAGTGCAGCGCGAGCCCCGCAATCGCCTCCATGGTCGCTCCCCTGTCCTCCGCCGCCTTCCTCAGGGCCTCTGCAACCCTCGGGTCGAGCACGATCTCCAGCTTGACGGTGTGCATGGAGGCGGCCTCCTTGACTATCTTCTCCACTGACCGCTCCGGGGCCATGACGAAGTGGCTGACGACGTTTTCGGCCTCCGGCCGCGGCATCTCTGCGATGCTGTGAGCCAGTTCCGTCAGCTTCCTGAACTGTTCCTTGCGCGGGAGTTCCTGAACCGAAGGCGCCTCCTGCGCCTTGTGGAGGAACGTCGCATGCTTCACCGGGAGGACCCCCTCCCTTCTTTCATCTGGGCGGGGCGCCTGCTTTACCTCGATGTCCGCGTTGCCTTCCTTCCTGAGGCTGCGGACCACTTCCACCGCGTTGATCCTGTCCTCGATGTATTTCCTCGACTTTCCGAGTGCCCTGGCAAGCTGCTCAGCCGAGCCGTAGGACTTCGGGTTCAACCGTCTCAGCTCCATGAGAGCATCGTACTCTTCCTCGGGTTCGATGTCGCGCCTCTGGACGTTCTCGACCAGGGAGACAACAATCGCTTCTTCATCGCCCATTTCTCTGACAACCGCCGGGATCTTCTTCAGCCCGGCCTCCTTCGCTGCTGCGAACCTCCGCGAGCCGATGATTAGCTCATATTTCGTTCCCACCGGCCTCGCCAGCACCGGCTCCAACACGCCCTTCTCCCTGATTGACTCTGCGAGATCCCTCACGTCCCCCGGGTTCTTCCTGACATTCGTCTTCCCGACGAACAGCTTGGAGATCTCTACCTGCATTATGAGGTTCTCCCGCTCCGACGCAAGGCCAGGCCTGCTCAAAATCTGTGAAAAGCCCCGCCAATGCTCCTAAAAAACCTACAGGAAGGCCTCTGGCACCTTGCCGTCTCGTCCAATGATCAGGTGGTTCGCGAATTGGCGGCCTGCTTCTTCTGGCCTACGCGTTTCTCGACGCGCTTCTTGACCCACGCTTCGTACTGATTCTCGGAGGGCTTAATCTGGCGCTTCTCACCGGCTGGCTTAACGGATTGGTCTTTGATCCATTCCTCGAACGAGTCAGGGGGCAAGCGGGTCTTCTCGGATTTACTCGATTCCCTCATCGCGATTCAATTGTTCTCCTTGGATATAAGTCGAATCGCGGCGGCGGATGCTCGGTCCCGCACCCAGGCTACTCCCCCACGATCTGAAGTACGACCCTTCGGGTACGTGGCCTGATATCGAGCTCGACGAGGACCACCTGCTGCCAGGTACCGAGAGTGAGGTCTCCATTCACGAACGGCACGGTCAGGCTCGGGCCCACCAGCGCCGCCTTCACATGCGAATGCCCGTTGCCGTCGCTCCAAGCCTTCTGGTGCTCATACTCTCTGTTCCTCGGAGCCGCCCGCTCCAACATTTCCGGGAAATCTCTCACGAGTCCCGGCTCGAATTCCATCGTGGTCACCGCGGCCGTCGAGCCGGGAACGAACACGGTTACGACGCCGCCTCCAAGCCTCGCCTCCCTGACGGCCTTTCTCACCTTCTCGGTGATGTCCACTACGTCGTTCTCGCCTCTGGTAACTACCTCAAGCTCCTTGGTGACTACGGCCATGCCGGTTCCCCCGCCGCGCCGGGCTTTATCTGCGCGCAGCCGCCAATGCTTATACAATCAACCCCTCGCCCAGAGGGGGATGGACGCCAAGACCCTCTTTCTCGCGACAAGGCCCTGGTCCTTCACCATGACGTTTTCATCGGTCAC
The DNA here is from genome assembly GCA_035314985.1 of Nitrososphaerales archaeon. Classification (GTDB taxonomy): domain Archaea; phylum Thermoproteota; class Nitrososphaeria; order Nitrososphaerales; family Gagatemarchaeaceae; genus DATFYP01. The sequence continues at coordinate 9,651 of DATFYP010000150.1, forward strand.
AGTTGGGACGCTCCTGGCCTTCCTCCTCACGAGGGCCTTCAACCCACTGCTGTATCTTCTGGCGTTCGCAGGCATGATTGCCTTTCACGCGGCTACGAACCTGATCAACGACTTCTACGACGTCAAGCACGGAGTGGACAGGATGGGCGCCCCGACCACGAAGTACAGACCCCACCCCGTGGCCGCCGGCGCCGAGTCCCCCGGCACGATCAGACTCTGGGCAGGGGCGTTCTACGCCTTCACCCTGATCGCCGGCGTCTACCTCTCTCTAGTGATAAGCCCGTGGGTTCTGGTACTCGTCTGCGTAGGAGTCGCAGGGAGTTTCCTATACACGGCTGATCCGGTCGTCCTCAAGGCGAGGGGCCTGGGGGAGGTCACCGCCTTCCTCATGTGGGGGCCGCTGATCCCTCTTGGGGCCTACCTCGTCCAGACAGGGACCCTCTCGGCCCTGCCGGTCGTTCTGGCGACTCCGATTGGCATCCTCGTCGCCCTCGTTCTCCTTGCCAACAACATCAGGGACATCGACTATGACGGGAGCGTCGGAATGAAGACGGTCCCTGTAATGATCGGGAAGGCGAATGGGAGCGCCGTGTACGGCGGACTGCTTCTGATAACCTACGCCTTCGTCCCAGTCTCGATTGTCGCCGGGCTGCTGCCCCTCTGGTCGCTGATTGTCATGTTAACGGTCCCCGAAGCAGTAGGACTGTCCAGGATGTTCACCAACGAGGTGCCGGACAACGCCGACCCGAGGACAGCGGGGCTCGCGCTGAAGTTTTCCGTCCTCTACATGGCGTCGCTCGTACTCCAGATCGTGCTTCCTCTCCACTTCGCGCTGTAGCGCTTCGCCACCCGCGCGCCCCAGAAGGCCGGGTCGCCGTCCGTTTTCTCGCTTCGCCTGAGCCGCCATGGAACGCTGAAACTTTAAAGCCCTCCGACGGTCGATTTCTACAAGATGAGTGAGGAAGAGAAGGCGTCCCTCAAAGAGAAACTGAAGTCGCAGCTCACGAAGGAGCAGTACGACGTCTGTTTCAACGGGGCGACAGAGCGGGCCTTCACCGGCACCTACTGGGACTTCCACGAGGAGGGCGCCTACAACTGCGTGGTCTGCGGCAAGGAGCTTTTCGACTCGAGCGCGAAATTCGAATCCGGGACAGGCTGGCCGAGTTTCTGGGACATGGCCAAAAAAGGGGCTGTCAAGGAGAAGGTCGACAGGAGCTGGGGGATGACCAGGGTTGAGGTGACGTGCGCGAACTGCGGCGCCCATCTCGGCCACAAGTTCGACGACGGGCCCAAGCCAACAGGTCTCAGGTACTGCATCAATTCGGCCGCTCTGAAGCACCAGAAGAGACCGTAGCCCCCTCCTGACCCTCGTCCATCTCGAGCTGGAGGAGAACCTCCCCTGGGACGGCGAGCATGCTCCTGTACATGGCGACTGCGCGTAGCAGGCCGTATCTCTTGGAGAACTCCCCGAAGCTCGTCCTTCTGAAGCCCCTAGAAGCGAACAGGCCCGCCCCCTGTTCGTTCTCCACGCTGGCGTACACGACCCGCGCCCCGATGCTCACGAAGTGGGCCAGGGCGTCGTCAAGCAGCTGGCCCCCGAATCCGTTCCTTCTTTGCGCTTTGGCGACGGCGATGTAGTAGACGTATCCGATCCCGTCGTCCAAAGTCTTCAGCATGGCCAGCCCGACGGCCTTTCCGTCGGCCTCCGCCACCCTCACCCTGGCTATCTCGTAGAGGGTCTTCTTGGAATGCCTCAGGTACCAGCCTTCGAAGCTCTCTTCGAGAATCGGCTCGAGCCGGGCCCTGTCGCCGGCGCCGGCGTCGGAGATCCTGGGGCCCGCCTCTTCCTTCACAGGCGGAAGACCAGCCTGGCGTTTTCAGAGAGAATTCTCCGCTTGCCACTGCCGTTCACGTCCAGACTCGACACAAGTCCAAGTGCCGCAGAATGTGAAGTGACTGGGTAGTCGGTCCCGAAGATCACCTTGTCAGGCCCGCCCGCGAAGTAGATTGCGCCGTTCAGCTTGTCGACCAACCACTCGGCATACCGATCCGAGTAGGAGCTCCCTCCGACCGCGAGCCCAGAAACATCGGCGTAGACGTTCTCGTGCTTGTAGATCAGCTCTGCGACATCCTCTATCCAAGGGTTCCCGAAATGGCAGGCGACGATCTTCAACCCCGGCCTGGCGTTAGCCAGCGCGTCGAGCGTAAGAGGATGAGAATGAGCCAGACTTCCGCGACTGGTCACCGTGTCGCCGGTGTGGAACATCACCGGCAGGCCCTCCTCCTCTGCATACGCGTACAACCTGCTGAAGACCCGGTCGATGGCGAAGACTTCCACATATCCGAGGAGAACCTTGAACCCCTTTACGAGGTCTCTATCTTTCCTCGCCAGCGACAGCGCCTGCTTCACCCCCGCTGCCGTGGGAGCCACCGTCAGTATCGGCAGAAGCAGACCCCTGCTCTTCATGCACAGCTCGATCACCTGTTCGTTGGGGAGAGGGGCCCCAGAGGTGAGGGGGGGGCTCAACAGAAGGCCGTGGGCTATGCCGTTGTCTTGCATGAGTCGAGACAGTTCATTGAAGGTGTAGGAGAGGCCGTTCCGCCTCGCATACTCGATGAGGGCGTCGTCCCTTCGGCCCGAAAAGTGGACGTGGGCGTCTATTATCTGGGGCAAGCCTGCCAGCCCTGCGACCAACCGCCTTCATTAAAACCCCCCTCTCATCTCACGACGCAGGGCCGAATCCCTCTCATGAGAGGAGGAGAAGCGCTGAGAGCCGCAGTAATAAGGCGCAGGGGGGAGGAGGGGGCAATCGGGGGACCCAGGACCCTCTCACAGAACTCAAGTTCGCTTCACCAAAAAGGGGCCGTTTTTAGACAGCCTATCCCTTAGACCCCCTCAGGCGTCTGGGCCACAACCACCTTGCCAGCCAGAGCGTCGAGAATGACAACCCGCCGCCCCAGGGCAGCAGCCTCATGGTCCAGGAAGCTGGCGCGCACGAGGAAGCGGCCGGTGAGGAAAAGCAAGGTGAACTACGTGATTTCCCAGGTTCCGCCCCGGAAGCAGAGGTACGAGACCGTGGGCGACTGGATTCCCGGCAACCCAGTGAAGATCCGGGTTAGCAAGATGAAGGACGAGAGGTACGTGTTCCTCGTGGCATTGCACGAGATGGTCGAGTACGAGCTTTGCAGGATGAACGGAATCGCCGACAGCGAGGTGGTGGAGTTCGACATCAACTTCGAGAAGGAGAGGCGGGAGCGCCTCCACTCCATTGATGCGGAGGCGGGCGACGACCCCCGGGCGCCGTACCGTGACGAACACGGGTTCGCCAGCATGATCGAGAGAATGGTAGCGCAGAAGATGGGGGTGAGCTGGTCGGCCTACGAGAAGGCAATCCTGTCGTTGAGCCCTGGCCGCCGGATCGCCATCAAGCCACTGATCAGGAACTGAACGTAAATTCGCACAAACGCCGGGCCAGTCAATCTCGAATCACCAGACTGTAAATACCAGCCAGAGAGAGGTCCGCCCCGATGAACTATCGCAGGCTGGGAAGTTCCGGGTTGAAAGTCAGCGAACTCTCCCTCGGCGCCTGGGTTACCTACGGGGGTCAGGTCGGGGAGGACGTCGCGACCAAGTGCATGTCCGCCGCATATGAGGCCGGGGTCAACTTCTTCGACAACGCAGAGGCGTACGCGCACGGCAACGCGGAGGTCGTGATGGGGAACGTCATCAAGAAGCTGCGCTGGCCCAGAGAAAGCATAGTCGTCTCGAGCAAGGTCTTCTGGGGCGGGCACGGACCGAACGACCAGGGCCTCTCACGGAAACACATAGTGGAAGCCTGCGGAAACTCTCTGAAGCGGCTCCAGCTCGACTACCTCGACCTTTTCTTCTGTCATCGCCCCGACCCGAACACCCCCCTCGAGGAAACCGTCAGAGCGATGGACGACCTGGTCCACCAGGGAAAGATACTCTATTGGGGGACTTCGATGTGGAGGATGGACGACATCTCGGAGGCTTACAACATCGCTCGCGAACAGGGCCTCGTCCCTCCCCAGATGGAACAGCCCGTTTACAACATGCTCCAGAGAGACAGGGTGGAAGTGGAGTACCTGCCACTCTACTCAAAGATTGGCCTGGGTCTCACCACCTGGAGCCCCCTCGCTTCTGGCCTGCTAACAGGCAAGTACCACAGGGGCATTCCGCCTGGGTCTCGCGCGTCGCTCGAGAGCATGAAATGGCTGAGAGAGATCATGACGAACGCTAAGAACCGCGCCCTGGTCAAGGAGTTCGGACCCATAGCGAAGGACCTTGGATGCACACTTGCCCAACTGGCCATCGCATGGTGCTGCAGAAACCCGAACGTGAGCACAGTCATCACGGGAGCGACCACCCCTCAACAGGTCAAGGAGAACATGCAGGCCATCGAGGTGGTCCCCAAGCTGGATGCGGACATCACGCAGAGGATAGACGACGTCCTCAAAGGGAAGCCGCAGCTCGAGATGGACTGACCAAGAGCGTCGCCTCCCCGCACCTGTTGTCGGTTCCTTCTACCCAGCACTGGGCGACGGCCTTGAAAGAGGACGCCTCACTGGGGTTGACGGCCAGCCCGTAGGGGGTCGCACCTATTCGGCGGACTTTGGCGGTGAGTTTAAATCACGTATCACAGGGCAACGGCACAATGGCTGACAGTGCAAATATTCCATCCGCCCTCAAGGCAGTCCCGTTCTTCTCAGGTCTCGACTCAAGGCAGCTGAAGACCCTCGCCGAAAGCGGCAAGGAGCTCTCGTACAACTCGGGCGACACCATAGTCGAGGAGGGGACCATGGGCGTCGGCTTCTACATGGTCATCGACGGGAAGGTCGAGGTCCGCAAGGGTGCAAAGACGCTGGCGAAGCTGTCGAAGGGGCAGTTCTTCGGGGAGATGTCGCTCATAGATGAGGAGCCGCGCTCCGCAGACGTCGTCGCAATCCAGCCGACGAAGTGCTTCACGCTTTCGACCTGGGTCTTCTCGGCTCTGATAAAGCAACACCCCGAGCTGGCGCTCCCGATGCTCAAGGAGCTGGCCAGACGCCTCAGGGGCGCGCAGAGCTCCCCCACTTCGTAGGGCTGGCCGAGAAACAGCAGGCGTGCTGCGGCGATGTCGAGGTCACAAGTTTGAAGGTCGGGCTAAGCACTTGGTCTCTCCTTCACTCTGACGTGTACTCGGCCGTAAGGACCATCGGAGACGCCGGGCTCGACTACATCGAGCTATGGGGAGAGGTCCCCCACGCCTACCACGGGTGGGTGGACAAGAGGCAGCTAAAGGACGTCCTGTCCAACTACAACTTCACAATGACGATGCACGCCCCATTCACCGACCTCAACCCGGCCACCCCCTTCGAGCCAGTCAAAGGCGCCGTAACGAAGACGCTGAAGAGCTTCGTCAACTTCGCAAGCGAGCTGGGAGCTGCAAGGGTCACCTTCCACCCTGGGAGCGTCCACAGCGGCGTCCTCGTTCCCCAGTCGATAGAGGACGTGGTGAGCCTCCTGCGGCAGCTCGTCAGGGAAAGCAGCGGCAGGTTGGTGATCAACATCGAGAACCAAGCAAGGAGTCATTCCCACTACGACTTCCCCGTAGGAAGCGACGCCGAATCCATCGTCACCATTCTCGCGAACGTCGAGGGGTTGAGCTACACTCTCGATACGGGCCACGCCCACGCGAACGGCGAGGAGCCGTCAAGGCTCTACGAGAGGCTCAAGGACAGTGTGACGGAAGTGCACCTTAGCGACAACGACGGGAAGAGCGACGACCACCTGATTCCTGGCCAGGGGACGGCGAACCTGAAGGGGCTGCTCGACCGAATCGGCGGGCCCGACGCGCTTGTCTGCCTCGAACTCAACCCGCACAGGTACACGGCCGACGAAGTCCTCAAGGCCGCGGGCGAGCTAAAGCTAAGGAAGCTCCCCTAGCCTTCGACACTCTTTCGGGAGGAGCGGCAGCCCGGGTCCCTGCTCGGGGTGCCAGCGTGCGGGTCCGAGGTGGCCCCACTCAAGGTGAGGAACATACTCCATGCCATGCGCCTGGGCACGTACGTCCTGAAGCCCATGGAACCCTGCGGCGACCATATATCCATCCCCGCCTCGCGCCCCCAATCGATGAGAGCCCCAGGCCTCCGTGTCGCCGTGAGCGTTGTCGCGGCCCTCCTGGTGCTCTCTTACCTCGCCTACACGGTGGCGTCCACCCCCGGGGTGGCAATGCTTGCGAATCCGCCATCCAGCTTCACCGTGAACGGCCGGGCGTCCGGAATCACCTACATCGCCACCGACCAGAACTCGAGGGAGGCGGGGCTGATGAACAGGAGGATAACAGATGCCACCACGATGCTTTTCGTCTTCCCCTCCCCAGGGAGATACTCCTTCTGGATGAGCAGGGTCAACTCCACCCTCGACATTATCTGGCTCAACGTGACAGGGAATGTCGGCACCGTCGTCTACGTCGTGCGCAGCGCCCCGGCCTGCAGCTCCCCATTCCTGTGCCCCGTCTACCAGCCCACGGCCCCTGCCAACTGGGTGATTGAGACAAAGGGGGGGTTCGCTGAGGCAAACGGCATCGAAGCCGGGACTGTCGTTCGCTTCAGCTGAAGCACTACCCCAAGCCCAGCTTCCGACAGATTGTCACTTTCGTCTAGGAATTGCGACCCACCCACCTTTTTCCAGCCCTTGAGCCCAGCAGGTTCATGCAGTCCCCTCCGCATCCCCAGATGAGCCGCGCCCAGAAGCTGAGGTGGTATGCGGATCAACTCGTCAGCGACGCGGCCGTCAGCGAGCAAAAGGGCGACAAGGAGATCGCTATCTCGCGGTACCTTCAGGCGGCCGACCTCCTGCTGCTCCTCGCAAAGGGAGAGGAGAACTACACGGCCTGGAAGTACTACGCAGACAAGGCCGCGTTCTGCCAGCAGAAGGCGCGGCTGCTCATAGCCCAGGTTCCAAGGGCCTAGGCTGACAGCGTCACGCCGCACTTCATTAATATACCACGGGCCCGGATTGGCCTTCATGAAGTGGGAGTGCTATCGCTGCGGCCACATCTTTGAGGGGGAAATCACCCCGGACGAGTGCCCGAACTGCCACTACTCTCTGACCTTCTGGCTGGAGCATACGGAACCCCAGACGAACACCGTCCGCAACTTCGTGAAGACGGACCCACTTGCCATCGACTCCGACGAGTCAGTCCTCACTGCTGCCCAGAGGATGAGAGAGAAGAGGGCGGGGAACATACTCGTGCTCGTCAAGGGCGAGCCTGTAGGGATTCTCACCGAGAGGGACATACTGAACCGCGTGGCCGCCGACAACCTGATCGCGTCCAGCGTCCAGGTGAGGAAGATCATGTCTTCCCCCATGGTCAGCGTGACGGCAGACACCCCCCTGCCCGAGGCCGTGAAGCTCATGGCGAAACACAGGATCCGGACCCTCTTCGTCACCGACAAGGGGAAGCCGTTCGGGCTTCTGAACATGAGGTCGATAGTGGGCGACCAGTTCCGGGTCGCCAAGAACCTGGAATCCTGACCCGCTGGCGGACACCAATGGGGCCGATACTCTTCGTCTGTGTCGAGAACGCGGGGAGGAGCCAGATAGCTGAAGCGTTCGCCAAGAGGTATGGCTTGGACGCTGCGAGCGCAGGAACGATCCCGTCGGCGGGGGTTAACCCTGCGGTCGTACTGGCCATGAAGGAGAAGGGGATCGACCTTTCCTCCAACAGGCCCAGGGCGCTCACATCACAGATGATAAACGAGGCCTGCCTGGTTGTCACCATGGGGTGCTCGGTCGAGGCGGCATGCCCCAAGCCGATGCTGGCGAAGATGCAGAAGAAGCTGGTCGACTGGGACCTGGAGGACCCGAAGGGGAAGCCCCTGGAGGAGGTCAGGAGAATACGGGACGCAATCGAGGGCAGAGTGAAAGACCTGGCGGCAGGCACCGGCAGCCAGCAGTAGCAGAAGGGTAGAATGTGCAGGAGCAGCGACTGCGCACGGTCCGGGGGTTCAGCAGAGAGCTGCTCGAAGCGGCAAGGGAAGGCCGCACCGTGACCTACGGGCGTCTGATGAAGAAGTTCAGGCTCTCCCGGGGGAGACGAATCTCGGCCGTCCTGGGCGAAGTGGACAGGGCCCAGCGCCTCGCAGGAGCCCCGGGGTTTGCGGCCATTGTCGTACGCAAGGACACGGGTCATCCGGGAGGAGGCTACTTCTGCGACGACGAGCTCCCGCCTTCGCTGAGGAGGCCCGCCAGCAGGTGCACTGATCCGAAGCTCTCGGCCGACGAGAAGGAGCACGTCAGAAAGCAGCAGGGGAGAATCTGGGAATACTACGCAGATCGCCGCGGTAGCTCCGCCGGCGCTACCACTTGATTCCCAGTCCCTTCGAGATCTCGGCGTAGCGTTCGGACTGCTTCGCGCACAGTCTAGACTCCTCGTCTATGTCGAACCCGAGCTGGTTGGTGAAGAGGTGAACATACCTGCTCCAGTTGTAGATCAGAGGGTTGTCCTCCCTTTCCTTCCAGGGGTTCTTGTCCCCCCCTTCCCAGGGGTTCCCAAGTCCCTTCGCCCATAGCGGGTTCTCGAGCATGCCGTCCCTCTTGAGGGCCAGGAGCCTCAGAGCGGTCTCGGAGCCGTTGCGGAAGTAGTCTTGGGCGACCTGCCAGCCGTTCTTCCCGTACCTGTCCTCTTCGCCGACGTACATCCTCCCCCTTTCTCCGTGGTTTCCGAAGCGCCATCTCGACACCAGGCCCCGCTTTTGGAGGGAGCGAGCGAGGGCCGCGACGGCTCGCTTCTCAGTCGCCTTCGCCCTCGGGCTGTTCAGCCTGACCCTGAAACGGATCTCCGGTTCTCGGAAGAAGTGAAAGTTGACCAGCGTCCCCTTCTTCCGGAGCTTCTCGACATATGGCTTCAACACATCGAGGAGTATCGAATCCTGGTCTCTCAACTCAGCGAACAGGTTCACTTCGACCCACTGTTCCACCTGGCCCATGGGCCGTCTGTCGCGTCCTGCGGCTGATAAGGACGACGCGCTCAGGCCGAGCTGAGTTTCCGGAGCGCTTCTTCGGGGTTCGCCGCCTCTGTTATCGAACGACCGACTATGACGAAGTCTGCCCCCGCCGCAGACTCCATCGCCCCCCCTTGGGCGCCCACTCCTGGCGCGAAGATAAGGCACTTCTTCCCCACGATCCTCCTCGTTGCTTCGATCACATCCGGGGATTTCGCCGAGACCACCACTCCGTCCGCCCCCCACTGCTTCGCGCGCTTCGCAAAGACCCTGAAGAGGGGCACCCCCCCCTCGGTCCTAAGCCCATACCCCTCGTCCGCACCCTCGTGGCTCATGTACACGAGGAGCAGGACTCCCCCTCCCCTAAGGTGCGCTT
>DATFYP010000151.1:0-9017 GCA_035314985.1 Nitrososphaerales archaeon
TGGCTCTACGGGTCGCCGATAACATCCTCGATCTCATAGGCCGCACCCCCCTTGTAAGGCTCCGCAAGGTCGCCAGAGAAGTAGGGCCCGAGGTGTTCGCCAAGCTCGAGTTCTTCAACCCCGGCGGGAGCATCAAGGACAGGATCGGGCTGGCCATGATCCTCGATGCCGAACGGAAGGGCCTGATCAAGCCCGGGTACACAATCGTCGAACCCACTTCAGGAAACACTGGGACCGGCCTCGCCATGGTCGCAGTCCTGCGGGGTTACAAGATCGTGTTCACAGTCCCGGACAAGATGAGCAAGGACAAGATTGACCTCCTGAGGGCCTTCGGGGCCACGGTCAAGGTGACCCCCTCGCGCATCCCCCCCGACCACCCCGAGAGCTATGTCGAAGTTGCCAAGCGCATCGCCAGGGATACTCCGCACTCCTACATGCCGAACCAATACCAGAACCCTGCGAACCCCCAGGCGCACTACCGTACGACCGGGCCTGAGATCTGGGAGCAGACTGACGGGACCGTCACCGTGCTCGTGGCAGGGGTGGGGACCGGGGGGACGATAACGGGAGCCGGAAGATACCTCAAAGAGAGGAACCGGAGGATCAGGGTGGTGGGTGCCGACCCTGAAGGCTCCATTCTGGCAGGGAAGTTCAAGGGGTCGGATACCTCAGCCATGCCCTACAAGGTGGAGGGGATCGGGGAGGACTTCGTCCCCGGCACGCTCGATTTCAGCGTCGTGGACGAATTCGTCACCGTCTCGGACAAGGACGCGTTCCTCATGGCGAGGCGCCTGGCCAGGGAAGAGGGGATTCTCGCCGGCGGCTCTTCGGGGGAGGCCGTCTGGGCAGCGCTGCAGGTCGCGAAGGGCCTCGGGAAGTCCGACAAGGTGGTGGTCATACTTCCGGACACGGGGAGAAGCTACATCAACAAGCTGTATGACGACGACTGGATGGCCGAGCACGGATACATCCAATCCAAAGGCAAGCGGCTCTCAGTGGATGCGATTCTCCGATCGAAGCCGGCCAGCCTACGCGGAGTGATCGCAGTGAGCCCTCTCGATTCACTGTCGAAGACGATTGCGTTGATGAAGAGGCACGAGATTTCGCAGCTCCCGGTCACGCGGAACGGGGTGCAGGTAGGGAGCCTCAGCGCAGCCTCCATGTTCAAGGTGGTGGCCAAAGGCAAGCTCGTTCGGACCATGAAGGTCGAGGACGTAATGGAGGCGCCCCTCCCGACCGTCGAAAGAAGTGGATCGATGCTCAACCCCAGCGGCCTCCTGAGAGACAAAGGTGCGGTGGCAGTGGCAGAAGGGTCAAAGGTGGTCGGAATAATAACGACCATCGACGTGGTGAACTACCTTGCGAAGTAGGCGCCTCGGCTTCGGCACCCGGTCGGTCCATGACGGCGAGGAGCCCGACCTCGGCTCTTCCGGGGACGTGGTGTCGCCGATACACCTCTCATCCACTTTCGCTCGGAGGATGGTGGACAAGCCCACCAAGGGCCTCGAATACTCGAGGACGGGCAACCCGACAAGGTCGGCCCTCGAAAGGCGGCTCGCGTCGCTGGAGAACGCATCCTACGCCCTCGCTTTCTCCTCCGGCATGGCCGCTGAGACGACCCTCCTGCTTTCCATCCTGAAGAAGGGAGACCACATGGTCGCTGGAGACGACCTCTACGGAGGGACCCGCAGGCTCTTCGAGACAACCATGAAGAGGTTCGGCGTTGGCTCAACCTATGTCGACACGCGATCCCTTCAAGCGGTCAGGAGCGCGCTGAAAGAGAACACGAGGCTGATCTGGCTCGAAAGCCCCACGAATCCGCTCATGCGGATCTGCGACATCAGGACGATTTCCAAGATAGGGAGGAAACAGGGTGCCGTCGTCGTTGTCGACAACACCTTCGCAAGCCCATACATCCAGAACCCCCTCGACCTCGGGGCGTCGGTGTCGGTGCACAGCACGACCAAATACATCGGCGGCCACAGCGACGTCGTCGGAGGCGCCATGATGACGTCCGACAAGACCACATTCGAGGCTGTCAAGTTCAACCAGAACGCCCTCGGGGCGGTCCCCTCCCCATTCGACTGCTTCATGGTGCTCCGAGGCTCAAAGACCCTCCATCTCAGAATGGAGCGCCACAGCGAGAACGCGAGGGCCGTCGCCGAGTTCTTGGCTGCCCACGGGCGCGTTTTAGAGGTCCACTACCCTGGGCTCAGGAGCCACCCCCAGTACTCGCTCGCGAGGAAGCAGATGTCTCTTCCCGGCGGAATGCTCTCCGCAGAGCTGAAGGGAGGGCTTCCCGCAGCCAAGAGGTTTCTGTCCCGACTGAGGGTTTTCACGCTGGCCGAGAGCCTTGGAGGAGTGGAGTCCCTTGTCGACCACCCTGCTTCAATGACGCACGCCAGCGTCCCCAAGCCTGCGAGGGAGAAGGTCGGGGTAACGGATGGCCTCGTGAGGCTGTCGGTCGGGATCGAGGATGTCGACGACCTGATCGCCGACCTCCGGTCTGCCCTGTCGTAATCCGCTCGCACGCTTTATAGGCCCTGGAACGGGAAGCCGAGGTTGATGTACACGAGCACGGTCATCGACGACAAGGCCCACTGCATGGATGTCATGGGTCGGATGGAGGCCGCTTTTGCCCGTAAGGACGAGTCATACTTCTTGGAAGTGCTGAGGACCGAGCCCAGCCTCGTCTTGAGGGTGCACGCCGTCTGCATACTGGCCGAAGTCGGGGGCGAGAAGTGCGTTCCGGTGTTGTCCGACGTTCTGCTCCACGATCCGGACCCCCTCGTCAAGCACGAAGCCGCCTTTTCCATGGGCCAGATAGGGCTCACAGCGGCCAACGATGCCCTGAAACAGGCGATGCTGTCCGACCCCGACCCGGTCGTTAGACACGAGTCAGCAGCGGCCCTGGGGTCAATCGGGAGCCCGACCTCGGAAGAGGCGCTCAAGAGGGCCCTTCAGGACAAGGACGGAATCGTCAGCAACTCTGCCCGCGCCTCGCTCTTCAACATCGAGTTCCTCAGGTCGCATCCTTCCGGGCCCACAGCGAAGGACAGAGCCCCGCGGCCGTAGTCCCTGTTCAAACCTTAAGACGGACTGAGAGGCCGACCGACCTGAATTGAGGCTTTCTGGCAGGCGGGCCCTCGTCACCGGCGCCTCCAGGGGGATAGGTGCGGAGATCGCGAAGCTTTTCGCTTCGGAAGGGGCCGCGGTCGTGGTGAACTACAGATCCTCAAAAGATGAAGCGGACTCCGTGGTCCGCTCTATTACGAGGAAGAATGGGGACGCCTTCGCCCTCGGTGCCGACGTCTCCGACCCGTCAAGCGTGGAGGGGATGTTCTCGACCATCAGGGAACGCATGGGAGGGCTGGACATACTCGTGAACAATGCGGGTCTCTCGGATGGCAAGATATGGAACGCCAGGGTTCCCGAGATCACGCTGGACATGTGGAAGAAGGTCTTTGCGGTTGACGCCTTCGGAACCTTCCTATGCACTCAGGGCGCGCTCAGGATAATGAAGAAGGGGGCCTCAGTGATCAACATCGCCTCGACTCCAGCCATTGCCGGGGACGTGAGCGGCATCGTCTACGCCGCTGCAAAGGGCTCCGTAATCGCCATGACGAAGATGCTGGCGAAGAACCTGGCGCCAAAGGTGAGAGTGAACTGCATGGTCTTCGGGTCATTCGAGACCGCCTGGGTCGACTGGCTCAGCAAGAGTGATGCAGCGTCCTACAGGTCGGCGATACCGATGAAGAGGTTCGGGAGTCCTAAGGAGGCCGCGGCCCTCGCCCTTTTCCTGGCCAGCAGCGAGTCGGGTTTCATAACCGGCCAGACTGTCGTAATCGACGGCGGCGAGGTCCTGGACTAGCCGTTTGAGGGCTGGCGATCAATCCCCGGCCGCGGCGTATAGCCCGCCGGCCTTGTCCAGCTTCTCGAGGGCAGATGCAAGCTCATCAGAGGAGCCGACGATGCCCCTCGCAATCGCCTTCCTCCATAGCGCCACATAGATTTCAATGCCGTCCCGTACTTGTTCCGGCTTTTCGTCCTTCTTCGCCTCCAGCTCCAGCAGGTACCCTTCGAGGGTCAGAGGCTTGCCTTCCGCGCCCACGCTCATCCATCCCGGCCTTCTTCCCTAAAGGAGATGAGCTTCTCCGCCCACGCCGGATGCGTACGCCCTGTAGCCAAGCTTCGCCATGGCCTTCATCGCCCTGCCCTCGGACTTCGCCGATGTGTTGATGAAGACGGACGGGCCGGTCTGCATCGAGAACCAGGTCTCAGCGCCGTCCGCTCTCATCTCCTTCACCTTCTGCATTATCCTGACGGTGTCCTCGGTCATTATCATCATCCGGTTCTCCCCCGTCATCGTCAAGCTGTGAAGTTCCATGGTGTCCCTCTCGGCCAGGACCCCCAGTGCCTCCAGGTCGTCTCCCAAGATGGCCTTCTCCATTTCGTCGCAACGCTTCTGGGCCGACCGGACCCGGGCCTTGAAGAACGGTGATGTCAGCACCTCCCTGTGGGCGTCCTCGGTCCTAAGGCCAGACGAGAGGGGCACGATGACCATCCTGAGGTCCAGATCCTTCTCGTCGGCGAACCTCTCCGCGTAGGCGCCCTCGTCGCTCTTCCCCGCGTAGAGTCTGGAATACCCCCCGACGAGCGACCTCGACGCAGAAGCCGCAAAGATCCTCGCCGTCCGTGAGAGGGCCTTCAGGTCTGGGTCTCCCCCAACGAGGAGCCTGTGGGTGAGCAGGGTCAGAGCCGCGCCGGCAGACGAGGAATATCCGATCCCCTTCGGCTTCCCTGGCGGGACGTTCCTGCTGTCGATCCTGAAGTCCGTGACCTTCGCCGAGGGGCTGAGCCTACGGACGACTCCCGAGAGCCTCGAGTTCGCCGGCTCGTTCCTCTTACCTTCGGTGAAGATGCCCCCCTCCCTTCCGTCCGTGATGGCCGCCTCGGTCTTCATGCAGGTCGTGTTCACAGAGATGCTGTCGTGGTAGGGGAGCCTGAGCTTCCAGTCTCTCAGGCCGTGATACTTGACCAGCGCCTGCATCGTGAAGGCCACGGCCTTGTATGTTGCCAAGCTAGCTCACTTCGATCTCCAGGAAGCCCACGGTTGCGGGGTTGCGGAGCTTCGCGACCATGCTCCTGGGAATGTCCCTCGCTGCGGCGTCTGCCCTAACGGCGATGGTCCGGTCGCTGACGAAGTCGCTCCTCCTCACGACGATCTCGTGCGGGTGGGACAAGGTCAGCCTCGGGTCTCCCCTTGCCTTCACTTCGAATGACTCGGAGCCCACCAGCAGCCGAAGGAGGACCGTCGAGGACGCCCTCCGGATTCCTGCCTTGATGCCTTCGCCAAGCTGTGCGCACCCTTTTCCCGCTCCGACCCCCACAATGCAGTCTCCTCTCTCGGTCAGGTGGTCCTCCACCGTGACTTCGATTGTGGTGGGATGCATCGCAGAGACCATGGGGTGGCCCCGGAACAAGATCCTCTCCATTGCCGTCTCTTCTCTGACCTCTTCCTGCCCAGATTGCTCCTCCACTTCAGCTCCCGCCTATCTGCTGAATGCCGTTGCAATGCGAGCACCTCGACGCCTGCAGGGGCACGGCCGATGAACAGAATCTGCAGAACCTGTACCCCTCGGGCGGCGTCACCGGACCGGTGCTCTCCTTTGCGAGGAAACTGAGAGCTGACATCGACGCGCCCCCGCCGATGAAGACTATGCTCCAGGAGTAGGCCAGGGGAATCTGGGTTGTGTAGAACGCAGCGCCCAGAAGCGCCACCAGTAGGCCGGAGACCAGGAGCTGAGAGCGCATGGCAGCCGCTAACCGACAACGCCTTTATAGTTTAGACAGGGCTGGCCCAGAAACCTGAGGATGACCACCGAATACGAGCAACTGCTCGCAGCCATGGTGACCGAAAAAAAGGCGAAGGCCGCCGAGCTCGCCGGCAAGAAGGGGAAGGAGAAGCAGCTTGCGGCCATTGCTTCAGATATCAGGTTCGTCGAAGTAGAGCTTCAGCGGTACCAGCAGGGAATGTCGCTCTTCAGGACCAAGAACCCCCCGAAGGTCGGCAGGTGGGGGAAGCCGGAGACAGAAGAGAAGAAGGAAGAGCCGTAGGCGCTTCTTGACCCTGGTCCTCTCCGAGAGCGAAGTCCTGGCCCTCCTCGACATGAAGGAGGTAGTCGCATCGGTGGAGGAATGCTTCAGAAAGCAAGGGGAGGGGGCAGCGGTGAACTCCCCCAGGACCAGGTCTGCCGTCCCCGGCTCCGTGCTGAATGTAATGCACGCGTCTCTTCCATACTTGGGGAGGGCCGGCATGAAGTGCTATCTCGGCACGAGGAATGGCACCCGGTTCATCTTCGTCCTTTTCGACTTGGCGGACGCTACGCCGCTTTGCGTGATGGGCGCCGACATGCTGGGGAGATACAGGACGGGCGCAGCCTCGGCCGTGGCGACAAGGCACCTCCTTGGAATGAAGGAAGTTGTGCTCTCGGTCTACGGGTCAGGCAAACAGGCCCTCACGCAGGTCATGGCGATGGCGGCCGTAGCGAGCCTGTCGCGAGTCAGCGTCTGGAGCCCGAATGCATCTCATGCCGCGGCCTTCGCAGAACGCCTACAGAAGATAGGATTCACCGCCGTCGCGGCCAGCTCCGCCGAGGATGCAGGGAGGGGCTCTGACGTCGGGTCGGCGATAACGTCTTCGAAGGAGCCGTTCCTGAGCGCGAAATCCATCGAGGGTCTGCGGCACCTCAACCTCTGCGGGGCCAACACCCCAGGCAGATCCGAGGCCACTCCGGATGCCATTGCACTGTTCCGGACAATAGCCGTGGACGACCTCCACCAGGCTAAGGTCGAGGCCGGGGACTTGATTAGTGCGGCCCATGCGGGCGTCTTCGACTGGGCGAAAGCCGTCGAACTGAAGGACTTCGTCTCCGGAAAAGCCACCGCCAAGGCCCCGACCCTCTTCAAATCAGGAGGCGTGGCGATTGAAGATGTCGCCGTAGCCAGCATGATCTACGATAGGGCAGTGAAGAGCGGATCGTTCTCTGAGAGCTCTGTCGAGCTGGGTGCTTGATCCTTCTCTAGCCCATCGGCGGCATTCCGCCCATCCCGCCTCCTGGAGGGCCCGGCGGCGCCTTCATCTTGGACGCGGCGATTACGTCGTCGATTCTCAGTAGCATCGATGCGGCCTCCGTGGCGGCGCGCAGTATCTGCAGCTTGACGGCCAGCGGCTCGACAACGCCCTTCGCGTACATGTCAGTCACCTTGCCGCTCATCGCATCAACGCCGAACCACTTGCCGTCCTTGCCGTGCCTTGCCCTCAGATCGACCTGTGTGTCTATCGGGTCCATCCCCGCGTTCTCGGCGAGAGTGAGGGGGATCGACTCGATGGCGTCGGCGAACTTCAGCGCTGCGAGTTGCTGCCTCCCACTGAGCTTCTGCGCCCACGTCCTTAGCTGGACCGAGACTTCGGCCTCAGGCGCTCCTCCACCCGCCACTATCATGGGGAGCTCGACGACGTCCTTGGTCACCATCAGGGCGTCATGAAGCGCCCTTTCGGCCTCGTCGACGATGCGCTGGGTTCCTCCGCGGACGAGAATGGTCACGGCCTTCGGGTTCTTGCATCCCTCTATGAAGACCCACTTGTCGTCCTCCATCTTCCTCTCTTCGACCAGCTTGGCGTATCCAAGGTCCTTCTGCGTCAGGTCGTCCAGGTTGGTAACCATCCTGGCTCCGGTGGCTTTTGCGAGCTTCGACATGTCGCTCTCCTTGACCCTCCTGACGACGAGGATTCCTGCCTTTGCGAGGAAGTGCTGAGCCAGGTCGTCAATCCCCTTCTGGCAGATGAGCACGTTTGCCCCTGCGTCCTTGACCCTCTCCACCATGGCCTTGAGCATGTTGCTCTCCTCCTCCATGAACTTCTGCATCTGCTCGGGGTCGCTGATTCTGATCTCTGCCGAGAATTCTGTCTTCTCGATCTCGAGGGGGGAGTTGATCAGCGCTATCTTCGCCTCCTCTATCCTCTTGGGCATGCCGGAGTGCACGACTTCCTTGTCGAGGACCATCCCCTTGATCAGCTGAGTGTTGGTGATTGCGCCGCCCGCCTTCTTTTCCACCTTCACGTTGTCGATGTCGGCCTTGTACCCCTTCTCCCCCTTCTCGGATATGAGAAGAATCGCGTCCACGACGACCCCTGCCAGGTGCGGAGAGTCCTCGTTGACAAGCTTGGTGAGCATGCTCGTGTTCGCCACCTTCAGCAAATCCGACCTGCCCACAGGGTCAACCTTCTCGGCGGCCTCCTCCAGTATCTTCTGGGCCTTCTCGGCCGCGAGTGAGTACCCGTCCACGATCACGACGGGGTGGACGTCCTTGAGGATCAGCTCTTCGGCCCTCTCCAGGAGCGCACCCGCCACGATGACGGCTGACGTTGTACCGTCCCCGACCTCGTTGTCGGTCGACTTGCTAATCTCGACCATCATCTTGGCAGCGGGGTGCTGCACGTCCAGCTCCTTCAGCATCGTCGCGCCGTCGTTCGTGATCGTAACGTCCCCCATCGAGTCGACGAGCATCTTGTCCATCCCCCTTGGGCCCAGCGACGATCTCACGATTTCCGCGATGAGCTTTGCAGCTGAGATGTTGTTTCTCTGGGCTTCTCTTCCGCGAGACTCCCCGGAACCTTCCTTCAGAATTATTACGCGCTCTCCTGTAGCCGACATGCTGAACAGATGGTATACAACCGCGCGGCGTATATAAGGAATTGAATCGCATGGTTGTGTTTCGTCTCAGTCGAACGCAACGGTCGGTGGCATGTCGATGACCCGGCTAGGGCGCCTCCGAGGATTCGGGAAAGGTGACTCGTGCGTCCGAACCTTAATCAGGCCGACGCATCCCGCCTGCCACGATGGCCTCGTCGAAGGGGAGACGCACTTTTCGTCTAGTGCTTGACGTTCTCGTCACGCTCTTCGCGTCGTTCAACATGGCGGCCCTCTCCTTCTGGTTTGTGGGCATCCAGCTCG
>DATFYP010000152.1:0-6042 GCA_035314985.1 Nitrososphaerales archaeon
CAAACGAAGCAGGCGTCGACCCTGGAACCGTCAGCCACTGGCTGCATCGGCTCGGCGTCAGAGTCAGGCAAGGTCAGCATCGCGTCCCGCAGCCGCCTCTGAGGATCTCAGATTGGTTGATTGAACTCACGTTACGGGGCCCTACCAAGTTCAGAGAGTTCGTTGAGGAAAGAGTGTTCGAAGTGGGCATTTCTGACTTGGGCGGAGAACAATTGGTGAAATTCTGCAAGTTCGTTCAGTATCACAAGGAAGGAAAGGGAGTAGGAGAGATCGCGAGGCTCATTCGGGTTCATCGCACCACGGTAGCGGAATGGAGGAATGGTACCGACATGCCTTATCTTGCCAAAGTGGCGAATTCCATCGAGAAGGCACCACTTGCGGGATGGAAGTGGCTACCAATCCACCTCACCTCGGGAGGTAGTGATCAGTCGGATTGGATTGAAGTTCCAGAAAGAATACGAGCTTACGATGAGGTTCTCAAAGTAGTTCGAGCCATGAGACCTTCTCAGCAGTCCATGTCACGCGGCTCAGTTTTCGGTCTGACGGATGGGCAAATCGAAGAGCTTCGTCCGGAGTTGTTCGCCTATTCACTTGGCATGCTTGTAGGGGATGCCGGCAAGCATGGAGGGAAGCAATCTCGGTTCGCGTCAATGAGCGTAGACCTGCAGTTGACCGAGAAGGAGCCCTCGAATGAGAGGCTCGGTGAATTCTTCGCGCTCTGCATCAACAGTCTGGGGCTAAAGATAAGCCGAGTCGCCGACAAGCAACCGACAGGGGACAGCAGACTTGCAGAGGAACCTTCTCCCGCATTCCGCTGGATCTCTGAAAGGTCCCCGTTCTTCGCCTGGATGTTCCGGGTCTGCATGGGGTTAGAGTGGAGTGAAAGAACGAGTACGGCGAAGGTGAGAATGAACTGGATATCTGATTCTCCTGCAAGGTTTAGGACGAGATTCGTCCAAGGCTTGGCCGACTCAGACGGCACCGCACGGAATTACTCGGTCGAGATTGCAAGTATGCCCAATGCCGAATTCGTAACCTCGTTACTCCGTGGTTTGGGAATGACCACTGCGTATACACGCATCGAGGATGGAGAACCGACACGGACAGCCGTCCTGAACCGTGAAGCCGCGCAGCTACCTATCTTCAACGAACTCGTCGCAGGATACAGGTATCAGAAGCTGATGAAGCGAACTCAGACCCAGAAGATACCGTGAGACTAGCTCGTGAACTTCGCCCAACGGTCCACTTTCTTCGGGACTACGCTTTCGCAGCGGCCTTCTCTACTTGGCCTTTCTGCGTTATTTCGCGCACGATCCCGGCTGCAACCGTGCTGCCCATATCACGAAGGGCAAATCTTCCCAGCTCTGGGAAGTCCTTGAAAGTCTCGAGGACCAGTGGCCTCAGGGGAGTGATCTTCACGATGGCGGAGTCGCCGGTCTTGATGGTCTTGGGCTTCTCCTCCGTCGGCTGCCCGGACCTCGGGTCGATCTTCGCGACGATCTCGGAGATCGTTGCCGCCACCTGGGCGGTGTGCGCGTGGAGTACCGGCGTGTAGCCTGCGGCGATCGCAGTCGGATGGTAGACCACTATGATCTGCGCGAGGAACTCCTTCGCGATGGTGGGCGGGTTGTTGGTCGGGCCGAGCACCGAGCCCCTGCGGAAGTCGGTCTTCGCGACCCCCCTCAGGTTGAACCCGATGTTGTCCCCTGCCATCGCCTCCTGCATGGCGGTGTGGTGGGTCTCGATGGACTTCACTTCGGCCGTCAGCCCTTCGGGCATTATAATGACCGTGTCGCCCACCTTGAACTTGCCAGTCTCGACGCGGCCGACTGGGACCGTCCCGACCCCCGTGATCGTGTAGACGTCCTGCACCGGGAGCCTGAGCGGCTTGTCGATGGGCTTCGGCGGCTCGACGAACTGGTCCAGGGCCTCCAGCAGGGTCGGGCCCTTGTACCAGGGCATGTTGGTAGACTTCTTGACCAGGTTCTCGCCCGTCCAGCCCGAGACCGGGATGATGTTGATCTTCGTGATGTTGTAGCCCACGGTCTTCAGGAGGTTCTCGACGTCCTGCTTGGCCTCGTTGAACCTCTGCTCCGAGTACTTGACCGTCTGGTCGTCCATCTTGTTGATGGACACCACCATCTGGGTCACGCCGAGGGTCCTGAGCAGGAACGCGTGCTCCCTGGCCTGGCCTCCGGGACCGAGGGCGACGTCCTCCTCTCCCTTCTTCGCGGAGACGACGAGGACTGCCCCGTCCGCTTCGGAGGCTCCCGTGATCATGTTCTTGATGAAGTCACGGTGCCCGGGGGCGTCGATCAGCGTGTAGAAGAACTTCGGCGTTTCGAACCTCTGGAATGCGAGGTCGATGGTGACTCCCCTCTCCCTCTCGTCCTTGAGCTGGTCGAGGACCCAGGCGTACTTGAAAGAGTCGCCGGCCCCCGTCTTCTCCGACTCCTTCGCGAACTCCTCGATCATCCTCTGGTCGACGACGCCGAGGTCGAAGAGGAAGTGGCCCATGGAGGTGCTCTTGCCGTGGTCCACGTGGCCGCAGATTATCAGGTTCAGGTGTGGCTTATTTGCCATGCTACGTCACTGGTTTACGTGAAACGACCCCCTCCGACGTTATTTAAGCGTAGTGGCAGAATGGGGAGACTTCATCGGCCCGTGGCTGGTTTCTCGGGGAGGGTTCGGCCCTGGGAGCGTTTTCGTTTTTCTGTAGCCGCGGAGCAGAGGCCTCGCTCAGTTCAGAGCAAAAGAAGGAGCATCGAGCGAACCGCCGCCCGTTGGGGGAACGGGCAGGCGCGGGTCAGCTCGATGACAGGTAGCTCCAGAGGATGACCCCGACGAGCATCATTATCGAGCCTGCGAGGCCCGTGATGAGTGCTCCCGCGACCTCTTCGCTGAGGCCAAGGCTCATGATGAAATTAATCACCGGAGCTCTGACCAGCCATGCGAAGAAGCCCAGGGCGTATCCCATGAGCCAGAATCCGAACAGCACGGCTTTTCGTCCCATGTTGATTCGATACGTGATACGGCGCCAGAAGTCGGTAAATGGGCGGAGGGTAGGATTCCTTAACGGGATAGTGGAAAAGATTAGACGAAGAGCCCCAGCACGGACAGGACGTACAGGGTCAAGGCGCCGCAGCCCATTCCCAGAATGGTGAAGAGGACGCTGTCCCTGATGACGCTTCCGTCATCGATGTACTCATCCCTGATGCAGCGCCGGGTCAGTCCGCCGAAGAATGAGGAGGGGTCCGGAGGCAATTCACTTGCGACTTTCAAGGCTCCGGCGGATAATTAATGGTTGTGGACTTCAGGTTCCGTTCGCATCCTGGGGCGCTCAGGGGCGCAAACCAAGGTCAGCGTCTCTTTCCCTCAAGGCCTAACACATACGGTTGAACTCGTCAAGTTCGTGCCAGCCCTCGGGACCTTCTTCCTTCGGTGCCCTTCGTGCAAGCGGCGCTTCGGGGTCACGCTCGTCGAGAAGAGGGTCGATGCCATGGGTGAGAAAGCGGCAAGGCCGGAGGTCGATAAGGTCTGGCCGTCGGCGCCATCGAGGATTCCCATCGAGACCGAGCACGAGGTGTCGAAATCGAGAGTGGTGAAGGACGTAACGAAGGTCTGGTGCCGGTACAGTTGCAGACACTGCGGCAATCAGTGGTCCACAGAACGGCCCAAGACCGTGTCAGGCCGGGTCGGATCAGAGTACGGCGGCGACTGAACCGAAGCAGCCCCAGTCGGGCCTGAAGGCCTCGTGACCGCGGCAAATCGACGCAACCGACGGGGGGAGCCTTCATATACCCAGACGGGAGTCGTTCTTCGGCAAGGTGCGTGCCTTGCCAGAGAGTTACCTCTCGAAACTAGACTCCGCTACCAACGTCTTCACTTTCCGCGACTTCATTCTCCTCCCTGGGAGGAGCGAGGCCGAGCCCAAGGAAATCGACCTCTCAACCCGCCTCACGAGCAGGATTGAAGTGAGCGTCCCAGTCGTCTCCTCCCCGATGGACACGGTTACGGAGTGGCGGCTTGCGCTTGAGATGGCGAGGCTCGGGGGGGCCGGCGCGATTCACAGGAACATGTCTCTTGACGATCAGGTGCAGCAGGTCAGGAAAGTGAAAGCGGCGAAGGTCGAGGCCCGGAGCCAGGACCCAAAGGGCCGCCCACTCGTAGGGGCAAGCGTCTCCCCGCTTGACCCGGAAAGGTGCAAGGCACTCGACAGGGTCGCGGACTTCCTGGTCTCTGACGTGGCGCACTTCCACAACTCGAAGATACTCAGGGCGGCGAAGAAGCTCCTGCCGGACCTGAGCGCCGACTTCATCGCCGGGAATGTCGGGACGAGGCGCTCGGTTTTCGATTCTCTGGACGAACTCCCGAGAGTCGACGGGTTCAGGGCGGGGATAGGGTCGGGGTCCATCTGCATCACCTCGGAAGTCACCAGGGTCGGCGCTCCCACCCTCTACGCAGTGGCGGAGGTAGCCAGCGCGCTCTCGGAGAGGAGGGCGAGGGTCCCGGTGATCGCCGACGGAGGCATAAGGGGTCCTGGCGACGCAGCTCTCGCGTTCGCCGCGGGGGCATCCTCGGTGATGCTCGGGTCGATGCTCGCAGGGACGGACGAGGCGCCGAGCCAAGTGGTGATGAGGGGAGGGAGGAGGTTCAAGACGCATCGCGGAATGGCGAGCGCCGCTGCGAGGAAGGTAAGGTTCGCCGTGGACCGGTACACCGTCCCGGCCAAGGGTCTCGACGAGGGAGTGGAGGCGTTTGTCCCTGTCGTCGGGCCGGCGGAGCAGGTCGTAGGCACGATGCAGAACGGCCTGAAGGCCGCCTTCGGCTACGCGGGCGCGAGGAACATAGAAGAAATGTGGCGCCTGGCGAGGTTCGGGCTCGTGACGCCCACCGGGGCAGAAGAACTCGGTGCCCATTCCCTGGAGCTGAAGAAAGGAGGTTGACGGGAACCCCCTCCCTTCGCGGAGGGATAGCCGTGCTCGACTTCGGAGGGCAGTACTCGCACCTGATATGCAGGAGGGTGAGAGCCCTCGGAGTCTACGCCGCCCTCCTGCCGTTCGACACGCCCCTGCAAGACATGCGCGAGATGGGGGTGGCCGGAGTCATCCTCTCCGGCGGCCCGGCGAGCGTCTACGCGGCCGGCGCCCCCCAGCCGGACCATGGGCTCTTCGACGGGTCCGTCCCCGTGCTGGGGATCTGCTACGGCTACCAGCTCCTCATCAGGGCCCACGGGGGGGACGTGGCAAGGTCGGACAAGAGGGAGTACGGGAGGTCGAGCGTGACCATAGTGGACAGGCGCGGGCTGTTCGAAGGGGTGAAGAAGGAGAAGCTCTCGTGCTGGATGAGCCACACCGACTCGGCCACGAGGCTCCCAGAATCCCTGAAGGCCATGGCGACCAGCGACAACTCCCCCTACGCGGCGGTCGCGTCCTCCGACGGGCGGCAGTTCGGGGTCCAGTTCCATCCCGAGGTATCTCACACGGAAGAGGGGCAGGCCCTACTGTCCAACTTCGTCCTGAACGTCTGCGGGGCCGCGAAGGAGTGGAGCATGGAGGGGTTCCTGAAGTCCTCCGTCGAGAAGCTCTCGGGGCTGGAGGGGAGGGTGCTCTGCGCGGTGTCGGGAGGGGTGGACTCCTCGGTCACAGCGGCGCTCCTGCAGAGGGCGGTCGGGGAGAGGCTCACCTCGGTGTTCATCGAGACGGGGCTCCTGAGGGCAGGCGAGGGGGCGAACGTGAAGGAGTACCTGGCCGGGGACCTGGGGGTGAAGGTGGCGTTCGTGGACGCCTCGGTCGAGTTCCGGGCCGCGCTGACGGGGGTCTCCGACCCCGAGGAGAAACGGAGGGTGGTCGGGAAGGCGTTCGCGGACGCCTTCGAAGCCTTCGCAAGGGCGGAAGGGCCCTTCGCACACCTGGCGCAGGGGACCCTGTATCCCGACGTGATCGAAAGCGGCAGGTCGGCCGCCCCGGCCTCCGTGATCAAGACGCACCACAACGTCGGGGGGCTCCCGCACGACATCTCGATGCACGTCGTGGAGCCGCT
>DATFYP010000153.1:0-41798 GCA_035314985.1 Nitrososphaerales archaeon
CGAACCGAGATTTCTACAAGTCCATGTACGAATCGTTCTACAACCAACTAGCTTCGGGAGATTTCGAGCAGCAAGCTGGAATAGAACAGGAGATACGGATCAACGTGGAGGATGGAGACTGGCAGATGAAGGCTGAGGAAGTGCTTGTAGCCATTGATTAGCATCGCGATGGTGGTAGGCCAGGTACAGGAATCCCAGTTTATCCTCTTTCTATCGTTCACAATGTCATTAAGACAATAAATACCGAAGCGGGGTCAGCGGGGCAGATGCTGGATTCGCTGAGAGAGGGCCTCCAGGCGGCAGTGAAGAGGCTCGTGGGATCGGGCGTGGTCGACGAGAAGACCATCAAGGAGTTCATCCGCGACCTTCAGAGAGCGCTAATCCAGGCCGACGTCAACGTGAAGATGGCGCTGGAGGTGACGGAGCGGGTCCAAAAGCGGGCGCTAGAGGAGAGGCCCCCAGGCGGGGTCACGCGGAAGGACCAGATAGTCTCGATACTCTACGAAGAGCTAGCCCGCCTGCTCGGGGGGGAAGGAAGCCTCCGTCTCGGCAAGGACAGAGTGAACGTTGTCGTCATGCTCGGGGTTCAGGGGTCCGGAAAGACCACCACCACCGCGAAACTGGCGCGGCTGTACTCCAAGCGGGGCTTCAAGGTGGGGGTGGTAGCAGCGGACACCTTCAGGCCCGGGGCGGTCGCGCAGCTGCGGACCCTGGTCTCGGCCGCGGATGTGGAGGTCTACAGCGACGAGAAGGAGAAGAGCTCCGTCAAAATCGCCAAGGCGGGGAAGAAGCACTTCGAGGGTTCGAAGAACCTGGTAATCATCGACACCGCGGGAAGGCACAAGGAGGAGAAGGGGCTGCTCCAAGAGATGAAAGATGTGGTAAGCGAGGTCAAGCCCGACGCCACCCTCCTCATCATCGACGGGACCATAGGCCAGCAGTGCTACAACCAGGCACTGGCCTTTCACCAGGCCGCGCCTGTCGGGGGGATCATCGTGACGAAGCTTGACGGGGCCGCAAAGGGGGGCGGAGCCCTGGCGGCGTCGGCCGCAACCGGGGCGAAGGTCTTCTTCATCGGGACTGGCGAGAGGATCGACGACCTGGAGGAGTTCTCCCCCACCCGCTTCGTCGGGAGGCTGCTGGGCATGGGCGACCTCAAAGCGCTCATGGAGATGGTGCGCGAGGCCGAGGTGGGAGTGGACGAGAAGATGGTCCAGAGGGTGATGTCCGGGAAGCTCACGATGGACGACCTGATGGTCCAGTTCGACCAGATGAAGAAGTTCGGGTCTCTGAAGAAGGTCCTCGAGCATGTGCCGGGACTGTCGGGGGCGGTGGACTCCGCTGAGCTGGACAAGGCAGAGGGCAGGGTGAAGGTGTACAAGTCCATCATCCAGTCGATGACCAAGGAGGAGAGGGAGAGCCCCGACAAGATCAACTCCTCCAGACTGAGGAGGATAGCCGCGGGCTCGGGGAGGAGCGAGAAGGACGTCAGGGAGCTCCTCTCGAGGTACAAGCAGATGAAGGCGCTCGTGAAGACGAGCAAGGGCCGCGATTTCAGACAGCTCGCCCGGCGCATGGGTGGGAGGTGACCCCCTCGAGGGCAGCACAGGACTACCGGCTCTGTGCCCTCTGCGCCGAGAGGCAGGGTGGAGGGGCGCATGAGTCGACCCTCACTCAGGGAGCCGGATGCTATGTCTGCGAAGGGCTGATGGACCGCGTCGGCGGCACGGCCGAGGAGGTCGCCCGGCGCGTCAGGCGGTACGAATTCGGAACCTTCTCCGTCGGAGTCTCGATGCCGGATGGGGTCCAAGAACGAGAGGACGAGCTCAGGGCGAACCTGAAACTCAAGGGCAGGGAGACGATAAGGACGCAGGCCGCCAGGCTCATAGCCGAAGGCGTGGCGTCAAGGGTCGGCAGGAGGGTCGACAGGCTCAGGCCCGACCTGACTGTCGTCGCCGACATGGCAGGAGGCGGGGTCGTCGTGTCCTCCAGGCCGGTCTTCTTCTACGGGAGATACACCAAGCCCCCGGGAATCTCTCAGAAGAGAGGACTCTGCCAGGACTGCTCCGGCCGGGGGTGCGAGAAGTGCCTGATGACCGGTTTCGAGCGGGGCCCGAGCGTCGAGGAGCAGCTTCGGAAGAAGCTGGCACGAATCTGCGGGAGCGACCGGATGAAGTTCACCTGGATCGGGAGCGAGGACAAGGACAGCCGGGTCTATCCCCCGGGGAGGCCCTTCGTGGTGGAGCTGAAGAACCCGGTCACACGCGGGGTCCCCAGGAACTTCAGGATGAGGGCGAAGGGGGGCATGATTTCAGTCTCAAGGGGGAGGACCCTGCCGTCAAAGCCGACGAGCCTCCCTTCCTTCACTTTCCGGACCCTGATCAAGGCGACAGCCGCGAAGGAGGTGAGCACCGAGGACCTCGCCGAGGTCGGCAGGCGGCTGAGGAGGGCGACGGTCAGGTTCGAGCGGCCTCACGAAAGGCCCACCTCGAAGACGGTCTACCTCGCACGGGCAAAGAAGCGTGGGAAGAAGCTCACCATTGAAGCAGTGCTCGACGGAGGGCTCCCGGTGAAGAGGTTCGTCAGCGGGGAGCTGGTCTCGCCTTCGGTGTCGGAAGTCTTAAAAACTGAGGTCCGATGCCGAACCTTCGACATCCGCGAGGTCAAAGAAACCAGGGAATTCGGATTTGGCAAAGTCACACGGGTATAGGAGAAGGACTCGCTCGCTTCTGAAGTCGTCGGAGAAGAGGGGGCTTACGAGCCTGCTGAGAGAGTACGAGCCGAACGACAGGGTAGTGATCAAGATAGACCCGTCCCAAGTGAAGGGGATGCCCCACAGGCGGTTCAACGGGCTGGTGGGGGTCGTCAAGGAGGTCGACAGAAGGGTGGTCACCCTCGACGTCCCGGTGGGCGACAAGGTGAAGACTCTGATAGCCAGGAAAGAGCACGTCGTCCCTCTGGGGGCCAGCTGATGTCGGAAAAGCCAACCAAGAAGGTGCTGTCGATAGCCGAGGCCAGCCAGATACTGCAGAAGATGGACATCGAGAAGGCTGACCAGATCCAGAAGAGGACCCTCGACTACACTTCGAAGTTCTCGAAGACGGCCGCGGACGGGGCCAAGAAGCTCCGGAAGGGACTTGAGACGGACTGCGGGCTCAGCGAGGAAGAGGCTGTGGAGCTCGTGAACGTGATGCCGAAGTCGATGGAGGAGCTGAGGACATTCACTTCGGGCTGGAGGAAGCTTCTGCCGACCGAGACTCTTGAGAAGATCCTCAAGATTCTGCATTCCGAGCCTTCAACTGCTAAGCATTAAATACGAACCCGGCCTTCGCAGAAAAGAGGCAACAAGGGGAATCATATGCATTGGGGGACGCTTTCGCGCTCGGAGGAACCCCGCTCACAATAGCGCTGTCATCGGAGGTGCCTTTTCCGGAAAATGCTGCCTGCCGACAAGAAATACGAGGAGTTCGCATACGTGCTGGACTTCCTCCCTAGGGGGAAGTCTGTGGTGATCAAGGGGAGGGAAGGCCCCATGGTGCAGGCCATAGGGGAGGAGAGGCTCACCCTTCTTGAGCTCCTTGCCATGGAGAACCAGAGCTTCGACGTTGGCGAGAAGGTCAAGATTGGCAAGGAAGGGAGGGAGAAGGTAATCAGCGTGCTCGGAAAGTTGACCTTTGAGGAGCTCACTCCCGAGTCGAGGGCGGCGCTCCCCCCGGTCGTGGAGAATCTCGTCAGGGCCAACGAGGCCAAGTATGTTTCGTACTTCAACGAGCTCCAGCCCCTGACGCCCAGGCTGCACGGCCTGGAGCTAATCCCCGGAATCGGCAAGACCTTCATGAAGCAAATAATATCCATGAGGGAGAAGCAGCCGTTCACGAGCTTCGACGATATCCAGCGCCGCGTCGGACTGCGCGAGCCTTTCAAGATGGTCGCCAAGAGGATAGTCGAGGAGCTCTCCGGGGGATCCAGAATCAGCTTGTTCGTCAAGAGATGAAACGGCACAGGCTGGGCCAGCACTACCTCACCGATGAGAGCGTGGTCCAGAGGATGATCGCCGCCGCGAGTGTAAGGAGGACCGAGTCAGTGGTGGAGATTGGGACGGGAGAAGGAGCCTTGACCCAGAAGCTGGCAGGTCTGTGCGCCAGGCTGGACGGCTACGAGGTCGACCGAGACAACTACGAGAAGACTCTTGCGAAGGCCGGCGGAGCCGGCGTCTTCGTGCACCTTGCCGACGGTTTCTCGGAAAAACCGACCTTCGACGTGCTGGTGTCGAGCCTCCCCTATTCGAGGTCCCAGGACTTCGTCGAATGGATCAGCCAGGTGCAGTATGACAGAGCGGTGGTCCTCCTTCAGGAGGACTTCGTCAGGAAGGTTCTCTCGCCGCCGGGAGAAAGGGACTACAGGGCGGTCTCCGCCATCGCGCAGATCTCGTCAGACATCGAGGAGCTTGGGCCCGTGAGGAGAGACGCATTCCGGCCGCCCCCCAGAGTCGACTCCCTGATGGTGGCCGTCCGGCCCAAGGTCAGGCTCTCGGAGCGGGAGATCTCGAACATCAAGAGGCTCTTCTCCCTCAGGAGGCGCGAGGTCTCCTCCGCATTGGCGCAGCTTGGGTTTCCGAGCGCGGTATCTCAATACGGGAAGAGGAGGGTGTACTCCCTCTCCCCCCCCGAGGTCCACGAAATCTGCCGGGGCACGCCCTGAGAGATGGATTTATCCTCCCTCGGCCAGGCCGCGCCATGGTCCCCGAAGGCGTCTCCGTGACTCTCGTAGAGCCCCACTATCCCGTGAACCTGGGCCACACGGCACGGCTGATGATGAACTTCGGAATCAAGAAGCTGTACCTGGTGAACCCGCGGGTCGACATATCGGCGGCCGCGGTCTACGCCTCCCACGCCTCCGGGGTGCTGGACGGCGCGGAAATCGTATCCCTGCGGAAGGTCAGACAGGAGAACGAGTTGCTGGTGGCCACGACCGCGGTCCGCGCCACGAAGAAGTCGAACGTCATCCGCAGGACCGTCAGGCCGGAAGGGGTCCGCGAACTGCTCGCGGCATCGAAGACGTCATCTCTGGTCTTCGGAAGGGACACCACCGGACTCACCAACGAGGAGATCCAGATGTGTGACGTCACCACTACCATAGACACCTCCCGCTCCTACAGGGCGCTCAACCTCGGACATGCGGTCGCGATAATGCTCTACGTCATCTCCAGGGGGCGCGGCGGAAAGGGCCGGTCGCAGAGCAGGACGGCGCGACTGGTCTTCGCGGACGGACTCTACGAACTGGCGGTCGCTTCGAGGCTCCAGCGGCACAAGGTGACGAACCTCAGGGAGGCAGGGAAGAGGATCGCGGCCACGTCGAGCCTCTCTGACAGACAGCTTCAGTTGCTGGGCGGGGTCTTCAGGAAGGCGGTGCTGAGGATTGACGAGCTTCAGGGCCTCGACTCGAAGACGTAGACGGCTCTCCTGACCCAGCGAGTGCTCTCGAAAGAGGGCCTGACGGGGTACTCGAAGGGGGAGGGGCCGGGCTGATAAGGCCTGAGCCCGAACTGTCTGCCGTCCAGGACGATGGACACCTCCTTCCCTTCCATGGTCAGCACCACCGGGACAACGATCACTATCCTCCCTCCGGGCGAGAGCACCTGGGCCGCTGAAGCCAGGGCGTCGGCGTACACGCCCCCGGCGGACTCGACCAGCGAGGTGGCCGTCGTGGTCTTCGGCCTGGCATCCAAGGAGGGGAGGAGCAGGGGCTCGGTGACCACCGCGTCCACGCGGGTCCTGCCCAGAACGGCCGGAAGATCCGTGGCGTCGCCCACCTGGAGGTCGAACTTGGCGCCCCTCAGGCCCGATGCCTGCCAGCTCAGGTTCCGCCTCGCGTCCCGGACCCTTTCCTTGCTCGAGTCCAAGCCGAGGCACCTGCACCTCCGGACGAGCGCCTCGGCCAGAATCGTACCCGAGCCGCAGAAGGGGTCGAGGACCACCTTGCCCGGGGTGAGCCCCGCGAGGTTGAGGAGGAGGCCGGCGAGCCGCGGCGACAGTGATATCTCGGAGTGCGGCGCCGGCTTTCGCACCCCTCTCTCTCTCATGGGCGCGGAGTCTGGGACCCAGGCGGTCGGGCCTAGTGCGTAGCCTCCGTGGTAAGGAAACACCACCACGTCAAGCGCCTCCCTCGACAGTACCTCGTCCGCCCTCAGCTCGTTGCCCTTGGGGCGCAGGAGTCTGGTCTTCCGGAAACCCTTCTCCCTGAACCCGTCGAGGATGGACCTTACGATGGCCTCGTGGTCGCCTTCGCCGACGTCGTAGCTGCTCACTGAAAGGGTGGGGACCGAGTCCAAGCTGTCCGCGATGGCATCGACCAGAGCCGACGGCTCGGTGTGGCTCCCGTCGACGACTTCCGTCAAAGGCGCCGCCTTGAGAACCCCCGCGAGCCGTGGTATCAGAGAGGCGGCAGAGCCCTCGAGGGTGACCACGCTGACCCTTTCGCAGGGCGTTTCCAGCTTCACGATCCCCCTGCCGAGGACGCTGCACGCCTCCAGGTTGGAGAGCGTCCCGAATGCGACGACCAGGGCCATCCTGTCTGAGGCTGACATAGAACGAGGGATCAGATAGGGCATCGGAGGTGTTTCAGAAGGCGCGGGCTGGCGTAATAAGGGTGAAGGGCCCGTCAGCGCGAAGGGAGAGTAGGAATCGTCTCAACAGGGCATGAAGATTAATTAAGGGTGCCAGAAAACGCGGTCTTCCTAGGTGAGGAGCTATCCACGGAAAGAACTACCGCCAATGGAAGGGCATGGCCTACACGAGCAAGCAGTTCGCTCCTGGCGCGCCGAACCCCAAAGTAGCCCGTTTCACGACAGGCAAGAGCAGGCCTGACTACGACTACATGTTCAAGCTCATTTCGGAGGGGAAGGTCCAGATCAGGCACAACGCCCTGGAGGCCGCGAGGGTCGCCGCCAGCAAGAAGGTGACCGCCATCGGCGAGGAGAACTTCTACCTGAAGGTGGTCTCGTATCCGCATATCATACTCAGAGAGAACAAGATGATCGCCACCGCAGGGGCAGACCGGCTCCAGGAAGGGATGCGCAAGGCCTTCGGGAAGCCCATAGGCCTCGCCGCGCGGGTCGACATCGGGGACACCGTCCTCGAGCTGAGCCTGAAGGCTGAGAACCGTGAGAAGGGGAAGGTCGCGATGAAGGCCGCGTCGACGAAACTGCCGATGAAAACAAGAACCGAGACCATAGAGCTTCAGAAGCCGGTCGTTCAATGACCGTGAGGATAGACGAAGCTCGCGTCTGCGAGCTCGTCGAAGAGAAGAAGCCCTCGATTATTGTGGTTAACGCCCCCGGCGGGCTGTTGCGCCAGACCAGGGAGCTCATGGAGAAGCTCAGGCAGAAGTATGGCGTCAAGTGCGTCCTGGCCGGGGACAGCTGCTTCGGAATCTGCGACACCGCGGACAGGGACGTCAGCGAGCTGCAGGCCGACATGGCGCTGCACATCGGGCACAACGCGACCGTGAAGACCGTGGGGGAATTCACATACCTGATCGACGCCGTGGACGACGTCTCCTTCAGCGACGTCGTATTGAAGGCGGGGTCTCTTCTCAGGGCGAACAAGAGGCTCGGGCTTGTCACCTTCAGCCAGCACATGCAACAGCTCCCGCCGGTGAAGGCGAAGCTCGAGGAGATGGGCTTCGAGGTCTTCCTCGGCAGGGACAACGCACTCCTGATGGGGAGCCAGATCTTCGGCTGTGACTTCTCCACCGTCTTCCCCCTGAGCGACAGCGTGGACGCCTTCTGTTTTCTCGGGGAGAGCGAGTTCCATGCCGTGGGGCTTGCTCTCGCCACGGGCAAGCCCACCTACATGCTCGACCCTTACATGAACGAGGTGACGGACATGGCGCCGGCCGCCGAGGAGAGGAAGAAGAGGGCCATACTGGCGGTGTACAAGGCGCTGGACGCCAGAGTCTTCGGGGTCATCACGGGACTGAAGGAGGGGCAAAAGATGCTCGGCAGGAGCAAGTGGATCTCGGACAGGCTGGAGACTCATGGACGGAAAGTGGTCCAGCTCGCGTTGCGGGACATAACCCCCGAGCGCCTGGCCCCGCACCGGGATATCGAGGCCTTCGTGCAAACCGCCTGCCCGAGGATTTCCATCGACGGTTTCAACTTCGACCGGCCGGTCCTTTCAATTCCCCAGGCGGATGCCCTGGTCGCCCTGCTCGAGCGGAGGGAGGTGGGAGAGTTCCTTCAAAGACCTAAATGGATAGAGCTAACCGTGGGGCAGGTGCGGAGGCAACAGTAGAGTGAAGAAGACCACAACCGTTCTTCCGGGAGACAAGCTGGCCGTTTCTGAAGAGTTCCTCCCCGGCGCGCATGCCTACGACGACTCCGGCCTCATCAGGGCCCTGGCGGTCGGGAGTGTAGTGCGAGACATGAAGACCATGGAGATATCGGTCAAGCCCGCCGCGAAGGCGAACGTCATGCGGGCAGGGGACACCGTGGTCGGGCAGGTCGAGGGATCCTCGTCAAGCTCGGCCAACATCAAGATCGGCTACTTGAACGGCATGTCGACCGACAAGGACTTCTCGGGGTCGCTGTCGCTGAGGAGCGAGCGACGCGGGAGGGGAGCACCGAGAGGGCCCCCTGTCAAGCTCGGGGACTTCGTGAGGTGCAGGGTGTTCAGCCTGCTGAACGGCATCATCCATCTGTCCATCAACGAAGACGAGATGGGGGTGATGTATGCCCTCTGTGGGAACTGCGGGCAGCCGCTTCTGAGAGGTGGGAACAGGGCGAAGTGCGATGAATGCGGCAACGTCGAGGAAAGGAAGCTGGCCCCCGACTTCGGAAGAATGCCGCTCCAACCACAGCCCTGGCGGCGTCTCGTACTACCAGATTCGGAAGCATTCCGCCTGGTCCTGCGCATCCCTATGAGACAGCCGTGAATCTGAGGCCAAATTCATCGTCCCAAGCCGCACCATTTATAACGAGGATACAGAGGGCACGTCAGGCAAAAATGCAGCTTCAGACCACCAGCGAGAACGAAAAGGGGCTGACGGTTGAGATAGTCGGAGAGGACTACTCGTTGGCGGAAATCGTCCATCACGAGCTGCTGGAAGAGAAGAGCGTGACCTTCGCCGGCGTGATACCGCCTCATCCTCTCGTCAAGAAGCTCGTCCTTAAGGTGAGGGCCCAGCGCGTCAAACCCGAGAAGGCGTTCATCAGCAGCGTCCAGAGGGCGGTCGAGACTACCCGGGAGCTTTACGAGAGTGTGGAGAAAGAGCTCGGCGGTGGGTCAGGCTGAAGTTCTGCCCAAAGTGCGGCACCAGACTCAAGCTAAAGCAGATCAAGGGCCCCCGCGAAATCATGATCACCAACATCTGTGAAAACTGCGGCTACAGCAACAAGGCAGGAAGGACCGTGACCCAGGCGACAGAAGAGGAGCTGGCGACCGCGGCGCCGATCAAGATAGTGGGAGACACGGAGAGCAGACTCAACACTCTGCCGACCACCAAGATAGAATGCCCGAAGTGCAAGCACGACGAGGCGAGCTGGTGGTTTCTGCAGACCAGGAGCGGGGACGAGCCGCCCACGCAGTTCTACAGGTGCCTAAAGTGCAACCACACCTGGCGCTCCTACTCCTAGGGCGCCTGGCGGACGTACACCTCGACCGCATCGCCGCCGGCAATCAGGATGGAGGCGCTCGCGGCAGGAAGCGAGGCGACGTCGTTCTCTTCGAACGGTCCGTAGCGCTTCAGGTCGGCGCCGACGAGCTCTTTGGTGTGTCTGACGAAGCGGATGGTCATGTTTCTCGCGGATTCGCTCCTGTGGGCGAACTCGATGTAGGCGGGCTTCCCGGCAGACAGCGCCTCTACGAAGGCGTCGAAACGCCTCTGAAAGCTCTGCTGGGTTAGACAGACGTACCGCTCTTCGGGGAGGAGCTGCAGGAACGCCTCGCCTGCGGCGGCCTTCCTGGCGCGCACCCCCAGAAGCTGCCTGGTCATCGACTCGATCATCTCGGCCTGCTTGGCGATGAGCCTCAGCGACACGTCGGAGTTCCCCGAGCCTGCCGACCTCCTTAGCCTCTGGCTGTACTGGGAGACCCGGGAGTAGAAATCGCTCGGAAGCGGGTGCAGCTCCTCTGATTCCATCTCAGAATCAAGGTGCCTCTTGACGAACTCGAGGGTGGTCTCAGCCAACTAGGCGACCTCCCCCAGGCCCCTCGTTAAAATCGATACCGCGGCGTAGGTTGGGACCGTCGCGACGGTTGAAGCGAACGGACCGAATGAATTTCCCCCGATCGAGAAGCGCGGCCAGAAGCCCACGCTCACCTTCACGGGCTCCGGGCTCAGCACGACGGCGTCCACCTGCGGGTCGAACGAGTCGATGGAGGCGACGCGCATCTTGCTCATCCCGGTGTTCCCGTGGAGAGTCCCTGCGAGCCTGAACACCCTGTGGATGTCCGTTGTCACCGAGGCGTCGACCAGCGCCCGCTGAGAGGAGACCGC
The DNA here is from genome assembly GCA_035314985.1 of Nitrososphaerales archaeon. GTDB lineage: Archaea > Thermoproteota > Nitrososphaeria > Nitrososphaerales > Gagatemarchaeaceae > DATFYP01. The sequence goes on from DATFYP010000153.1 coordinate 10,498, forward strand.
ATCAGAAACGAGCTTCAGCTGGGTGCCGGCGTAGTTCGCCTTCCTTTCCTCAACGTACGAAGCCACCCTCTTCATCCAGCCGGCGGCCGGGGTTTCGCTTCCGCCCGCCCCTCTCCTTAGGGTCGACGCCAGGCTCTGGACAGGAGGCAGGGAGCCTCCCCTGAGATAGTCTGCTATCTCTCCCCTGGCCTGCTGGTTGAGCTGGTAGAACCTGTGGTCGAAGACGTGAAGGTGGTAGCCCCTGTTTCCCGAGAAATAGACCTTGATGTCTCTGAGGGAGCTCCCGAAGTCGTCCGTGAGAAAGTCAGTTACCCGCAGGGCGTGGTCCTTCGATGCGTCGAGGCACACTTTGCAGGTCCCCTTCAGCTCGGCCGTGTTCCCGCTGCACTTCGGGCACTTCTGGGGCTTCGGGAGCCTCCCGGAGGAGCCGCAGCTCTCGCAGTACCAGACGTCGTGGCCCTTCTTGCACTGTGTGGGTATGTCGGTGGCGTCTATGTCGAAGATGAGCTCCGCCCCGTTCCATCCTTTCTCATCCATCGGCAATGTTGGCGAGGAGTAGCGGGCATTCGAGCAGTAAACCGATGACGGCGTCTGCCTGAGTATCTCAGCTACGGCTTCTCCAGAGTTCCTGAACGAGATGTGCCGGACCATCCCCCCGCCGAAGGGGATGTAGCCGAACTCTCTGGACTGGATTTCGTCCGGGAACTCGATCGAGTCGGCTCTGGTGAAGTAGTACTGTTTGTACGCCTGCCTCAGGAAGGTCAACGTCTTTGCGTTCAAACGACCTTTTTCTCTGGGCGGGCATGAGATAAAGAGTCCGCCGCCCGGCGGCAACAGATGGATTTGCGCAGGCAGGGAACCGCTACTCGGAGCTTACTCGTGGCGCGAGGAAGAAATCTATCCGGGCGCCCAGGTCGTTAAGCGCAAACTGCAGCAGAATCGGCTTCTTGGTGCTGAAGTTGCACATGACCGTGTCGGAGGCGCTCCCCGCGGAGCGGATGATGTTCGCAAGGTAGTCGATGGAGTAGGTGGCCTTGCTCTCCGCCCCGACCTTCATCTCGAGCACGTCGGCGTCGTTCTTCTGCAGCTCGATGCCTGCCTTGCCTATGTCGGATTTCCCGGAGAAAGAGAGCTTTTCGCCCGAAGCCTGAATCGTGACTTGGTCGGACACGACGGACACGTCGCTCAGGATCTTCTCGAAGATTGACTTCGTCAGCGTCACCTTCGTGTCGAACTCCAGTTTGGGGAGGGGCGCGGGCCCGGTGCTGCTCTCAATCAGGTGGATGTTGAACTCGCGCTTGTACCCGTTCATGAACTTCACCGAGATGGTGTCCTCTTCGGTGGACGAGATTTCTACGCTGTCCTTCGAATCGCTCCTCCCGATCAGCTTGACGAGGTCTTCCACGCGCAGGGTGAACTTGTAGGGTTTTTCGCACTCGTACTTCATGAACGACGCGCTGGGCCAGTGTAGGTCCACGAGCGCCACGTGGGAGGGATCCATCGCCCTGAACGACAGCCCCTCGGTGCCCGCCTCGAACGTTGCCTCCTCGACCAGCGTCTTGATGGCCGAAGCTACAGCCTTCCATTCGACGGAACTCGCGGTCTTGAGGAACAGCAAGGAACCTGTTTCGCCTTGTTGGAGGCTCGAGCGGGTCAGTTAATAAAGTCTGATTGATTTCGAGCGGTTTCTCCAAGGACTTCGTCGAAACCGTTTCGTTGCCGAAGGCTTCGCAAGGACGGTACATGTTTGGCGCGTTCGAGGCCGGCTGCTTCACAGGGCTCAGACCCCTACCCTCTGTCATGACTCATTCCACTTGAGAGGGCGGGTGCACCAGCCCACCGAGCGCAATCCGAGCCAACGCTTTTAAGGGGTGGAAGAACGGAGCCCAGACGCCTCGGTAGAGACCATGAAGCTTCCCAAGGAACTGCGCACTTACTGCCCGTCGTGTAACAAGCACACGCAGCATACAGTCTCGCTTTACAAGAGAGGGAAGGAGAGGGCGACATCCTGGGGGGCCAGGCGACAGGCAGGGAGGAAGCGGGGCTACGGAGGCCAGAAGTTCCCTGAGCTCATCAGGACGGCCAAGACCACCAAGAAGGCAACGCTGAAGCTCCATTGCAAGGAGTGCAACAAGGAGGTAATGAGGAAGGGAATCAGACTGAGAAAGGCGGAGATTTCGGCTTGAAGCGGGGAAGAGAGCCGATCCCCAAGATGAGGAGCATGTTCCTTCAGGTGAAATGCCCGGACTGCGGCGAAGAGAGGATATTGTTCTCGAATTCGACCAAGAACATCGGGTGCAGAGGCTGCGGGAGGAAGCTAGCCGAGAGCCGAGGCGGGAAGGCAATCGTCCTCGCCCAGATAATGAAGAAGCTCGGCTGAACGGAAGGCCAATCAGGCTTCCAGGGAGGTCCCGCGTGATCATGCCGTTCTTCCCGTGGGCGCCGCTCCCAGTCACCGATCCGGTGTGCGGAACAGCCGTCGACGCGAGGCTGGACCCGCTCAAGCTGGAGTATCACGGGAAGCTATTCTACTTCTGCTCGGCGAAATGCATGGAGAGCTTCACCAGCGATCCGGCGAAGTACGCCAGGCAGTCCGACTCTTAGAAACGCCTATTAGCAGTCCCGGAATCGGACGGCCCGAATGAGCTCGGACGTCGGTATGCCGGAACCCGGAGAAATCGTGATCTGCACAGTGAGGGAAATCACGTCTCACGGCATCTACCTGAACCTCGACCAGTATGAGGCGATGAACGGCTTCCTTCACGTGTCCGAGATCTCGACTGGTTGGGTCAAGAACATCGAGCGCGTAGCCAAGGTATCGCAGAAACTCGTCCTGAAGGTGATCAGAGCGAACAGGATGAGGAGGGAAATCGACCTATCCCTAAGGCAGGTCACCAATGAAGAGAGGCGGGCCAAGGTGATCGAATGGAAGAGGGAGGAAAGGGCGTTGGCCATTGTAGGCGCGGTGAAGAACAGGCTCGGGCTCAGCGACGAGCAGACCAAGGCGCTGGTGGCGAAGCTCGAAGAGGAATTCGGGACGCTCTACGCTTCACTCGAGGCGGCCGCCAAGAAGAAGGAAAAGGCCTTCCAATCCCTTGAGCTGCCTCCCGAGACCGCGAAGGTGGTGGCAGAGGTGGCCGGGGAGAAGATTGTCCCTCCAAGATACGAAGTCGGCGCGCTGGTCGAGATGTCTTCGAAGTCCCCCGATGGCATCGACCACATCAAGAAGACACTGCTGGCCGCCGCGGACTCGACCTCTGCCGAAGTGCACATCACCTACGCTGGGGCCCCCAGGTATAGAATCAGGATCACGGCAGACGACTACAAGCAGGCCGAGAAGGCTCTGGACGGCGTCATCGAGAAGGTGAAGGATGGGGTGGGGAAGCATGACGGCTTCAGCTTCAAGCGTGAGATTTCGAGGAAGTATGGTGGCGCAGCCTGAAGACGCTCATGCTGAAGTGCTCCAGCTGCGGGAAGTACACGATAAGCGAGAAGTGCCCCTACTGTGGGGGGAAGACTGCTACGGTGCATCCTATGAGATACTCGCCAGACGACAGGTATGCCAGGCTGAGAAGCCCCCTTGCCTACGCTGACTCTGGCTAAGAAACGACCTGGTAGACGACGATGCCGTTGAAGCAGTTGATCGAGGTGTTCCCCGGGCATGATGTCGGATTGGTAATGCTCGGCGAGAGGTAGGCCAGCCGGAACGGCCCCGTGCTGTTGGAGCCGTAGACCGGGTTGTACGGGTATGCGAAGGACAGGAACGGGGGCACTGGCGTAGTCCCGATCGTCCCCTGCTGGTAGCTCGACGAATGCGTCAGGGTCACGCTGGTCGCGCTCTGGCCCTCCGACGCCACGATGTACCCGTCGTACTTGAAGGGGAGCAGCAGGCCGAACAGCGTGTGCTGGGCTCCGAACGGCGTCAGGTTGAAGTCGTCTGCGGTGGAGCACGTCACCGAGGGGGTCACGCACTCGAGGTACGTCGACTCGTTGAGCCCGCCAATCCTGATGAACCACTGCTTCTTGCTCTCGTCCCCTCCACCGGCGGTGAACCAGCCTGTCCCGGACGGTACCTGGAGGATGTAGTGCTGGGCGCCCGAGCTGTCGGGGACGATGCTCCCGGTGATGAATTCGAGGACATAGACCGGACGCTGCTTGCCATCGGGGCCGGTCGCAATCTGCTTCGCGATCCTCGCGGCCTGTGTGGCGTTCGACATGAACATCCGGCCGATCTGGGCGATTCTCGACCCGTTTATCGTGGAGTTGTCCGCGGCGCTCGTCCGGTTCCCCATCACCGTGATCCAGTATCCGTAGTCCCACCACGATACGATCACGGCATTGGTGGGGGTGTCCTGGCGTATCCACTGCAGTGTGTCCACCCAGTCAGGGAACGTTATGCGGGAGAAGCTCGTGGCGCCGTTGGCGAGGCTCACAGCGGAGTCTGCCGGGCTGGCGCCGTTGCAGAAGAGCTGGCCGGCCGATGAGCAGGGGATTGGGTTGGGGATCCAGAAGGTCCCCGCGGGAATCGCCATCAGAGCTATCATGGCCACCGAGAAGACCACCTTCATCTCGTTCCTGGCGGCGTAGGATGGCTTCTTCTTGATGAGCGACGGCCCCGTCGGCTTGACGATGGCGAAGGCGAGCTCGGCGAACCCGATTCCCGCCAGAAGACCCAGGGCGATGGAAGAATAGACCAGCAGACGGGAGAACGCTGCAGAGAAGTAGAGGGCGGTCAGCCCGATGACCAGCGCATAGACCGTCGGGGCGTTCCGGCGCCTGAGCGCAACCAGGGCCCCTGCCGTCCCGAAAGCGAGCAGCAGGGCATACGAAGTGAAGTAATCCTCGCCGGTCGGGACGGCGTGCTCGGCGACCGACTGGACCAGCGCGCTGCTGCTGCGGGCGAGCGGGTCAATCGCGGAGAGGTACCTAAGGGAAAGGCTCCCTACCAGGCCCGAACTGACCGCGAAGAGCCCGGCGAGCGCGAAGGCGAAGAGGAGCTTGAACAGGGTAGCCCTGTATTCGATCGGCTTCGTCCACGACTTCACCCACTGGGCCATGAGAACGAACAGGGTTCCTCCGATCAGGGCGAGGCCTGCGGGGTTGGTGACCAACCCGATGCCTGGCCTCGGGAATGCGGCCCCCGTGATTATCGTCATGGCGGTGAACGTGACGAGTGAGGGGGACAAGGTGGAGAGGTCGAAGCTCATGAATGGGATCAGAAGGAAGAACAGTCCGAAAGCGGCGCTGAAGTAGTCGCCCCCGCCCCACGCCGCGCTCGAGTACCCGGCGCAGAACCCTGCGACGGCCGCACGGAGAACCTTGCCGGTCGCCCCGCGCTCCTTGTCGAAGACGGTGAGCAGGAGGTAGCTGGCAGCCACGAACATGAGAATGGCAAGGGGCTCCGACTTGAACCAACCAAGGTTCCCCCTCTCGATCAGCGGGGGAGAGACGGCAATCATGAGGGCGGCGAAGAGCCCTGCCGCATCCCCGGCGATGCGCCTGACCAGGAGGTAGAACAGGACGCATGTCAAGGCTCCGAAGAAGACAGGGAGCAAGATCAGGAGAGAGTAGAGGGTTATCGGCACGCCGAAGACGTTGTGGACGAGTAGGAAGATCAACGCCCCGGCGGTCTGCAACCCCCCTTGCGAAGTGGCGGCGACGTTCCTGCCGTATGGGAACCAGGTGTTGACGTCGTGCCAGTAGAAGTAGCCCTGCTGGGCGTGACAGATGGGGTCGAGGACCGACGCCACGCATCCCGCAGGGTTGTTGAAGAAGGCGTAGTACAGCCCGTGCTGCTGCGCCAGCGTCACTATGTGCTGGGCTGCGTAGTAGTCATAGTACGGGTCGAACTCGTTCAGGTAGTAGCCGTACCTCGAAGCGTAGGACCTTATGATGACTGCAATCGCGAAAACGATGGAAAGGACCACCGTTATCATCGCAGCCCTTCTCGACACCGTCGGTCTCTTCACAAGAGACCTCAGTCCGCCCCGTAGGTCCAATTCCGGTGCGCAGACCCCCGTGGGGTAATTAACTTCTGCGGAGGGGGGCCAGGGCCGCCTTGGGGCTTTCGTCTACTTGTGCGACAGCGACATTACGTGAGAAGTGTACGCCTTGGGGTCCAAGAGGACCTTCCGCTCGGAAGCGAAGTTCTCCGGTTTGAGCTCGACCAGCCAGCCTTCGCTGTACGGGGACTTGTTGATCAGCTCGGGGTGAGATTCGAGCGCTTGGTTGACCCTGACTACGGTCCCTGAGATGGGGGAGTAGAGCTCAGAAACCGCCTTGATGGATTCCACCGTTCCCATGGACTTGAACTGCTTCACCTTGTCGTTCACCTTGGGAAATGTCACGTATACGACGTCGTTCAGCGTCTTCGCGGCGTAGTCCGTAATGCCCACGACAACGACCGAGCCCTCTTCCCTGGCCCATTCGTGCTCTTTCGTGTAGAGAAGACCGTCTGGTATGTGAAAACCGCCGATGTCCATTCTGAGTGCGCGCTTCAGGCGCGGACTCTATTTACGTTGCGGCCCGTCTCCACCCGTAGGACGCCTCGTCGTAGAAGGGCGGCTTGACCAAGCGACCGTCTTCGAGGGAGGCCCTCACCCTGACCTTCACGGAATTCCCTGACCCTGAGCTCCCCAGCCCGACTCTGCAGAGGGCGATTCCCTTCTTCAGGACGGGGGAGAAAGACCCGCTGGTCACCACTCCTATGCGGTCCGAGCGGGAGTCGAGCACTTCGAAGCCGTGGCGGGGGATTCCCCTGTCCAGGACCGCCCCCTTCTTGACCACCTCCGGGGGCGTCTGCCGGAATCCTGATATCGCGTCGGACCCGATGTACCCCTTCTTGTCTGCGGAGATCACCCACGCCAGGTCAGCCTGAAACGGGTTCGTTTCCTGGTCTATGTCGGAGCCGTGGAGAGGGAATCCTGCTTCGAGCCTCAGCGAGTCCCTGGCTGAGAGGCCGCAGGCAGCCGAGCTCTCGACGAGCCTTTCCCAGACGGCCAATGCCCCCTGGGGCGCGTCCGTCGTCGGACCAAACATGATCACCTCGAAGCCGTCTTCTCCCGTGTAACCCGTCCTGGAGATGATCGAAGGCTGGCGGAGCACCTGTGTGACTCCACTCCTGAACCTCTTCAACTGCCCGAGGTCCAGCGCGGTGAGGGGCTGGAGGACGGCCGCCGCCTGGGGCCCCTGCACTGCCATCATTGCCGAGGTCGCCGTCACGTCGTCAATCTGCACCCCGCTAGGAGGAGCGTGTCTCCTCATGTGCGCCATGTCCCCTTCGGCGTTGGCCGCGTTGACCACGACCAGGAAGTCTGCCTCTGCCAGTTTCGTGATGATCAGGTCGTCGATTATTCCTCCCTTCTCGTTCAGGAGCAGCGTGTAGAACGCCTTCCCCGCCGGCTGCGACTGCACCTGCGTCGGGACCAACCCCTCGAGGAAGCTCCCCGCCGCGGGCCCCTTGACCGAGAAGCGCCCCATGTGGGAGACGTCGAAGATCCCGCAGCGGTTCCTCACGGCCATGTGCTCCTCCGTCGTAGTCGTATACCAGAGGGGCATTTCGTAGCCCGCGAACTCCGTGAGTTTCGCGTGGCTTTGGTGATAACTGTAGAGCGGGGTGGTCTTCATCGGACGGCGATGCCGCCGATGACCGTATTTAAGGGAGGCAATGCGTTTCGGCTCGTCCCTTCCGCATGCGAGTCCGCCTCCGGCTGGCGCCCGAGTTTGGCGGACCCGGCTCGATTTTAGGGTCAGCGCCCACGGGCAGGTCGCAAAGGGGGCAGTGTGCCTTCAGAAAGAAGCCCCAATCCGGAGATGCGAACGCCCGTGCCCGAGGAGGCCGCAAAGTGGAATACGCTTTTAGGCATGTACGGTCGGTCGCGGGGTGTTGACCTATGAAATTGCTTGCATGTCGTGCGGCGGCGCCCTCTATTCGGGCTTCGACCTCAGGTCCCCGAACGACGTGCTGAAGGTGATCGGTTACAAGTGCAGGAAGTGCGGCGCCAAGCTTTCGGCGGACAAGTTCCGCATCGAAGTAAGAAAGGCGGACGGCTCGTTCTCCTGAGCCACTGAAGACACAGTCCCGGGGTGCACCACAGCGGTTGGGGGAGAGCTCGCAGTCGGCTGGATACACACTAGTGATATGCGAGAAGCCGGACGCGGCAAGGAGGATTTCGGAGGCGCTGGCAGGGGGGACACTCCCGGGCTCTCTCGTGGAAGGGGTGGTGGTCTACAGGTTCCGCCACGGTCAACAGGACTTCGTGGTCTGCTCGGCCCAGGGGCATGTCTACGCCGTGTCCGACCCTTTCAGGGAAAGGGCCGTGTACCCCATCTTCGACGCGGAGTGGTACCAGTCGAACCTCGTGGAAAAGGGCAGCGCCAGCGCTGCGAAGAGAATCGCGGCCGTCAAGAAGCTCTCCGGTGGCGCGGGCCGCCTCGTCAACGCCTGCGACTTCGACGTCGAAGGAGAGACCATAGGATTCAACGTCCTGAGGTACGCCTGCGATGGGAGGGAGAGGGAGGCGATCAGGGCGAAGTTCTCGACCCTGACCAGCGAGGAGCTTGTCGAATCATTTCGGTCGGCGAAGGCCCCCTCCGACCAGGGGCTTGCGAGGGCCGGAAGGGCAAGGCACTTGGTCGATTTCATGTGGGGGGTCAACCTTTCGCGGGCCCTCTCCCAGTCGGCGTTGGCGTCGGAGGGGAGATACAGGACGGTGAGCATCGGGAGGGTACAGGGCCCTACGCTGAAGTTCGTAGCCCAAAGGGAGTCTGAGATCCAGGAGTTCGTGCCGACGCCGTTCTGGAAGGCGCACGCCGTCTTTGAGAGGGGGCAGACGCGCTTCGTCGCCGCCTATGCGAAGGAGAGAATCGGGACCCGGGCTGCTGCCGAGAAGGTGAAGAGGAATTGCGAGGGGAGAGATGGAATCGTCGCTGACGTAAGAAGGAGCGTCAGCTGGGTGCCGCCGAGTCCTCCCTTCAGCATCGGGGACCTTCAGAGGGAAGCCTACAGGGCGTTCGGTTTTTCCCCCAGCAGGACGCTTCAGATTGCGGAAAGGCTCTACCTTGGGTCGCTGGCTTCGTACCCAAGGACGGGCAGCCAGAAGCTCCCCCCCTCGATCAACTTCAGGGGGATACTTCGCGGCCTTCAGGGTCTGGCCGGCTATTCGAGGGAGGCAGGAGAGCTCCTGCGCGGGGAGCTCAGGCCCGTGGAGGGGGCCAAGGCAGACCCGGCGCATCCGGCCATACATCCGACCGGCGAGCACCCCAGGAGGTCCCTGGACTCATCGGAGGCCAAGGTGTACGACATGGTGGTCAGGAGGTTCCTCTCTGCCTTCGCACCTGCGGCCAAGATTGAGAGAGCTGCCGTCACCATAGCCGTGGAGGGCAACGAGTTCGTGCTCGAGGGCGCCAGCACGGTCTACCCGGGTTGGCAGGCCTACTACGGCAGGTACCGTAGCTGGAGGGACGTGGAGGTTCCGCCGGTGAAGGAAGGGGAGAGGCTCAGGACCGCCGAGGTCCGAATCGAAGAGAAGTTCAACCAGAGGCCCATACGATACAATCAGAGCAGCCTGCTGGAGAAGATGGAGCGGGAAGGGATCGGCACGAAAGCCACCAGGGCAGGCATAATCTCGACTCTGCTCGCCAGGGGCTACATCTCTGGTGAAAGCCTCGCTGTGACTGGACTGGGGGAGTCCATCGTCGAGATAATGGAGATGTTCGCTCCATCCATAGTGACGACCGGGTTGACGCAGAAGATAGAGGAGCGGCTCGAGGCGGTCGAGGGAGGGCAGGAGGACGGCCGAGCCCTCCTCAGAGAGACGGTGAGGTCGATCACGGAACAGATGATAGCTCTGAGCGCGGATGAGGACAGAATCGGGCGCAGAATCGGCGAAGCCTCATCGGCGGGCGTCGCTGCCGGCACCACCGTCCTGGGCCCCTGCCCCGTCTGCAAGACCGGCAAGCTCAGGATTGTCAGGTCGAAGAAGACAGGCAAAAGATTCGTGGGGTGCACCAACTACCCGGAGGCGTGCAGGGCTTCCGCCCCCCTTCCGCAGCGAGGAGCCATCAAGGCTGCGCCAAAGCCGTGCCAGCGCTGTTCCTGGCCAGTGGTCTACGTGCTGGGGGGGAGGCATCCATGGAGGCTCTGCGTCAATCCGGACTGCCCATCGAAGGTGAAGAAGAGGGATGAAGTGCAGGCTGTGTAGCCGCGACGCGGCCGGAGACCTGTGCCCATACCACATGAGGGCCAAGGAGAACGTCGAAGCGGCCTATGAGGCGTGGGTCAGGGCCTATGGCGGGATGGATTGGAAGACGTATTTGGATAGGGTTATTACGAATGGTGAAACTGGCCAGCGGGCGAAAGAGGTAGCAGAGCTGCTAGTTGGTCGTTTGAATGATAAGAACAATCCTTGACTCCGCTTACAGGAAGACAGTAGGGTCGCTGTGGGACCTGCTGAAACGGTCCGCCGCCAACCGGTGGGGGGTGGTCCAGCTACTGTACCTGCTGGTCGTCGTCAGCCTCATGGCCGGATTCGTCAACGCTGTAGTCCTGCCGGTCCCGAACCAGACTGCGGCGATCTACCCTACGACCGGAGCCCAGTCCATCCCGGAGACATTCATCGACGCGATGGTGATTCTCTTGGGCGGAGGCGGGATCTATCTGACCTACATGAGCGGGAGGCAGACAACCAAGTCGAGAATGGTGAGCCTCTACCTAGCAGTCGCACTGCTTCTGATTATCATCTCCATGATGACAGGGCTGTACCTGGTCAACGTGAAGGGAGGAGGATAGGGACAGACAGGCCCCTGCCCGGCCAGGCCGAACCCCGAACGCAAGTCAACGCAAGTTCGCCTTCCAGAATGCTGACGGAGACCGTCAGGTCGGACAGGTCAGAGATCGACCTCCGCCGTCCTAAGCGCGCAGACCTCTCCCTTTCGTACATGGTGAGAAGGACAGCCCTCTTTTCGGTCCGTGCGATGTAAGAGAGCAGTGCGACCGCGAAGCCCAGTCTCATGTTCTTCGAGCCCGATCCACCTCCGGACAACAGGTGGTAGAGGCTGTTCAGACTATCAATGATCAGCGCCTTCGCCTGACCAGCGCCCAGCAGGTCTGCCACGTCCCCCTCCAAGGCGGCCCCGGGGTCCGGGACGTGAATCTGGGCGATGCTTGCCTGACCCTCGGAGACAGACGCGAAGATGTAGTCGGAGTTCGACGCGTACAGGGCGTCTATGTCGAGCACTACACATGGGACCTCTTTCCGCGTCAGGTTGGAGAGGAGGACTCTCGCCAGGGCGAGATTGGTCTGCCTGCTGTCCACCAGGAAGGTGGTTGTGCGCCCGTACAGCGGGTCCATGAGCGAGTCTCCCCGCTTTGCGCTAAAGCTCATTAGCCCTTCTGCGCCGTCCGAGTCTCCGAGAGTATATCAATGATGGGCCGCATCTGCGTCGTCACCTCGCAATCGAAGGCGTACTACTCTCTCGTCTCCAGGCTGAGGAAGGCCGGTCTTCCCTTCGTCAGCGTCGTCCCTGAGACGCGTCATCCTCCATGCGACCTAGTCCTGACGACGCGAGCCGAAGCGGGCTCCCTGGGCCCGAGCGCGCTCCCGGTGGAGTTGCTGGACGACGACCCCTTCGTCTTCAAGGGGCAGGTTCTCTCGCGCTTGGACGGCGGGCGCGAGGCCTTGCTCATCGGGGTTGACCCCGGAAGGAGGATTGGGATGGCGGCCTACTATGGGAGCACCAGCCTAGAGCTCAGGACCTGCGACTCGGCGGAAGGCCTCTGCGCAAGAGTGACCGCCTTCGTCAGGGGAGTGCCGTCGAGAAGGTCTCTGGTCAGGATAGGGAACGGCAATTCAGCGCTGGCGGCGGGGCTGGCCCTGTCCGTGGCAGACAGAGTGCCGAGCGTGACCATTGAAGTGGTGGACGAAGCCGGAACCTCTGCGAGAGGCGTGAAGATGAGGGGGGTGCAGGGAGACCAGCGGGCGGCCGCGCGCATTGCTTTCCGGAAGGGCGTCGTGTTCAGCGGGACCCCCAGAAATCGTACGTAAGGCGGCCCAGTTTCTCCGGCGTGAAATCTCCGCTGACCAGGTCCTTCTTCATCCATGAGGGCATGAGCTCCCTGACGGCTTCCGAGTCGAACCTATGGTCCATCAGGAAGACCAAGCCGCGCTTCCCGGGGTTTCTGATGTGGCGGCCGGCAGCCTGGAACGCCTTGCGCAGTGCGGGGAGCCGAGAGAGCATGAGGAAGGAGTCGGGCTCGCCCGTCCGCTTCAGGCAGGCGTATTCCGCGTACAACATGGGGGACGGCGGCGGGAGCGACAGCCCGACCACCACGACCGCGCCCATCAGGTCCTCGCGGAAGTCCTCCCCCTCGGAGAACCTCCCCCCCTGAACCGCGAAGAGGACGGACCCCCTGTGCAGCCGCAGGGAGTCGAACAGGGCCGCCGCGTCCTGGTTGGACAGGCCCCGGCTCTCGGCCAGGACAAGCTTCCCTTCGACCCTCCGGGTGACCATCTCGCATATCGGCTCAAGTACGGCGTACGACGGCGTGAAGACGCCCACCCCGCTCTCCGTGGCCCTTATGACCGAGGCGACCTTTTCTGCGATCTTGGCGTACATCTGGGGGCTCCGCGACTTGTACTTGGTGGTGACTCCGGTCTCTATCACGGTCATGACGGACACCGCTGGCTCAGCCATGACGTGGTATGTCGCCGTGGCCGCGGCGCCGAGCCCTAGAGAACGGGCGAAGACGGCCGAGGGATTCATGGTCGCGGAGACCAGCACGGTGCTCCTGAAACGCCCTAGGTACTGGGCCAGATCGCTCACCGGGTCCGGGTCTATCAGGGCGAGGGTCCTCTCCCACTTCACCAGGACGCCTCTGGTGGAAGATGAGAGCCGGACGAGGAACTCGCCGACCTTCAGCAGCAGGGAAGGCAGTCTGCGTTCGTAGGCCACCGCGCCCCAGGCAGCCTCCGAGCAAGCGGTGAGCTCGTAGGACAGGTTCTGCAACCACGCGGACCCGCGCGTCTCCCTGAACTCTTCGAGCACCCCGGCTCTGTCAAGGCGCCAGCCTGGGGTTCCCTCCATGACCTTCCGCAGCGTGCCGCCTAGATCCCCCAGAGACATAGCAGCCCTCTCCATGAACAGCCCGCGGGCCTCTCTGGCTGCCCCGTCAAGCTCTTCCATGGTAAGCGTGGCTGAGTTGACCCCCCTGAGGAAGTCGCGAAGGTTGTGCGCTTCGTCAACTATCAGCATTGTCCTCTCCCTCTCGATGGAGTTGCGGTCGAACAGGACCGGGGCTGAGCCAGGGTCGAAGACGTAGTGGTATGGGACGATCGCAAGCTTCGCCTGGGCGATCGCCAGCCGCTCGACCTCGTACGGGCAGACGTGAATCGACCGGGACTTCCTGAGCAGGTCCTGATGGCTGGGGACCTCGGCCAACGCCTCCCGCACCGCTTGCTGGAATTCCGCTCCCAGCAGCCCTGCATTCAGGAAATAGGAGCACAGGTTGTTGTGGACGTTGAACCAGCAGTACCACCCGAAGGACTGTTGTGCGAGCGGTCTGGGGCTCCCCTCCTTCAGCAGACAGTAGTCGAACTTGGACAGCATTGGGGCGGCCGCGACAGGGTGCTTGCTCTGGAGCCTCGAGAGTTCCTCGATTACCCTGAGGATCTGCCTCTTGGTCCTGCAGGTATAGACGATTCTGCAGCCGGTCTCCTCTGCGGCAGAGATGGCCCCGGCGAGGACCGCAGCCGTCTTCCCGAAGCCGCTCATCGCTTCGGCCATCAGAATCCCTCCGGAGGCGCAGCTCTGGCGGACTTGGTGCGCCAGCTCCCTCTGCCCCGGTCGGAACGAGCTGTAGGCGAATGCCTCCTCGATTTCCACGCAAGAGTAGGGGTCTGGTGTATTTTACCGCAGCGGCTAGACGGAGATTCTGGTCATGTAGTTCTCGTCCCCGAGGAGCTGGCCTGTGGCTCGCTCCACCGATTTTCTGTGCTCCTGGGTGGTGTAGACGCGAATAACGTCCATGAACCCGGCTATGGACCCCACGAGCGGTAATTCGCTTATCGGAATCGCTGTGACCGTGGTCCTCTTCCCCTCCCTCCGGGAAACCCGGATCTGGGTCAGTGCTTCCCTCGACGATGTATAGGGGACCGAGGGAGTCGTGGGGACATCGAGGTAGACGTGCATCCGGTCGACCTTGGCCCTTTCGGCGACGTCGGACTCGACTTGGTCTCTCAGCCTCCCCCTGTCGAAGAGCTGCTCGACGACCCTGTCCCTTCTCAGCACGAGCCTTTCGAAGACGCACTTCACCAGCCTCCTGTTCAGGAAGTCTACCGCGAGCCTCCTGGCCTCCTTCAGTTCCGTCGTCGACTGGTCGAGAGAGGCAAGCTTGTGGAGCACCACCTCGTCCGTCAGGTCCAGGTACCGGTCGAGGTCCGAAAGGTCTGTGAGGCCGAGGGCCTCGTCGGCGAGCTTCATGGAATGCACTAGCATCAGTTCGGCCGCCCTCACGGTCCGGTGGAAGTACACCGCCTTGAACATCTGGTAGCGAGCCAGAAGGAGGGCCTCGAAGGCGTGCAGTGCCGCTTCGTCGAGGACAAGGCGCCCGTCGGCGGTCCGGAGGGAATCAACTATCCTCCTGACGTCGACCCTGCCGTATTCGACCCCTGTGAAATATGAGTCGCGAAGGAGGTAGTCCATGATGTCGGCGCTCAGCCCCCCGGCGATGATTTCGTTCATGAATCTGGGCCGGTTGCTCTGCTTCCCGACCGCGAAGGACGACATCTTCTTGGCGGAGAAGCCGTGCCTCTCGAGGATGTCTCCGACGGTCGTCTCACGCACTATCCTCTGGGAGATATCTTCGTGGGTTGTTCCCGACTTCTCGCCGAGCACCTCCTCATACATGTGAGAGAACGGCCCGTGGCCGACGTCGTGCAACAGGGCCGCAAGCCGTATCTCCTGGACCTGGTCCTTGGCCAGGCCGGAGTCGGACGAGAGGGATTCGGCGACCTCCCCCGCCAAGTGCATGGTCCCTATCACGTGCTCGAAGCGGGTGTGGACCGCCCCTGGAAACACCAGGTAGGAGCCTGCGAGCTGGTGGACCCTCCTCAGCCTTTGGACGAATGGAGAGTCGACCAGGTCGCGCTCGACCTCCGTCACCTTGACGTAGCCGTGAACCGGATCTCTGATTTCTGCCACCGGCTTGAGGATCAAGGCGTCTTGGGGCCTCCCGGTGTTCCCTCGACTGCTCTGCCTCTCGCGGCCAAAGCCTCGGCGACGGCGACCGAGATCAACTGGCTCGTACTCTGGATCCCCTGCGCCGCATTGACAGTGGTCCATCCCAGCTCCCTGCTCAGTTGGAGGTAGGCGTGGCGGACCCGCTCTTGGTAGGGGATGTTGCGCTCATAGTTGTCCTTGCCAGGGCCTCTGCGGGTGGTGAGAGCCGACGGCGCAGCGTCCAGGACCAGGACCAGGTCAGCCTTGGGGAGTCCCTCCTCGAGGCACATCAGCCAGGACAGTCTGAGCCCTCTTGCGGTCCCGTAGGCGAAGTTTGACGGGGAGTACCGGTTCACGACCACCACGTCGGAACTCCCCAGAAGCCTTTCGAGTTCCCCCTTCTTCTCCCACCTGTTGACCGCGTAGAGCATGTGCCCGACTTCGGAGGAGTAGCTCCGGTCCCCGTGCAGGTAGCTCTTGATCTCCCTCCCTATCACCGTGCCATAGTCTGGAAAGGAGATGAGATTCGATGTGATGTTTCTCGACCTGAGCCACGCCGTAAGGAGAGAGCTCTGGGTTCTCTTACCGACTGCGTCCACCCCTTCGATTGCTACCAGAAGCGCCTTCGGCCTCTCCATGGGGCCGGACGCGTACCCTATGCTCTAAATCCGTTTCTCAGGCCGCCAGGGAGAGTACGAAGAGCGCCGCCGTGCAGACCGCCGCGAGCTTCGAGTACCTCTTGGCGAAGCGCGAGCTCGCCTGGGTGATCGACGCGAACTCCTCCAAGGCGGCCGAACCAAACACCATCACCTCGCCCGTCAACTTCCCCGACCCGTAGCGGCACGGCGAAAGCCTAGGTTCCGCAAGCTTGGCGAGTTTGACGACCAGCCCGCTTATCGATTCGACGGGGGTGTCCTCTCCGAGGGCCTCATAACCCCGAGAGACCGTCAGGCCTCTGGCAGCAAGGTCGTGGCTGTCCGAAGTGCAGATTTCGACTAGCCTGAACCCCTCGGAATCGAGGGCGCGCGCCGCTTCTTGGTGGAGGGAAGAGACCGCGTTGTTCGCGTCCGCGAGGACGAGGACTGACTTCACGCCCTCCGCTTCGAGCATGAGCAGCCCCACCCCGCTCTCGGTGATGTCCGCGCCGGCGGCAAAGCCCGTCTCGCCGGAGTAGGCGTAGGCTATCTTCAGGGGTTTGGCATCGGCCTCCCTGAGCTGCTCCAGCAGTCTCTTCCAGCCAGGGTCGGTGGTGTCGGGGATCTCGCGGTTGCGGCCGATCGAGTTGTGTGCGTCGACCACTGATGAGTCGAACCCCGCCTCTGAAGCGATGCGCGAGAGCTCGTCTTCGACCAGGGGCTCGAGGTCGTCCGAGCCCAGGGGGGCGAAGGAGATCGTGAGCAGCGCGTCTTCCGCGAACGCGATGGAGCTCACGGTCGCCTTCCCGACGTGGGCGGCGATAGGTCCACGGATTGTCCCCGACTGGGTCGGCTCCACCGTTTCGGCGAACTCCCTAACCGCTGATGCGTATGCGGCAGCTTGGTCGTTGCTCGCGAGGTTTCTTTCGTGGCCTCCTGGCCTGTGGAACGCCATCACGTGCCCGAGCCCCTTGAACTCCTCGGAAATCATCCCCGGGAGGTTGTAGCTCCCCACCGGGTAGAAGGGCCCCGGGTGGACCCCCGGCAGGACCACGAAGATGTCCCCTCCCTGCCCCCTGAACCTCATCACCTTGGTGGTGACCGAGGCAGGCTCGGCGTGGTCCAGGATGATCGCCTCCAGGTCGGAGGCCCTCCTGCTGGTCCACGTCTTCATGAAAGCCTGGAAGAGTGCTATTTCATCGTGGCCCTTGCTGGTCCTCCGCCTCCCGAGGACGAGTGGAAAGGCTACGATGACTGCGAGCGCGGCGAGGCCCGCCCCGACCGGAATGAGCGCCGAGGGGGCAGCGGCCAGAGGCGATCCGAGAACCAGGAAAGTGCCCACGGGGTGGACCGAGGCCAGGACGGCGGACAGCGGCGTGCTCCTCGTGAACGCCCCGTTGATGACGAGGAACTCCAGACCGGCGCAGGCGAAGGCTGCGAAAAGGACGGCCTTGGCCAGCGGCTGGCCGGACCCGATTGCGAAGGAATACGCCGACCCGCAGACTGCAAAGAGCAGCCACGAGAGCTGACTGGCGAGGAGCACCGCCGTCACCCTCCTGAAGGTGGCGATGGTCCCTCTGTCCCTGATCAGCAGAGCGCTCGAAAGCGCCGACGCCGAGAGAAGGAGCACGGCTAGTGTGGCGATGAAGGCGACCGGCCACGCCCCACCGCGGGCGACCAGACCAAGGAGCAGCGAGACCAGCGCGGCACAGACGACCAGAGTCGGAGTCCGTGGGAGTACGAAGAGGTGCCTGTACCGTGCCGCGAGGGTTTCGGTGGCCGACCCTTTCGAGGCAGGAGATTCAGCGGAGGAGGATGTTGACTGCAATTGAAGCGGCTATCAGCACCATCGAGCCGACCAGGACTATTTCAGGGCGTATCTTCACGCCCTGGGTCTCTTCGTTGAAGAACGTTAGCAGGCCTGCGCTCGACGCGGGCATTGGAGCGTTGTTCTTCTTGCTGCTCATTCCGAGGTCTGCGCCCTCTCCATTGTTCTTAAGCGTAACGGCTGGTCGGCCTCCCGCCAGCATCTGACCGTGCTGAGGCGCTGAAGGCGACGTCGGCCTAGGCGCCAAACGTATAACTATCTAGCGTGAATCGCCGCCTTCGATGCCCAACTATGAATCCGAGTTCCGGTCAGTCATCAGGAAAGTGAGGGCCCATGAGAAGCTGTTCTCCGAATCTCTCCCGCTCGTAGCGAGCGAGAATCTGACTTCCCGGAGCGTCAGGGAGGTCCTCTCATCAGACCTGGGGCACAGGTACGCGGAAGGATGGCCGGGGGAGAGGGTGTACGCCGGCTGCAAGTACATCGACGAGATAGAGCTCGTCGCCATAGAGCTGGGGAAGAAGCTGTTCAGGGCCGACTATGTCGACGTCAGGCCGATTTCAGGGGTGGTCGCGAACCTCGCGGTCTATTCGGCGGTGACCGTCGCGGGCGACGTCATGATGGCGCTTTCGATTCCGAACGGCGGCCACATATCGCATGGCAAGAGGGACTTCTCCGGCACCGCCGGGCTGGTGCATTCTCTCGACGTCGAGTACTTCGCCTTCGACAAGGACGAGATGAACATCGACGTCGAAGGGACGAAGAAACGCATCGCCGGGCTCAAGAGGCCGCCGAAGCTTGTGATGTTCGGGGGGAGCCTGTTCCTCTTCCCTCATCCGGTAAAGGAGCTTGCGAAGACCATCGCCGATGTGGGCGGGACGATCTGCTACGACGGCGCGCACGTCGCTGGGCTCATCGCCGGCGGCCTGTTCCAAGACCCTCTCCGGGAGGGGGCCGACATCATGACGTTCAGCACCCACAAGACCCTGTTCGGGCCTCAGGGGGGTGCGATTGCCTCCACGGGCCGCTTCGAGGAGGCCATCAAGAAGGGCGTGTTCCCGGGGACCACCAGCAACCATCACCTCCACGGTGTGGCCGCCAAGGCCCTCATGTTCGCGGAGTTCCTCCAGTTCGGCCGCAAGTACGCCAGGGACGTGGTCAGGAACTCTCAGGCTCTGGCCGAGAATCTGGCGGGCCTCGGGGAGAAGGTGCTCGGCGAGAAGAACGGCTACACGATGTCGCACCAAGTGGCCCTCGACGTGACGAAATACTCGGATGGGGGAACCATCGAGAAGCTCCTGGAGACCCAGAACGTCATCGTCAACAGGCAGCTCATCCCGGGCGACCTGCAGGCGGGACGGCATTATACGAACCCCGGCGGGGTCAGGCTGGGCGTGGCGGAGCTGACGCGGCTCGGCATGGGGAGGGGGGAGATGAGGGAAGTGGCGGAAATCATACACCTGGGGATGGCGGGACAGGACAGGCGGGCCGTGCTGGCCAGGGTGAAGGACCTCAGGAAGGGATTCCAGACGGTGAAGTACTCATTCAGGGAGTCACCGGCCTACTTCTTCCGCTAACGCCGGCCTGAGAAAGTCGGTCAGCTCCAGCTGGTCTGCCTTCCTCTCTCCCCTGAAGAGTTGGTCGAGCTCGCGTTGGACCATCTCCAGGCGGCTCTTCAGGTATGGGTCGACGTCGTAGTCCCTTGCGAGCCTCTGGGCGATGGAAAGATACTTCTCGACAGAAGCCTGAGTGAGCGTCCCTTTGACCTCCTCCCCGCAGATGGGGCATGCCCATGAAAGGGGGGGCCTCCGCATCGTCAGGCCGCACTTCCTGCACTTGAACGACTGGGTGGCGTACTTCTTGGTGTTCCCCATTATGTCCCGGATCAGGTGGGTCTTTATGATGGATTCGACGACTTCCTTTGTCGAGACTGCGTCGATCTTCGACGCCACGTCTATCTGCTTGGAGATCTTCTCGTTGAGTGTTCGCAGCGTCGAATAGGCGGCCCTCGACCGCTTGACCGCCAGGGCGCTCGACGGGTGTGTGAACCCGTAACCGTAGAATTGCGTCTCGTTTCCCAATCGCGAACCTATCCGCTCGATCATGTCCTGGACCGAGGACGGGGCCGGAGACCTCTGGGTCGCCTCGTAGAAGTCGCGCGGATAAGAAGACGCGATGTCGAAGTTGTGCGCCTGCTCGTCCACCTCCGAGGGGATCAGCACGGGTTGGATCAGGAGAGGAGTATCCATCATCCCTCCGATCTGGTGCGGGATGTACTCGAGGGAGAAGTTGAGGAGGGCGTCTAGGAGCAAGAGAAGGGAGTCCCCGTCCCCGTCGCAGTCTCTCCTCTTTGCGGCGTGCCAGTACGGGTTCGCGAAGCAGACCTGAGTCCTGGAGAACCCGACGATTCTGGCGACGACTCCGACTGAAGTGTGGGGCGCGAGACCAATCACGGCCTTTCCGACCAGGTCGGTGGGGGCTTCAACGTTGTAGAATGCAGGGAGCTCGTAGAAGTTCTGCAATTCGTCGTCCACGAACTGGGCCATCCGGACGAGGTCGCCGGAGATCTCCTCAGGCACGATGATGTCCTGCGGCTTCAGCTCTAGGATCTGGTCGTCCGTCCGCAGGGGTTCTCCGTGGAAGTCCTTCTCGTACCCGAGCTTCGCCAGAGCTTCGGGGGGGAGCCTGACGTCGGAGGGCCGGAAGTGCGTAAGGGGCGCGTTGGTGATGTCGATTCGCAGCGTCCCGTCCTTGTAGACCGAAGCGTCGTGGTTGCTCCTGATGACCCCCTTCTCGATCGGCTCCGGAGTCTTGGAGGGGCTGGTCAGACCCTTCACCCCCTTTATCGGCACCGAGGGGTCGTGCGGGAGCCGCGACTTCAGGGCGTCCATCTTCGAACGGAGGTCGAATTCGGTGTAGGAGAAGGTCGCCGTCTTGATCCTGCAGTTGGGGCAGGTCGCTTCAAGGGTCGTCAGTCCGCAGCGCGGGCACGACAGGAATCGTACCGTCTCTGCGCCGCAGACTTCGCACCTGGACGACAGCCGCCTCTCCTTGCAGTCGGGGCAGTAGGTGTTCGTCATTTCGACCTTGACGACGCCTTGCTTGGAGGCGGCGATGAGGTCCCTGTAGGCGCCCCCGGCGGCACCGACCGGGAAGAGGACGTGGACCGGCGGCTTCATCTTCCTGACCATGGCCTTTTCCGGCCTCCCAATCCTGACGCCGATTGTCGTGGTAGTCTGGCGGCCGATGGTTATCCCCGAAAGCTTCCTGATGGCTTCGAGCGAATCGGCGGAGTCCTGCTGTTCAGCCCCCTCCCCGAGCCTCAGGAGGGCGGACAGGATTGTCGCCGCGTCCCCCGATACGATGGCCGAGCCTCCGTCGATTCTGTGCTCCACAAGCGAAGTCTGGAGGATTCTCCTCGCCTGGGGAGATGTGACGTCGACGACCACGTCACGCCCTTCGAGCCTGCTTCTGCCCCGCAGCTCCCAAATCTCGGCGGGGGTGATCCGGTCGAACCTCGGGGTGAATGATGGGTGGAGCGGTACGCCGAACGCCTTTGATAGGACGAGCGCTTCGCCTGCAGTCGGTGGTGCCGCAGACCACGAGGAGCTGATTTCGGATACTCTGGCGGCGGAGATCCCTGAGGCCGAGAGGCTTTCAACGGCGCTGGGGACGGACAGGGCCCGGGTCAGGTCCTGGACCCACCACTCGCTGACGTAGGGCGAAGGGAGGAGGCCCCTGTTGTTCTCCAGGAAGTCACCGTAGCTTATGAGCGCGTCCCCGAGGTCGACGATCCTCACCAGGTCGTCCCTGAGGCGCTCAGCTTCTGCGATGGAGGTCACCCGCCTGATGCTTCCGTCCTTGAACAACGCTGTCGGGCCTTCGATAGAGTCGACGAAGGCGATTGTAGCGGCCTTGCCTGGAAGGTCCACCTTCACCTGCGTCCCGGGGACGACAGGGTACTCCAGAAGGGTCGTCAGCGCCGGGTGGATTCCGATTGTGGAGAGACCGGTGTTGATCGACCTGCCGTAGCGCAGCCTCAGGCCGCCCCTCCTGCGCGGCATCGAAAGCACCGCCCTCCCGGAGATGACATCTTCGAAGTGCGCCCCGGCCTGCTCGGTCTCGTTCGTGGACTGCTGGGTGCCCCCCTTGAGCTGGGCGAGCCATTCCCACCCGGTGATGTTGAGGCTGGCAAGCTTCTTTTCGAGCTTGTGAGCCCGTCCAATCACGCCGTCGTTGAGCACCCGGAGGGCCCCTCCCCTCATCCGGTCGGTGCTGACTCGCTTCAGGTTCCTGTGGACCACGACCTCGACCGGGTCCGTTTCGACCCCGTCGATTTCGACCGGCAGGTTGGAGATGGTCCGCCTGATGTCCTCGTCGGTGACCTTGTACTGGAAGTTCCCGACCTCCCTTTCATAGACCCTGAGCTCCTCGGCGTACCTGTCTATCTCCTCCTGCCTCGCGTGGTAGTTGGCCAGTCCCAGCTTCTTCGCCGTGACGTCAGCTATCACGAGGGAGAACCCCGCCTCTGTCCCTCCGGCCGAGCGCATCGGCCCCGCGTAGGAGATAGAGGCGTACTCGCTGTTGTCGTCGTTCTGCTTGATCGAGACGTCGAATATCCCCTCTATGGGGGCGACGGTGACCCCGTCGGTCATCACGGCCAGGCCGGCGCGGACGCCGTAGTCCAAGGCCCTCTGCTTGTCGAGGGTGCCGAACCGGCCGAGGGCGATCTCCTGTGAGATCGTCAGCGCCGCCTTTTCCTTTGTCGTCGACTTCAGCAGCTCCCTCAGCCTGTCGGCCAGGTTCTCGAACTGGTCGAGGCCGAGCATCTGGTTCACCCGGTCGGCCAGGTCGAAGACGGTCTTCGACTCGACCGTCTGCTTGGGGTCCATCCCCTTGGACCGCGCCTTCGAGGCCAGGTTGTAGGCGGCTCCGTACTGTGAAAGGATGTCCTGGTAGTATGAGTCCAACGCCGCCGGAAACGGGGCGAGCGTCTTGGCCCGCGCCCACGCGGCTTCGGCGGAGAAGGACATTGATTGCGGATTGGACGTCGGTGGGTCTTAAGGACTATCTTGTCAGATGCGGATGCCGGCCAGCTATTCCTCTCTCCAGCGGGACCGCGCGACGAAGACGAGAGTGAAGAGCAGCCCCTCCACCACCAGTATCGCCAGGCTCAGAACGGTCAGGCCGTCCATCGGGGCGAGCCCTCCCAAGGTCCGCACGATGTTAGCCGCCGCGGAGATCGGGGTGAGGACCGAGAGCCAGGCGAAGCTTCCGAGGGCGCTCGCGGGGTAATAGACCGGCGTGAGGTACGCCATGCCGAA
Organism: Nitrososphaerales archaeon; assembly: GCA_035314985.1. Lineage (GTDB taxonomy): Archaea > Thermoproteota > Nitrososphaeria > Nitrososphaerales > Gagatemarchaeaceae > DATFYP01. The sequence goes on from DATFYP010000153.1 coordinate 33,498, forward strand.
CGCGAAGATGTTGATGATTGCGTTCATGCTGTACGGGCTCGCGTTGATCAGGTATCCGGAGACAATGAAGCCCATGGAGCTGACGACCACCCAGCCCAGCAGCATGGCCCCGACTGCCACCACGGCCGTCGCCGGCGTGAAGAGCCCCCTCTGCAGGAGCAGCGCCCCGAACAGAACGACGCCGGGGGCCGAATAGATCAGGGAAGACAGCGACGTACCGAGGACGTATGAGACGGGCCGTATCGGCTTCGAGACGAAGATCTGCCTCAGTTTGGTGTAGTTGTCGAAGTTGATGTCTTGGGCGCTGGCGAAGAGGGCCAAAGCCGGGGCGGACGAGACGAAGGCCCCCACCAGCCCCCCTGGAAGGTTCGCGGCGCCCCCGAACATATAGACGAAGGTGAGAGGCATACCGCCTGTCAGAAGGAGCAGGATGGCAATCGTGAGGGGATTCCGTTTCATGTCGGGAATCGACTTCATCTTCGCTATGGTCCAGGCGTCCGAGAAGGTCTTCACTCCGTCTGGCCTCCGAGCAGCTTGTAGAACACGTCCTCCAGCGTGACGGGCGACACCTCCGCGCTCAGCCCTCTGGAGAGGGATGCGGAGATGATTTCGTTGGCGTCCTCGGGACGGTCGAGGTAGAGGATCTCCCTGTCTCCGAGCCTGACCAGCTCGCCGTACGAACTGAAGCCGTCTCCCCCGCTCCCCTTGAGCACGACCCTGGCCTTCGCCTTGACCCTCCCCTTGATCTCGTTCGGCGTCCCGGATGCAACCAGCATCCCGTGGTCCACCACGGCTATCTTGTCCGAGACCATCTCCGCTTCCTCCATGAGGTGCGTAGTGAGCACAATCGTCCGCCCCTTCTCGACCATATTCCTGAGCGAGGCCCAGATCTGCCTCCTGATTATCGGGTCGAGGCCGGTCGTGGGTTCGTCCAAGAAGAGCACTTCGGCGTTCGAGGCTATGGCGGCCGCCACAATTGCGCGCCTCCTCTCGCCCCCCGAGAGGGAGTAGCACGGCTTGCGGGCTATGCCGTCGAGGCCCACCTGGTTGAGCGCGTCGACCGACCTCGACTTCGCTTCAGTCGAGGAGAACCCCTCTAGCTTCGTGAGGTAGTACACGTAATCCCACGGCGACATCGACTGGTTGGTCTGGGCTTCCTGGGGGACGAGGGCGATGTGCGGCCTCACCTTCGCCGGCTCCTCGACGACGTCGAACCCCATGATTCTCGCCGAGCCCGAGCTGGGCGCCAGCTGGGTGGTCAGGATGCGGACCATGGTAGTCTTGCCTGCCCCGTTCCTCCCGATGACGGTGAGGAGTTGGCCTCTGTCGGCGTTCAGAGTGACGCCGTTGAGAGCCTGGGTGCCGCTCTTGTAGACCTTAGAGAGCGCCTCCACTTCAACCGCTTCAGCCATGCTTCGAAAGAACCTCCTCCGTGCTGGTGAGCATCTCGCTGAGGTCGAGGGGGATTCCTTCCATCACGTCCCTGACCTGGCTCTTCGCCGTCTCGGTCAGAAGCGTCCGGAGGTCGCCGGCCAGTGCCTTCGAGTCGGTGCTAGTCGTCTTGTCCTCCTTCCTCAGGATGACCTTGTCCCCGGAGATGTTCAGGGTGAACTTCCGCGTGTCCAAGGTGACCTTGTCTTGTGTGACCCGGAGGGTGTGGAGAGGAGAGGAGGTCTTGACCTCGGTGGGGGAGTAGGAGAAGCTGTCGGACCCGACCGTCAGGGTCATCGAGTTCCCGTCCAGCGAGAGCGAGCTCCCGTTCCACTTCGCCGAGACTTCGCGGCCGTCCCTCCTGGCGTACGAGTCCCCCGCCCCCTTTGCAATCCACCTGCCGTAGTAGTCCGGTTTGCCTTCCGAGTCGAACTCGAAGGGGCCCAGCTTCACGTGCCCGCCGCCGGGGCCCTCCCTCACCTTAATCGGCCCGACCTCCACCACTTCCTCGACGCCATCTTCGTGCACGTGGATGAAGGGCAAGTCGACGCCCTCGTAGTGGCCGCGGCGTCCCCATTCGTGCCGCCTGAATCTGACAGTTGGGTCGACTTCGGTCTCGGTCGCAAGCTGTTTCGGGGTCTTGCCCGTAATCTTGACGGCCTCAGCATCCCCGATTCTGCTCCCTTGGAACGGAATCCCCATTGTGGTGACGGGACTCCCGAGCGAGGCGCTTACCATGCCCATCGGAGTCTCGAATGATGCCGAGACGTCCCCAAGCAGGACGCAGCCGAAGGTGAGCCCGGAGCGTTTGATTGGCAGACCCACGGTGTCGTGTTTGACGGAGAGTTTGGCTTCGCCCATAGATGGCCCTTTCCCTTCGTGAACGACGAAGGCGGGTTGCGACGCAGTCGCGTATCTTGCTCCCCGGCTGAGCTTGCCCGCCGCGTAGGCCCCAAGGCCGGTTACGACTGCTGCTACTACGAGGTCAGGGACCTTGCTCGAGATCACTGGGGGAAGCGTGTCCGACTGGATGCCGGCTATCCAACCCAGGAACCAGATCAGTAGGATGGCGATGATCGAAACTGCGGTAAGGTTCCAAAGGAAGCTGGAGGCAGCCCTGCCTGCGCCAGCGTTCGTCTTAGTGTCGAAGACGCGGCCCAGTAAGATGAACCCGAAGCCCGCCAACAGGAGGTACAGCGAATAGGGTTGGATTCCCACCAGACCCCTGATCAGCCAGACGAGCAGCACTATCGCTGCCATGCCGCCCATCACCTCGGAGAGTCTCCTGAATGCCGAGGTCATCCGCGGCTCGCGGCCTATCTCAATCAACCTTTTCCCCTCCAAGCGCCTCGTTCATCAGCGCAAGCGTCCGAACGAGCACCCTCCCCCTCCTGGTGAGCTCGTAACCTCCCTCGTCGCCGTGGGAGACCAGCCCCAAGTCCAGGAGGCTCTTCAGGTGGTGGCTGACCGAACCGCCTTCGAGGCCGGTCGCGGTCTTGAAGTCGGAGAAGGTCCTCCTCGACAAATAGAGAAGCTTGGCTATCTTCAGCCTGTCGGTGTTCGCCAGGGACTTCAGGAGCTCGGCCGCCTTTGCCTCTGGCATCCCCTCTACCAGCTCGTCGACCGCCACTTCGCCCCGGGTGGCAAGGCTAGACTTTACGTCGTCCCGAATCTGCCGGACCAGGTCCTTCACGACGACGAAGGAAGGCTCCGTCTGGGCTACGTCGTCCCTGTGGAGGTCAACCCTGATCGAGCCTCCCCTCGAGTCCTCAAGGGCTTCCGCCACCTGGCGTTTTATCTCGCTCTTGAGGGACTTTATCTCCTCGCGGAGTTCGTCGCGCATGTCGTCGTAGTCGCTGCTCAAAGTAAAACTCCCTTGACACCCCCTAGGTAAGGGGAGGTTATAAGTTTTGACTTACGAGGGTAGATTTTGACTCTATCGGGGGCGCGAGTACAATAAGTTTGAGCTGGGAGAGGACTGAAGATGTTGGCTGGGGACCATAGGGGACACGTGAGCTGGAACGTGTGGAAGTTCGCTCAGGTCCCCGGTGGACCTGTGTCGGCCCTCATGACCATCAGGTGGTCCCTGAAACCCATCTTCCTGTAGAGCCGAATCGCGTTCTCGTTCCTCGTCCAGACGTTCAGCCTGATCTGGTGCGGCCCGGCAGCGCGAAGGTCGTCCAAGCAGGCCTGGAGAAGGCTTCCCCCCACGCCTTGGCGCCGGGAACCCGGCCTGACGTAGAGGTCGTAGATGTAGCTCATCTTGTGCTTCATTTCAAGCGCGGTCTTCTGGTCTCTTCGGTAGAGCATGTAGCCAACGAGCTCTCCGCCCTCCTCTGCGACCAGGACTTGCCTTGGGTCCTCCCTGATCAGCTCCTCGACTAGCTGCACTTGCTTCTTCGCGTTCTCTTCGTGGGCAGGGATGGGCTCGTCTATGGCCGAAGGGTCGTTCATGAACTCTTTCCAGAGAGAGACGACTCTTTCGACCTCGGAGAGGTTCGCCGGTCTCATAGTTGCCCGCAAGTTCCCTCTCGACCCTGGGCCAGTCTGAGGTAGCAGTGGAAGATAAACCGGCGCCCGATGGGAGAGGAAATTCGATTGCGCCAATGCTGAAGCTGGTGGACGTCGAAATCCCTGGCTGTCTGAGACGCGCAAACAACAAATAACTTGCCGCAGTGCTCTCTGAAAGATGTCAGAACAAAGGGTGGGGAAAGCCGCCGCACTGGCCGTTCCTCTCATCACGGCCGTCATCCTGTTTCTGTTCGGCGTCTCCCTCCTCGTGACGACGCTCCTCGGCCTCCCACGCTCGTTGGGTCTGCCGATTCCCGTCAGGGCTGCCGGGGGCGCGATTGTGCTGGCGGGGGTGGGAGTGATGGGGTGGCTGTTCAGATACAGAGGCCCGGCAAACGTGATGGTATCAACCTCTGTGACGTTCACGAAGATTCTCAGGCGGACCCCGATCGCCGAGCGTTCTGAGCGGACCGAGCCCCTGGTGGTCAGCGGACCGCAGAGGTATGTGAGGCACCCGCTCTACTCCGGGGTCGTCGTCATGGTGCTCGGCTGGGCCGTCCTGAGTTCCCTAACCTTCGTCTTCGTCGCGACGCTGGCGGTCCTGCTCTGGTTCAGGCTCTTGCTGATTCCCTTCGAGGAGAGGGAGCTGAATGCGCTCTTCGGCGAAGCCTACAGGAAGTACTGTGATGAAACGCCGACGATGGTCCCCTTCACCAAGCGCAAGAAACCACAGGCCGTGTAGTTGTTGGCGGATGCTCACTGGGGCCGGCGGTCCGTCTTGAACCGTCTATACGATGAGCACTAAGAACATCAGCAGCAAGGCGGCTGCCGACCCTCCGAGGACGAATCCTCCACGAATTCGTTCTCCCCTGTTCCCCGCCATGGCGATGTGTGAAACCACTGAGAAGGCGACCAAATCAGCGGCGAGCAGCAGGGCGAACTCCGATTCGGCTCTCGGGCCTACTGGATTGAGGGACCAAACGAGGACCGTGGAAACGAGTTGAAGGACGAGGAACAATACGACGAGCATCCGAACCTTCCCCCAATCGTCGGACGGTTTCATTCTCTCCAACCCACCTCGAGTGCTTTGACCCGCCTCTTCACCGCCCCCGCCCCCAGGTCGAGCCTGTACAGGAGGTAGACCGTCCCGACGACCCCAAGAGACATCGCTGCGGCGGAGAGCGCGAAGTACCCAAGCCCTCCCATGCTGGGTCCCTGAAGGACCACCCTGGCGAGGGCCCCAACGGCGTTCCCCATCGCGAGAGTGCTTAGCGCCAACAGGAGGACAATCGCTGCCGTCGCCCAGATTCCTGTCGACCCGACCGGCGGCACGACCGGCGCGACGCCGCTCGAGACCCTCTTCCCGAGCCTCCCGAAGAGGAGTCTGTAGGACATCAGAGAGATTACGATCGTCGCGACCGCGGCCCCGCCCAGCACCACCGCTGCCTGCTCGTCGGGGATTGCCCGGCCGGGGGTCAGGTATCCCCAAATCGTGAGCACCGCTATTTCGACCATGAAGATGGCTCCCAGGGTGACGAACACTCGCCTCCTGCTCAGCCTCTTGCTCTCGCCTCTATCCAAGAATGGCAGGAGGAGGAGCAAGACGAAGATCAGAGTCACCACTGTAAGCGCCACTGGGAGCCCGTACGCTCCCAGCGGGCCATTCGCTTCGAAGAAGGAGATCTTCAGGATCTGGTAGATCCAGAGAAAATACCAGTCAGGCTGAGCCACGTACTGTGACGCCGCCGCGGCCGAGTATTCTGGCGGGAGCGATGGAGGGAACACCGCAGAAATCACTAGCATCGCCGCGCCGAACAGCGCCGCCAGTTCGACAAGGTAGAACGAGACGTCAGGGAAGATTGGTATCAGCCTCTTCTTCGCCTCGGGAACTGGTTCGGGGCCTGTGACGGGCTCCGAAATCCCGTGGGCTTCCAGCATGAACATCTTGACGACGAGGAGGACGAGCAGGATGGCCGGGAGCACTACTACGTGCAAGTCAAAGAAACGCAGCAACTCTGCGGAGTCTCCACCCCCTCCGGCTATGAGGAATGAGAGGAAGGAGGACACAGGCTGAGGGAGTGCTGAGATCATTCCCGTACCCACATCTGTGGCGGACTTCGAGATCACCGTCCAGGGTAGCAGATATCCGGTGAAGCCGAGGCCGAGTGTCACGAAGCCCATGAGCATGCCAGTCATCCACATGATCTCTCTCGGCTTCTTGTGGACGGAGACGAAGTAGCCCCTCATCATGTGCATGAAGACAAGCATGATCATTGCGTAGGCTGTGTAGAGGTGGACGCTCTCGAGGAACTGGCCGTAGCTGACGCTCTGGAAGATGAACTGGGTGGACGAGTACGCCTCAGATGGGTCGGGGACGTAGTAGAGCATCATCAGCATCCCCGTCACCGCCTGAATTACGAAGGCGACTACTGCGAGGGCACCCAGCCAATAGAAGGGATTGATCGCATACTGCGGAGCTGGCCTCAGAAACTGGTATGAGAGCCCCAGTCGTGCGTCGAACCACCGCGCCAGGCGGGCCACCCTTCCCTCGTCGTCCCTTGCTTCCGTCAACCGCTAGCTCACCGGACTCCCGCCCTGGAGGTCGTGGGAAACGTCGGATGATCCAGTGTTGAATCCGAAGACCGTTGGCGGACCCATCCCTACCGCGTAGATGTCCCCCGTCGGCTCGTCGACATGCAGGATGACCTGAGGCAGTGGCCGGGGCGACGGGCCTCCCACCACCTTTGCGCCGTTAGCGAAGTCGTATGCACTGCCGTGGCAACAACAGTATCCGACCGGCCCGGGCGCCCTGAACGAGGGGTTGCACGAAGGCGACGCCCCTTGCGGCTGAAATCCGACGACGCACCCCAGGTGTTGGCAGACGATGCTGAACGCTATGATGTCCCCGCCAGGCCCGACACCCCCCGCTGCCCTCTCGCCTATCTTCACAAGGACGTTTGGTTGGTCATCGAGAGGATAGTTGAAAATCAGCGGAGCGCTCAGCTGGAGGGAAGAGATGTTCGCGACCTTGAACCTTGGGAATCCGGTCCCGCCGGTGGCTGAGCCCGAGGAGCCCACACCCGGGGTCCAGAGCGACTTCGTCACGGCAGCGATTCCTGCTACCATGAGGGCCAGACCGACACCGAGGGACCACTTCAGGAAGTTCCTTCGAGAGCTCTGTTCCTCATCCTTATGCTCGTCGTGGGCCTCCACCTTCTCGTCCCGGCTCATCGGCGACAGGCCCCGACAGCCGGCGTCTTATTGGCTCTCTCTTGACTCAAGAGACCACTACGTCGCCGGTCATCCATCCGGGTGTAGACATCGCACCTTCAAGGCCTGTGTCCCCGCTACCGCATGTGGTTTCGCAGAACCAGGTGTAGGTTCCCGCCTTGTCTATCTTGATGAACGCCGTCACCGTCGAAGAGACTGGCACGGGAATGTTGATGCCGAGTGAGGGGATGGTGAAGGTGTGAGCTATGTCGCCGAGCGGGACGCTCGAGACCGTCTCTCCTCCTTTGACGACCATGCCCTTCGCGCCTTGTGATGAGTTGACGTTGTCATTATTGGCGTAAGTGATGGTCCCGTTCACTGTTCCTTGGACGTTCGCGTACTGAGGGCTTTCCAAGGTGGCGTTCCCATCGTCGTAGTTCACTATGACAAGCTCAATCAGCCTGCCTGCAGGGAGGACTATGTTGGCACTCGACTCCAGTCCATGGGGCGTGAGGACGAAGAAGGCGGGCTGGTCGCCGACGGTGGAGTTGTAGATGCTCCCCGTCGTCAGGACGAGCGTCAGTACATAGGGCCCTTGGTTTGAGCTCGATGCCTGCGTAGTCGTCAAAGTCTGGGTGGCGGTTACGGTAATCGCCGACGGCGTGGGGACCACCGTGCTCTGGAACCCCCATCCGATTCCGATGCCTATTGAGAGGAGTACTATCATAGCCGCCACTGTCAATACGCTTGTGTTCATGAAGCTGCCTAACCTGTTCGGGGGCGACCATGTTATTTATGCTGCGTGATGATTCTCAAGATTGAGACCGAGGAGGCGAGCGTCGGTCATGATAGCCAGATCAGAGCCCCATGTCCAGTCTCGATAGTCCGCTGACGGGAGAATGGTCATCGGGGATTCGTCGGCCATCCGTCTCCAGGAGACGTCTGGGGCTTGGTTGAAAGTGGGTTATCGATTACCAAGGGCTCCGGGGCGCAAGCCGAACAGTTTCAATCTGGAGTCCTGCTGAAGTGAAGTTGTGAGTAGAATTCGAAATCCACAAGCACTTAATAGAATTCGCGGCACTTTTCTACTATGGTTCAGCGAGCCGAGAGCATTGCGCTCTGTGGGACTTGCCAGCATCCCAAAGAAGC
>DATFYP010000154.1:0-10676 GCA_035314985.1 Nitrososphaerales archaeon
GATCGATCATCCTGACGGTCCCGTCGCTCCAAGTGACTGTCCTGCGCGTGAAGAAGCCGGCCACTGTGTCAAACCGGGCGCGTCGTCAGAAAAGGATTGCGCCTGGAATCTTCATATACGGTGTCGGAGCCGAATCGGAACGGAATCCGGATGGAGACACCTGCGCCTGAAGAGAAGGAGACGCCCCCGATGCACGGCGTGGTCTCGGAGGGAGCGGTCGAAGTCTCGGACAAGGACAGGTTCGGCGAGCTCGAGGAGGTCGGCTACGGGAACAGGGAGGGCGACAGGCTCGTCCTGAGGGACTACGAAGCGCTGTACCTCGCCCATTCCGGGAGGCTAGAGCTCAAGGACCGCTCTGGGAGGGCGGTCCCGTTTGCGAAGATGGCCGAGATCACCCAGAAACAGGCGAGCGACGCATGGACGAAGTTCATGATCTACCGCGACCTCCGCAGCAGGGGGTACGTGGTCAGAGAAGGGTTCGGCTTCGGCACCGACCTGCGGGTCTACGAGCGGGGGGACTACCCGAAGAAGCCCGCGAAGTACGTCGTGTTCGCCCTTGACGAGGGGATCGAGAAAAGAGTCGACGACCTGCAGCTCTCCGTCAAGGAGATGGCGAAGATGGGGAAGGAAGCCATCATAGCCGTGATCGAACGGCGGGGCGAAGTCATCTACTACAAGGTAAGCAGGGCAAGATTCTGAGTGGGACGATGAGCCTGCGAGCCGGACTCGAGATCATTCGCCCAGTCAACTGCGCGATGATAGGCTTCGCGGTGATCGTGGGGGAGTTCGTGTCGAAGCCCGCAACCGTGTCGGCCACGCAGAGCGCCCTGGGCTTCCTCACGGGCTTCTTCATCTGCGCATACTCGATGGCAATCAACGACATCTACGACGCCGAAGTCGACAGGGTGAACCAGCCGGGGCGGCCGATCCCAAGCGGGAGGATGACCCCCCAGACGGCCAACAGGCTGTCGGTCCTGGCCCTGTTGGCGGGGATGGCCTTCTCAGTGCTCACCCTCAGCGCTGCCGCAGTGGCGGTCGCTGCAGCCTATGCCCTCCTCTCATGGATCTACAGCCACAGCGCAAAGAAGCAGGGGTTGGCTGGCAACCTCATCGTCGCGTCGTCTCTCGCCATCCCGTTCGTCTACGGGGGAATCATCTCGGGTGGGATGATCCTGAGCTCGCTCCTCCTGCTGATGGCGCTCACTGCGTTCCTCGCAGGGACGGGGAGGGAGGTGGTCAAGGCGATGGCGGATGTGCAGGGGGACGAAAAGAGGGGCATCAACTCGGTGGCCAGGGCGAGGGGGATGAAGGCCGCTGCCGCAACCGGGGCCGCGTTCTTCCTTCTAGCGGTGGTGACGAGCTGGGTTCCCCTCGTCGCCGGGCTCGCGAACCTTCTGTACACCTACGGGGTCGTCGTCCCCGATGCGATCTTCGTCTATCTGGCGGCGTCCATCATCCGGAACCGGGACCCCTCGAACGCGCACAGGGTGAAGGGGGTCGCGCTGCTGGGCATGCTGGCTGGGCTGCTGGTCTTCGTCGGAGGCGGGCTGTAGGATGTGGAGCGAAGCCTACAGGCCGAAGCGGATGGAAGAGATGGTCGGGAACGACGAAGTGAGGGCCAAGCTTGTTTCATGGCTGAGCAAGTGGAAGAAGGGGGGGAAGGCGGTAATCCTGCTGGGCCCCCCTGGGATCGGGAAGACGACGACCGTACAGCTGGCCGCCAGGAAGCTCGGCTTCAACCTGGTTCAGCTCAACGCGAGCGACAGGAGGACGAAGGTCATGCTGGAAGCGAAGCTGGGGGAGGCGCTCCTGAGCACGAACCTGCTTGGAGAGAAGACTCTGATATTCCTTGACGAAGTGGACGGGCTCTCGGGGAGGACGGACTTCGGGGCGGTCGACTTCATCAGGGAGTCTGTCCGCAGGAGCATCAATCCCATCGTCATGGCGGCGAACAATCCCGACTCTGAGGTCGTGAAGAAGCTCTCGTCCGTTGCCACGAGCTACCTCTTCGTCAGGCCGACGGAGGGTCAGCTAATGGAGCATCTCGGGGGAATCGCCCGGAAGGAGAAGCTACAGATCTCAGAGCAGGAGCTGGCGGCGGTCTCTGCCTCGGCCAACGGCGACATGAGGGCGGCGATAAACTCCCTGCAGGGGGGCGCGCCTGGGACCAAGGACGAGGAGATGACCGCTTCCCAGTCCCTCAACCTGTTCTTCGGAGCGGCCGGCTACAGAGCCGCCCTGAAGGCGCTCCGGGGCTACCCGGGGCAGCCAGGGGAGAAGGTCCGCGACCTGACCGCCAGCGTCCTGAAGTCGAGGATTCACGAGGAGCGGAAGGCGAAGGCGCTCGACGTCCTTTCGAGAGTCGACGTCCTGGTCGGGAGGATGGTCCGCGGGCGCGACTGGAGGCTGCTGCGCTACCTCGACCCCATGCTGGCCTCGGACCTGAGGGAGGCGCTGGGGGACGGCGGGGTAAGCTACTCGCAGGAGGGAGTCCCGTGGCCGCTGCAGCTGAGGATATGGAACGACTCCAAGAAGCTGAAGGACATCGCAGGCCTGGTCGGCAAGAGGACTGGCATCAGCAGGAAGGGGGCGCTGGTGGAGGACATTCCGTACCTGATGCTGCTCTGCAGAGACGGGGGGTTCAGGGACGCGCTCGTGAAGAGCCTGAACCTCGAAGAGAACTACGCCCTCTTCGTTGCGAAGGAGGCGGGGCGAGCGCCGAGGGCTCAGTCGAACGACCGCTGAAGCGGGTACTCTTCCAGGTTCCTCCAGTCGGAGAAGAACCTGCTCAGGGCCCCGACCAGCGGACTCGAGTGCTCCACTCTGAAGATCCTTATCCTGTTGAATCTCTTTTCGGCGAGTATCCCCGACTTCGCCAGGAACTCCAGGTGCTGGGCCGCGGACGTGTGGGAGAGCCCGGACCTGCGGGTTATCTCCGATATGTTGAGCTCCCCGCTCTCCAGCATCACGCGGAGGACCTTCGTCCTCCCGTAGGAGGAGAACAGCTCCTCAACTTCTAACGTCGGCGACCATCCCCTTTTCGAGCTCCCCGATCAGCTCCTTGGCCGAGACCAGCGACAGCCCGACCAGCGTCGTCCTGCCCCTCATCCCCCTGCCCGAGATTTGGGTCTCGATGATGCCCTTCCTGGAGAGCTCGTTGACGTCGTTCCACACCTGAGTGTGATGGTTGGGGCTCGTCCCCATGCCTTCGCACAGGACGCCGTAGCTCTTCTCCACCTCCCCTATGGTGACCGACGTCGAGTCCCCCTTCTTCAGCAGGTTCGAAACGGCCAGCAGTATGAGCCTCTGGTGCCTGCTCAGGTAGCTCAGCTCCTCCTTCCTGAACTGCGGGGGAAGCGAGGCCTTGGCAGACCTGATGTGCTCCGGGAGGATGCGCGGCGACTCGGACACGTCGGCGAGCTTCCCGGCCCTGTAGACCAGGTCGAGGGCGTACCGGGCGTCGCCGTACAGGCTCGCTATGTCCGCCGCCAGCTGCATGCAGCTGTCGCTGAGGCAGCCGTCGTTGAAGGCCTCGCCCCTGGAGGTGATGATGTCCAGCAGCTGCGGCCCGGAGTACGGGTCCAGGGCGATCGTGTTCCACTGGACCGAGCTCAGGGTGCTCAGGTCCACCGCCTTCAGGTAGTCGAGGGTCTTTGAGATCAAAAGGGACGAGAAGACCTGGTTCCCCTGGGACACTTCTCTGAGCCTCGTTATCGTGTAGAGGGACGAAGGGTCGGCCGTTATGAGCGAGTCGACTTCGTCGAAGGCTATGACCAGGTGCATGCGGTTGCTCCTCAGCTCGTCGACCAGGGCAGACAGCAGCTCCTCGAAGCTGTACCCGCGCGACGGGTAGTTCTGCCCGAGCGAGCTCAGCGCCTTGACCATCACAGCCTGGAGAGACCTGTCGATCCTGCAGTTCACGTGCAGCATCTTCACCAGGTTGCCGTACAGGGCCGCCTTCTTCTGGAGCGACTCGCCGAGCTTCTTCGCGAGCAGGGTCTTGCCGGTCCCCACGGGGCCTGAAAGCATCACGTTCTGGCTGGCTCTCGGCGCGTTCTGGACCACGCTCTGGAAGTAGAGCTCGAGCGCCTTCAGCTGGGCGTCACGGTGAGGGATCTGGTGGGGCAGGTGTTCCGGGAAGAGAAGGCTTTCGTCCTTGAAGACGGAACGCGGAGGGGGCAAGGCGATTCAGTCGAAAGCAGATTTTCGCTATATAACCGTGATACTACGATACATAGAACGATAGGAAGAGGGTGCAGTGAAAGTGTTCCCACGGAAACGTAAAAAGAGCCCCCGAAGCGCCAACCGACCGTGAAAGCGGTCAGGTTCCACAGGCACGGCGGGCCGGAAGTGCTTCAGTACGAGGAGGCGCCCGACCCGGCGCCCAGCAGCGACGAGGCGCTGGTCAGGGTCAGGGCGTGCGCGCTCAATCACCTTGACCTGTGGGCGAGGAACGGCCTACCCAACGTGGAGATCCCCCTCCCTCACGTTTCGGGGTGCGACGTGGCGGGGGTGGTGGAGTGGGTCCCCCATGAGGAGAAGGAGTTCGGGAAAGGGGACGAGGTCGTGGTCAGCCCGGGGATCGGGTGCGGGAGGTGCGAGAAGTGCCTGTCGGGAAAGGACGACCAGTGCAGGCAGTACACGATACTGGGGTACGGGGTCGACGGCGGCATGGGGGAGCTGGTCAAGGTCCCGAGGACGAACCTGATCAGAAAGCCCGAGGCCATGAGCTTCGTCGACGCGGCTTCGTTCCCGCTGGTCTTCCTGACCGCATACCACATGGTGGTCACGAAGGCGGGGACGGGGGCGGGAGACACGGTCCTTGTCCTCGGGGCGAATTCCGGTGTCGGGGTCGCAGCCATCCAGGTGGCGAAGCTCCACGGCGCCCAGGTGATCGCGACTGCGGGGGACCCGTCGAAGATGGAGAAGGCCTCGAGGCTCGGCGCCGACCACGTGATCGACCACTACAGGCAGGACATCCTGGCCGAGGTCAGGAGGATCACGGGCAAGCGAGGGGTGGACGTGGTGGTAGAGCACGTGGGGAAGGCCACCTGGGAATCCAGCGTCAAGGCGCTGGCGAAGGGGGGGAGGCTCGTCGTCTGCGGCGCGACGACCGGCGCCGAGGTCGCGACCGACCTGAGGTACGTCTACAACAAGGAGCTCACGATCTACGGGAGCTTCATGTCGGGGAAGGGAGAGCTGCTAAGGGTCGTTGAACTCTTCAGGGCGGGCAAGCTGAGGCCGGTCGTCGACAGCACGTTCCCGCTCGTCAAGGCGGCGGACGCGGAAACGAAGCTGGAGAAGAGCGAGCACTTCGGGAAGATCGTGCTCACTGTCTAGCCGACTATCTCGTAGGAGTGGGTTATCTTCGCCTTCAGCGACGCTCCTACGCTGCAGTACTTCTCGGTGCTGTCCCTGATGGCCTCTTCGACATGCTTCTTCTGGAGCCTCTCTCCGGCCAGTACATACTTGATCTGAATCGCAGTCCAGGACTTTGGAAGTCCGTATTTGGGCCGGTCGCCCTTCAACAGTACCTTCAGTGAAGTGAGCTTCTGCTTCCTCTTCTTGAGGATCGCGACTATGTCCATGGCCGTGCAGGCGCCGAGGGAAGTCAGGACCGCGCGCATGGGGCTCATGCCCTTCATCACCCCCTCGGAGGAGTCATACACGATAGAGTGCCCGGACGTGTCTGAGCCGACGAAGACATAGTCGGCGGCCCAGGCCACCTCGGCCAACCAGCCTTCGCTACTCGACGCTGATCACCAGCTGTCGGGACTTTGACGAGACCTCGCCTTTCTCTATGAAGCTTCTCCGCCCCCATTTTGCATGGACCTCCCCCACGAGCGTGTGCTTTCCCGCCCCCAGCTCCGAGGCGGAGAACTCGAAGGTCTTTCCCACGTCGAGCATCTCCTTCTGAGCGTCTTCGACGCTGGTCGGTATCCTTGGGGGTCCGCCGTCCTCTGGGATTATCATCGCCCAGATCCGGTATGGCAGGTCAGGGTCTCGCGACCAGTAGAAGCTCGCTTTCCTCACTTCTTTCTTGATCTCCGCCAGCTTTCGAGTGCCGAGCCCCCTCTTGATCCCCATGGACATCCGAATCGTGAGCCTAAGGATCTTGTCGAAGTCTTCCCAAGAGACTGTCCACACATCAGGGTGGAAAGCTTCGCGAAGGCCTCCGACGATTCTGAACCCCAGGCTGACCTTCACAGCGTCGCCGATCGAGTACGACTTCTTGTCGGTCATCAGTTGAACGCTGGCAGCCCGGGTCTTCGGCCAGGAGTATTCGCCCCTGCGGTCCTTGAGCGACATCCGAAACGTGGGCGCCCTCTCTCGTGGATAAAAGGTTGCGCCGTGCCCTTGCAAAGGCGCTCCCGGCCGTCACAGAAATGACTGCTCGCAGCTCTGGTTCAGCCCGTGGGCGCTATTCGGGCTTCCCAAAGGCCGCTTGGTTCTGATTTTAACTCGATTGAGGAGAAAACATATATTCAGAATCAGCATGGTTTAAAAGCAAAGTCTGTATGCGTTGTCTGCGGGCCGGGTAGTAGATGGCAATTGTAAGTACGGGAACGAAGAGAGACGTTAATGCGAGAACGGCCCAACTTGTCGACCTGTTACATGAGCTAGGTCCTGACATCCCGGAGATAGCGCGCAGACTGGGTCAATTCAAGGAGTCGGTCAGGTACCGGTACAAGGAGAAGATTCTGAACAGGGGATTCGCCGTTCAGGGTGCGGCGGACCACGAAAAGCTCGGCCTGAAGAGGATGATCGTAGTTGTCGATTTCGCCCCTGCATACGGACAATATGCGCAGGCGATTCTCGCGGCCATGAACGAATTGTGTTACCTAGTCAGTTTCGCCAGGACTCTGCCGGGAGGGGAGTATGTCGTCAACCTCAGCGTTCCCGCAGACCTTACGGAGGAGATTGAACGGTTCTTCGAATCACTCAAGGAGAAGGGGATGTTCAGCAGGGTCGAGGCCCTGGAGTTCGATTGGCTAGTCTTGACGCCGATGAAGTCGCAGTGCTACGACTTCGACACTGGGAGGTGGGAGTACGACTGGACGAACCCGCCCGCCAAGGCCAATGCGTCCGCCGGCCGCCAGCCGTCGACCTCGGCCAAGTTCGACTACGTCGATTTAATGGTAATCAAGGAGCTTCAGATGGACGCCAACAAGTCGCTGAAGGAGATTTCAGACAAGCTGGGCATGAACTACAAGAAGCTAGCCTGGCACTACTCGGCCCACATAAAGGCAAGGAACCTGCTCCAAGGGTTCTCGGTCAACTGGATGGGGACAAAGTACGACTACAAGATCGAGAAGGCCCTGCACAGGCAACACAGATACTTCGCACTCCAGCTGTTGGTAAGAGACCTGAACGAGTACGAGATGATCTCGCTAAGGCAGGAGTCAAACAAGGTCCCCTTCCTGTGGTCGGAGGCCATCGGCAAGAACTACTCCGCTGAATTCTTCTTCCCACTGGATTTCGTGGTGGAGGGGATTCAATGGCTGTCCGAGATGATGGCCCCCATCAAGGAGAGGGCCAACCTGTTCACCATAGACCAGACTGGGTCCGTCGCATTCACCATACCGTACATGCTCTACGATCAGGCCCTGAAGAAATGGAGGCTCGAGCCGTCAGATCTTGCGCAGAGGTTCGATAATCTGATTATACAAATAAAGGGCGGAACAAGCTAGAAGTATCTAGCTTGTCCCTGCGCCTCGGATTGGTTCCAGAGGCGTCGGGTGAATCCCCAAGGCGGCGAAAACAATGCTAAGGCCGCCCAAGGCCAACATTCCATAACGGAGCTTCTCGTCTAAGGTCATGTTCGGCGCCTCCTCGGAATGAGGATTTAAACACTACGCATACGCATGATGGACGCTTATCATCGCTAAGCGAAATCATAGATGATATTGGCAGGCGCGCCCGGCGACAAATGCCGGCAGAAAATGGAGCGTGGAAGATGGCAAAACTCTATGTCAATTCGGATGCCGTTTAACAGATGCCGTGGAGAGAGAAACACAAGGTCACCCCTAAATACGGTGGCCGGCCAGATTATCCCGACCGAAACTGGTCGCATCCCAGGAGAAGCACCCGCACATACGGGCGAGGAAGGTCCTCGACCGCATCGTCCTCGGCGGCAGCGATGGGGCAATCGAGAGTCTCGCGATGACGGCGGCCCTGAACGGGGCGGGGGTATCGTTCCAGACCATACTGTTGGCCGGGTTCGCCTTCTCCGTGGCCGGCGCGATCTCGATGTTCTTCAGCAACTACCTATCGGCCAGGGCGGAAATCGACTCGTTGAGGATAGACATGGAACGCGAGAGGATGGAGATTGAGACGGAGCCTGAGGAGGAGAAAGGGGAGCTGGAATCGCTGCTCCAAAAGGAGGGGTACGGCAAGAAGGAGATTGACGTCATCATGGCGAGGCTTGTCAAGGACAAGGAGATGTGGCTGAGAGAGCAGCTGAGACACGAGCTTCACCTTTACATTGAAGACCTCGGGACGGACCCGGTCAGCAAGTCGGCTTCGGCAGGGGTGGCGTTCTTTCTGCTCGCAATCGTGGCCCTATCTCCCTATGCGTTCCGGCTGGCGCACCTCCCGGCCCTCGCCGCTTCTGCCGCGCTGTCGTTGGCGGCTCTCTTCATCCTGGGTTCCAAGGTCTTCACACTGAGGAACTTCACCCCGAAGTCCGGGCTCGAGTCGGCGGCAATAGGCGCCCTGGCAGGAGGGCTGCTCTACGTCGCCGGCCTCTTCATCTCCACGCTCTGAGCCACGCAGATTCATTAACAGGGGACTCGGAGTGGGCGTCTGGAATGTCAGTGGCGGATGAAGCACTCCTCCAAGGGACTGCCAGAGCAGAGGGCGCAGATGAGGGCCTGGTGGACAGGGGGCGCCTTCTGTTCCTCCTCGGGGTGTTCGTCCTCGAACTCCTCCTGTTCTTCGGGGCGATGGTGGTCCCCATCGACCCCTCCACTCAGCAGAGGCTCCAGCAGGCTGCCAACAGCCTTCAGAACTCAACGACCGACCGGGCCCCGGCAGCGGTTCTCGGACTCATCTTCTCGAACAACGTGAAGGTGGCGCTGGCGGAGATGATCCCTGGGGCGGGCGCCTTCGTCTTCTTCATCTCGATTCTCAACACCGGGCAGGTGATCCAGGTCCTCGCTCTCTCCAGGGGAGTCCCGGGGATCTTCTACGGGGTCGCCCTCTTCCTCTTCCCGTTCTCCATCGTCGAGCTCTCCGCCTACGCGCTGGCGGTATGCTCCGGGTCGATGCTCATCGTGGCCTGGAGGAGGAACAGGCTCCGGAGGGAAGCGCCCGTCTTCGTTCTTGAGTTACTTGGGGTCGTCCTCATACTGCTGGTCGCGGCCACCATGGAAACGATCACCCTCCTGCTTCCTGAAGTAGGCCTGGCCCTCTGGCTGCCCACTGGACTCCTGGTCGCCTGGCTGGCCATCACCCTGAGGAGGGCCATCCGCTGAGGAGCTTCAGATACCTAACCTTCGACTGCTACGGGACTCTGGTCGACTGGAAGAAGGGGATCGAAGCCGCTCTAGGCGAAGCTCTCGGCGGCGCCAGAGGTGGGCTCCTGGCCGCGTATGTTGAAGCGGAGAAAGAAGAAGAGAAGAGCTACAAGGAATACAGGGAGGTCCTTTCCAACTCGGCTCTCAGGGTTGCGTCGAAGATGGGAATCCAGCTCGACCCGGCAGGGTCAATGGCCTTCGCTGCGTCCGTGCCATCGTGGCCCCTATTCCCAGACACTCTGTCATCCCTCGCCGAGCTTCGATCGAAAGGGTACAAGCTGCACATCCTGTCCAACGTGGACAGGGACCTGCTGGAGGGCACAATCAGGAACTCGGGGATTGCGGTAGACGGGTACGTCACGGCCGAGGACACCCGTTCTTACAAGCCTGCTCCTGGGCATTGGGAGGCGTTCATGAGAAGGTCGGGAGCGAAGCGAGATGAGATCCTTCACGTGGCCCAGAGCATCTTCCACGACATCCTGCCGACCCAGAGCCTGGGCATCGCATCGGCGTGGGTGAACAGATATGACGGGCCTCTGCCTTCGGACGCGCACCCCTCCTACATCGTGGACGGGCTGAAGAGCCTCGCTCAGGTCCTAGCCTGAGTACACTGGTCCAAGCTGCAGTTCCATTGGGATGCCGCTTTCACATGCCGGCCCCCCTCTCAACCTCGCC
Source organism: Nitrososphaerales archaeon (assembly GCA_035314985.1). Lineage (GTDB taxonomy): Archaea > Thermoproteota > Nitrososphaeria > Nitrososphaerales > Gagatemarchaeaceae > DATFYP01. The sequence goes on from DATFYP010000154.1 coordinate 10,194, forward strand.
CGCCACCCGGAGGAGATCCTGCCCTTTCTTCGTCAGCTCGTAGAGAATGCGCTCGCGCCCCCTGACAGTGACGACCCCCGCTTTCCTCGCGACTGCGAGCTCCTCCAGCTCGCCTAGGTGCTGATAGACACTTGCCGTGGTAATCCTTCTGCCGAGCGATAGGCCCTGCCAGAGTTCGTACCCGTAGCGTTTCCTGCCTTCAAGCAAGCGCAGGAGAGCCAGCTTCGTCTCCCCGACCTGAATCCTCGCGACCGTGTAGTCCTGACGCACAGAGACGGGTTTCGCGAACCTCGCCAACCGTGACACCGCCTTGGTGTCCTTCAGTCCCGCGCTGGTGATCACGCAGACGATCACGTCGTCCCGCCTGATCTGTCCTCTTTCCAATGCCGACCGGAGACAGGCGACGACGGAGGCGGAAGCGGGCTCCGCGAATATCCCCTCCGTCCTCGCGAGGAGGCCGGTAGCGTTCACGGTCTCGGCTGC
>DATFYP010000155.1:0-7949 GCA_035314985.1 Nitrososphaerales archaeon
TTCCGGCCCGAGGAGCCCTGTCCCCCCGACCCTCGAGCGTCTCAAGAAGGTCAGAGACGCCATAGAGAAACCCGTCTTGGTGGGAAGCGGCATCAGCCTCGCCAACGTCAAGCAGTTCTACGGCAAGTCGGACGGCCTCATCATCGGAGAGCCCGACTTCAAGGTTGGCGGGGTCTGGGGTGGGGCCAGCAACGAGAGGGCCTATCAGCAGGCCGTCAGGATGTGCAGGGGATGACCAATCCCCGGACGAACCCTTTCAATCCCGGCGGGACCGTTCAGTGGCTGCCCAGCTGGACTGCTATCAGCAGAAAGACCGCCGCGGTGACGCAGCCCATGAGAAGCCACTTGGAGTTCGGCCCAGTCATCGTGGGCTTGTAGTAGACGTAGATCAGGGTCGCGAAGATCATCAGCTCTGATCCGAGCAGGGCCCCGAAAACCCTCTGAAGGGTCGATATATCGACGAACCAAAGATAGACGGCGATCATCGCCGCTGCTGTCGCCAGCAAGGTCTCAACCCCGTATCTCAGAGTGTCTTCGTCCAGACTCATGGCCTCACCCTCTTGTACGTGACAGTCAGGCTCCGCATCATCCTCGCCATGGCGTAGAACGACCCCAGAAGCACGGCCAAGTTCACCCCCACCAACGGCATGCTGAACTGGCCTCCTGACAGCATGGACACGAGGTTGGCGAGGCAGACCGATCCCACGATGAGCGGAACCGCGAAGACGGCCGTCACCGCCCGGTTCGTGAAAGGCAACGCCAGAGCCCGGACTGCTACAGCAGCGGGCCCCGTGGCCTTCTCGCGACTATGGACCCTGAAGACGAAGGTGGTCGATGCCACCACAATCAAGGCCACCGTGCCGAGCACTTCGACGGCCTGGACGTCGGGGATCACCTGCCCAGGAGTGAGGTACCCCCATACCGTCATGACAAGCAGCTCCCCTATCATTATGAGCCCGACCGTCGTGTAGAGCGGTCGCGAGAACGGATCCCTCCTGCCCGTCCTGTCGACGAACGGGAGGACGACGAACCCGACGATGAGCAGGGTGACAAGTCCCAGCGCGTAATAGATGCCCGACCCTTCGAAGGAGGCGAACTTCAGGAGCTGGTAGACCCAGAGGAAATACCACTCAGGCTGCGGGGTGTAGTTGGCGGCTGCCGTCGCCGTATACGCGGCCGGCAGTTGAAAGGGGAAGAGAGACGATACGACCAGGATGAACGCGACGAACACGCTTCCGACCATCGCGAAGTAGAGGTAGACGGTCGGGAACCACGGGATCTCCTTCGTCTTCTTCGCGCCCCCGATGGGTTCCGAAGGTCCGTGCGCCTCGAACATGTAGAGCTTGAGGGCGATAAGGGAGAGAAGCCCCGCCGGCAGGACTATGATGTGCAGGTCGAAGAACCTGGTGAGTTCCCCCGAGCTGCTCCCGCTCCCGGCGATGAGGAACGTTATGATGCTCCCGATCTGCGCCGGCAGGAAACCGAGCATCCCGATGGACACGTCGGTGGCCGACTTGGAGACCACGGTCCAGGGGAGGAGATATCCCGTGAGGCCGAATCCCACCACCAGCAAGCCCATCAGCATGCCGACTACCCACATCATCTCTCTCGGCTTCTTCTGGGCACTGACGAAGTAACCTCGGAACAGGTGCAGGAACGCGAGAAGTATCATCGCATAGGCTCCGTATAGGTGCACCGTCTCCAGCAGCCACCCCAGGGGCACATACTGAATGATGTACAGCGTTGACGAGTAGGCCTGGTCTGTGGTGGGCACGTAGTAGATCAGCATCAGCAGGCCGGTGAGGACCTGGAGCCCGAACGCCATGACGGCCAGAGCCCCAAGCCAGTAGAACGGGTTCATGCTGTACTCTGGGACGGGGTGGAGGACACTCACCTTCAGCCCGAGACGCGACTTGAACCATTCGACGATCCTCCTTCCTGGATTCTCGCTCAAATCATCTCCCCCTTAGTTGGAGAACACCTTGTCCTGGGTGACGATATCGCCGCCTGTGAGGTCATTCAGCAAGACCTGGGCCGGGTCGGTCGTGCCTGGCGGGCCGTGGCCGAAGATCGTGGGGGGTCCCATGCCGACGGCGAATATGTCTCCGGTGGTGCCATCGTAGCGCAGAGTGACCTGTGGGACGGGTCTCGGCGGTGGACCTCCGATGACCTTCCCTGAATTGGCGAAATCATACTGCCCACCATGGCAACAGCAGTAACCCTGCGGCGAGGGGGCGCTGAACGAGGAGTTGCAGGGGGGCGAAGCGCCGGCCGGGAGGGCCGCGTACACGCACCCCAGATGCTGACAGTAGTCGCTGAAGGCAACGATGTCAGAGTCCGGACCGACGCCGTTTTCGGCCGGCGCCCCCACCTTGACGAGGACCGACGGGGTGTCGACCAGCGGATAGTTGAACCTCAAAGGCTTCGTGGGGTCGAGCGAGGAAGCATTCGCGATTTTGACGACCGGCCAGGCAAGGGGCCCGGTCGCTCCCTGGGGCGGAGGGACATAGCTGAGCACCCTGAAGACGCTCGCCAGGGAACCCACCGCCGAGAACACCCCCAGCGTAAGGACGAGCTTGAGGAAGTTCCTCCTGCTGCCGCTCCTCTTGGTTTCATCCTGTTCGTCAGGTTCGCTGGAGCCCGTGCTTTCACCACCGGCTCCTCGTGCTGGTCGAAGTCCAGCGCGCTATCAGCACCAGGGCCGCCGCCAGCCCGAGAAGGACGAAGACCAGAATCGCGACCGCCGCGGAACCGAGGTCGAACGTTGCCGGTCGCACCGTAAAGCCTCCGGTCGACGTCGTCGTCGTTGAGTTGACCGAGGAGCTCTGGGCGTGGACGACCCCCTGGCCGGCGACCAGCAGGACGACAATCGCCCCCGCGAACAACATCGCCAATGGCCTTGGAGCCCCGACGTTCGACCGGTTACGCACCCGGCTAGGTCCGCCTCCTGAACCAGACGCCGATCGGCGCGCCCGACGCGAGGATCAGGAACGCGTAGGCGAGGACACCGACCTCGGCCATCACAACCACGTAGGAGACTCCACCTCCGTAGATCGTGATGACGCCGTCGGCGCCGGCGATCGACAGCGACGCCAAGCCCAGGAGCGCGAACACAATCCTCTGCGGCACCCACATCCCCAACCTGCTCCCTGCCCCTTCCAGAACCGCGAGCAACAGCACTCCGAGCGTCAGGGACGTCGCCAGGGCGGCGAAGCCGATGTGGACCACCACCGCGACTTCGTAATACGCTGCGGTGAGCGTGAACGTTCCCGCCACCACGGTCAGGGCAAGGGATACCAGGGCCATGTAGATCATCAACGACACCGCGGACCTGGTTTCGTATTCGGCCCCCTTGACGGCTCCCAACAGAGTTGCCAGCGAATACCCTGTTACAGGCATTCCGAATCCGACGGCCGCCATCATCGTGAGGTTCGTGACTTCGATCACGGTGGAGTCAGAGTTGTTGCCGAGAAAATAGAACCCGGCTGTCCCTCCGACGACGGTGACGGCGAACAACGCCAGGTTTGCGAGCGCCACGCCCCGGCGTCCCTGCACCGCCGCCATGAAGCCCACCAGGCCTGTCAGGACCGCGAACCCCGAGGAGGCGACCCCGTGCTCTATCACCTCAGGCACCGTGATGGCGGCGCCCTGTACCTCCGTGGTTACCCAGATGCCGACGATATAGGAGGCGGCGAGGAAGGCCGCCTGCAGGTATACTAGGTATGCGAGCTGGTTGGCCCTCGACGAGACTTTCCCGACGTCCCCCTCCAGCGGATTTGAGACGCTCATCGAATCAGGCCCCTTCCTGCGACCCGCTGACCGCCTCGACGACCCTTATCGCCCTCATGATCTTCAATGTAGAGTAGTAGGACAGGAAGAGCGCGAGCATGAAGAGGATTGACATCACCCATCCCCCTATGAGAGTCAACGACCCGGAGGACCGCGCGCCTCCTGTCGCCAAGAAGAGGAGCCCTCCCACCGTGGCGACTATGAGGGATACGATCGCGCCCATACTAAACAGGGCCACCTTCCTCATCCCATACAGAAACCCGACTGCGGCAACGATGAATGAAATCAGAAAGATCAGCGACGAAACCACCATGTGGAACACGTTGGTCGGATCTGCGATTCCTATGGTGTTGATCCCCGACGTGACGTAGATGTTGATGTACATCCCGCTGATGTAAAGGACCAGGTAGAGAACGAAATTGACGTAGCACAGGGTGAGCACCATCCTGAGCCCCCTCAGGCCCAGGCTCCCCAGCTCCTCGTCCTTCGGCCAGACTATGGCGCCGGCTTTCAAGCTCTCGGCACTCCGAGGGGTTGGGAGCCCATTGCGAGGTACTTCACCCTCACGTCTTCTCTGACTATGAAGATCCTGCTCATGAAGCTCAGGATCACGGCCATCAGAAAGACCGAGGCCATGATGAAAGTCGAAATATTCGCCGAGAAGGGATCGCTGACCGCGGTCGTAGTGTAGTAGATGAACAGGGGACCCGCCACAAACCCGACGAGCCTGCATGTCATCGCCCCGATGTGGAGGTATACGACCTGCCTGAGCCCCACCCTCCTGGCCAGGATTACCACAGGGATGCTCATCCCTGTGCTCAGCACCGCGAAAAGCACGTGGGCGAAGAGGGGAGCCGAAGCGAAGAACTGTGCGAAGATGCTGCCGACGTCCGGAGTCACCGTCGCAGGCACGGCGTAGTAGTAGTTCACGACCATCCCCGCGGCGACCGTGGCCCAGTAGAACGCGAACTGGAAGTAGAGGACGATGAAGATGCGGTGCAGTTTCTTCGAAAGCGCCTCGCTGTCGTCGGTGGGATTTGCCAAGTGAAGGCGTTCAGTCCTTTATCTGGACAGATGTCGATTTAAGCGAGAGCCCTGATTCGTGCGGGCGGGCCCCTCGCGCGATTATGCGGGGGCGGCCCCATCGACGAGAAGGTCTATGAGCAGGCCGTCCGGAGGTGCAGGGCGTGAGCAAGAAGTACACCTTCGGGGTTCCCCCTTTGGTCTTCATCCTGATCATCGCCGGAGTGCTCGGCGCTCTCCTGGTTCCAGAGTTTGTCGTCATCGCCCTCGTCCCCATAGTAGGGTACTATGTGTGGCAGGTCCGCGAGAAGAACAAGGAACTCGAGGAGAGACTGGCCGCCCTAGAAGGGCACCCGACCCCGCCCAAGCAAGACTAGGCCGATGATCTACTACATCGAGAGGGTCGTCCCCGGCACCCCTCTTCCATGAGCAACTCCTCGGCTCCGACCAGCACGAGCCAGGGGCTCGCGTTCCTCGCCCTGCTCTCTTTCGTCGCGGCCTTCTCCGCTGCCCGGATCTTCACCACCATCAACCCCGACGCCGTCGTAGTCTCCTCGGGGATACACTTCCACCACTTCTGGTACGGCCTCTTAATGGTGGTCGTGGCGGGGTGGCTGGCCATCGTTTCCAACAGGCCAGAGTACGACAGAGCCTACGCGGTGACCTTCGGGCTGGGCCTCGGCCTCATTGGCGACGAGACGGGACTCCTCCTGACCCTCGGGGACTACCACTCGGAGCTCACCTACGTCATTTTCGTCGCGGGGGTCAGCCTGGTCGCCATGGGGCTGCTGGCCGCCCGCTACTGGTCCTTGTTGATGGACGAGGTGGTAAGGCTGGGCTCAGGCGAAAGGTCGGTCCACCTGGGAATCGGGATTTGTGCCGTTTCATTCCTCGCCTTCGCCTTCGACCAGCTGCTCGCCGGCGGGCTCGTGCTGGTGCTGGGCCTCGCTGTGACTGCTACGGGGGTCCTGCTCCACAGGAAGATGCAAGCCGTCCGCGACTAGGCGCGCCTGAAGGCGAAGAAACCAACGAGGACCAAGGCTCCTCCAGCGACCAGCACATACGGCCCCACCCCCACGACGCCAACCAGGGCCACAGCCGCCCCAGCTCCGGCCAGCACGCTGAGGACCCCGGCAACCACCGACAACCTCCGCCACCGCAGCCCCAAAGCTCCACTCACGATGACGACCGGGGACCCCGCCAGCGCAAGCAACGCTGATGCTGCGCCAGTCTGCGAGACCGTAAACCCAGCCAGGCTCGAGTGGGTCGCCAGCGCCGAGTACACCCCTAGGAGGGATATGCTCGACCCCGAGGAGGTGAACCAGGTAAGGAACAGCGAAGCGACCATGATCAAGGTCCCCACACCCTCAACGACCTTGTAGTTCCTCGTCCTCGGGAGCGGCGGGTGGGCCGCCCGCTCCTCCGCTGTCTTCTTCTCCCTCAAGGTCAGGAGTGCAAGTATGTTCAGAACCACCACAATGGCGCCAATGGGCGCGAACAACGCCAGCCATAGCAAACCCAGGATCAGCTGGACGACCGCATTGCCGAGGAAATACCATTTCCACCTCAATCTGGCCACGATTAGCGTCGCATCAATCACCGATAGGAGCAGCATCACCGCCGAGATGGAAACTGTCACCAGGAACACCGGCTCTTCGCTCAGCTTCTGATACTGCGAGCCGATGATGACGACCGACAGCAGTGCGACCACGACGTCCCGTGCGAGGTGCACGGCCTTCATCAGCCGCCCGGCCATCAGGAGAAGGGAATCCGCCCCTCTTATGAAGAGGCTTCCTCACCGATTGGGCTGCCTCCAGTTCTCCCCCCGCACGGTCAGACCCAGGCCTTGCCGAACCATTGAGAAACCGAGAGCCGCCGCGAAAGAACCGTTGCCGGGTGGGTGTCGATTTAACATGAGAATGCATATATACGAACCCCCGACCGTGCGTCGCTTCGCGCATTAATTGGCGGCGTCTGCCTCGAGCAGAGGGCATAGCCCGAACGCCATGAAACGCACGACCTCCAGGTGCGCGTACATGATGGAGATCTGACTTCGGTTAGATCTGACGTGGGTTGTGCTTTACACCTCGCAGAAATGCGTGGTCGTACTCCTCGATAATCGACTCCGGTTGATCCTGCCGGACCCGACTGCTATCGGATTGGGATTTAGCCATGTTAGTTGTGCGTTCCTGGGTACAGGCGCGCAGCGTACGGCTCAGTAACACGTAGTCAACCTGCCCTGGAGACGCGGACAAACCCGGGAAACTGGGGCCTATCCGCGATAGATGACCTCATCTGGAAGGAGTGGTCGTCCAAAAGGCGGCACGGGTATGCTCTGTGCTTTTCGCTCCAGGATGGGACTGCGGCCGATCAGGCTGTTGGCGGGGTAATGGCCCACCAAACCTGTAACCGGTACGGGCCTTGAGAGAGGTGGCCCGGAGATGGACACTGAGAGAAGGGTCCAGGTCCTACGGGGCGCAGCAGGCGCGAAACCTTCGCAATGCGCGAAAGCGTGACGAGGTTAATCCGAGTGACTTCCGCTGAGGAGGTCTTTTGTCAGCTGTAAATAGGCGGGCGAATAAGGGGAGGGCAAGCCTGGTGTCAGCCGCCGCGGTAATACCAGCTCCTCGAGTGGTCGGGGCGATTATTGGGCCTAAAGCATCCGTAGCCGGTTCCGTAGGTCCTCTGTTAAATCCAACCGCTTAACGGTTGACCTGCAGAGGATACCGCGGGACTAGGAGGCGGGAGAGGCGGACGGTACTCCGCGTGTAGGGGTAAAATCCTTTGATCCGCGGAAGACCACCAGTGGCGAAGGCGGTCCGCCAGAACGCGCTCGACGGTGAGGGATGAAAGCTGGGGGAGCGAACCGGATTAGATACCCGGGTAGTCCCAGCCGTAAACGATGGTAGCTAGATGATTCATTCGCAAGTCGCGAATGAAGTGTCGCAGGGAAGCCGTTAAGCTAGCCGCCTGGGGAGTACGGTCGCAAGGCTGAAACTTAAAGGAATTGGCGGGGGAGCACCACAAGGGGTGAAGCCTGCGGTTCAATTGGAGTCAACGCCAGGAAACTTACCAGGAGCGACAGCAGGTTGAGAGTCAGGCTGAAGACTTTACTTGACGAGCTGAGAGGAGGTGCA
>DATFYP010000156.1:0-13435 GCA_035314985.1 Nitrososphaerales archaeon
GGTTCGAAGCTTGGAGCATGGATATGGTGCAGCCGGTGTCCCCGCCCATCTCCAGCCACACGAGGTGAATCTTGCCGCCGTTCTGCTCGGCGACTTCGGAGAAGACCCTCTTTATGTCGGGAGAATAGAGAATCGCGACAGTCCCGGCCCCCATGACCGCACACAGCTTGAGGAAGTCGCGACGGTTCAATTGAATGGGACCTTCGCTACCCTGCGACTGGCCCGAGAGGAATGGATTTACGCTTTAGCCCTAATCAGTCGGGCCGGGGACTCCCCTAATCAATTCGGGCTGGTTTCCAGCGTTTCGCTGACTGCCGGGTCGGTTCTCGCTGCGGGAGGCGCGAAAAGCCCTGGGCTCGACGCCGTGTACACGAACTCCCCGTCCTCTGCCTTGAACCTCCGTATCTTCGCCGTCTTGGCGAGGCGAAGGAGCGCCACAGCCACTGACTGCTTGGGATAGTTCAGGCCGTAGGATTGGAGCGCCTCCCTGACGTCGGAGAGCTTCCTCCGCTCCCTCCCCCAGGGGTCGGCGAAGAACTTCCCGATGACGTCGGCTAGAGAATCGGTCTTATCGAGGGTTACGGACGGGAGCTGGGCCAGAGAGCTGTGGACGGGGCCGGCTGCCTCAGGGATGTCCGTCTCAGGAGAGGGACCGGGCGGACGCTGCGCTCCCGCAGCGGGGAGCTTGGCGAGGACTGCCGGGATAAGCTCTATCGCCTCCTTGAGATGCTCGGGGTCCGCCTCGACTTCTGCCTCCGCCGGACCCAGCTTCACCCTGATCCTTGTCACCTGGACTTCTGGGGCCTCAGGCCCTGCGGGCGGATTTAAGCCTACGGCGCAATACCTCTGTCATCGCCCCGGGGAGGGCCGAAACAAATCTCCACCGTGGCAATCCAAACCCTTCGCCGCGTTGGGAGTTTCTGCTCCACTTGCGGAGGTGAACATGAATCTATCCTCGCACAGGCTTATATCGCCACGGAGCGATGGGGCGTCAGTTGGCCTTCAAAATCATCCGCGGGGGCAAGTTCGCCAAGCTGACATTCACACCGACCGAAGTCATGGAAATGATCGGCAGGAACAGGATAAAGTTCGTGGACCTGCAGTTCACGGACGTCCCCGGGAGGCTGAGACACGTGACCCTCCCCGCGGAGATGTTTGCGGAGGAGATGTTCAAGGATGGCGTGGCGAAGCTGGACGGCTCGTCGGTCAAGGGATTCGTGGAAATCCAGGATTCCGACATGCTGCTCGTCCCCGACCCCAACACCTTCGGCGTCGTCCCGTGGATGGACGAGAGCGTGAAGACCGCCCGGTTGATCTGTGACGTGAACTCGGGGTTCGGCGCAGGGCGCTTCTCCAGGGACCCGAGGGGGGTGGCGCAGATGGCGGAGGAGATGATCAAGCTGGCGGGGTACACCGGCTCCCTTTGGGGGCCGGAGGTCGAGTTCTTCGTGTTCGACGGAGCGACCTGGGAGGCGAACGACCCATTCAGCTCAGGATTCAAGATAACTTCCAAGGAGTCGGCAAACGAGGCGCGCGGAACCAACTTCCCCATCCGCTTCAAGGACGGCTATTACCCCGCACCCCCGGTCGACACTCTCTCCGATTATAGGGGCACCTGCGTGAACTATCTGAGGGACGGATTCGGAGTGCTTAGCAACGCGCACCACCACGAGGTGGCGACCGCCGGCCAGTGCGAAATCGACGTGTACAGGGACGAGCTCACCACGATGGCAGACGGGGTAATGACCTACAAGTTCGTTACCAAGAACGTTGCCAGCAAGATGGGGCTCATCGCGACGACGATGCCGAAGCCGATATTCGCTGACAACGCCGTCGGGATGCACATCCACTCGAGCCTCTGGAGGGGAGGCAAGAACACCTTCTACGACTCTCTCGACAAGTACGCCGAGATCAGCCAGTCGGCGAGGTACTACATCGGGGGAATCATGGCCCACAGCCGGGCCCTGTGCGCGATTGTGGCGCCGACGACCAACTCATACCACAGGCTGGTGCCGGGGTTCGAGGCGCCCGTCTACATCGCCTGGAGCAAGTCGAACCGCTCTGCGAACGTGAGAATCCCAGTATACGAGAAGGGGTCCGAGGGGGCCAAGAGGGTCGAGTTCAGGACCCCAGACCCGTCCTGCAACCCGTACCTGGCCTTCGCGGCCATCACCGCGGCCGGGCTCGACGGGATCAAGGCGAAGACCGAACCAGGGGACCCCGTGGACCAGGACATCTACAAGCTGACCCCCGAGAAGAGGCGAGAGCTCGGGGTGGGCGAGCTGCCTGGGAGCCTGAAGGAAGCGGTCGAGTCCCTCAAGAGCGACTCCGCCTTCCTGGAGGGAATCTTCCCGAAGGACCTCCTGGAGGTCATCATGGAGCTGGAGATGCAGGCGTACAGAGAGGTGGCGGCGAGGCCCCACCCGTACGAGTTCTATCTCTACTTCGACCTCTAGTCAGGAGTCCCTCTTCCAGACGGTCAGACATGTCCAGGCCGTAGTGGGAGAACCTACGGTGGCGTGTATGAGGAGACGGAATTGTAAGCCACCGGCGTCGCTGCTTGGAGGCTCGCTTCCTTGTAGACGGACTTGAAGAGGGTCTCCAATGCGTTAAGGACCTGTTCGGCCTTCGCCTCCTCCCCTAGCCCAGTCATCAGGGCGCTGGCAAGGCGTGCAGGGTATCTCTGTGTCTTCGGGTCAAGTAGACCCCTCTCGGTTAAGACCGCGAGTCTGCGAGATGACGAGTAGACCAGAGCCGCTTCCATGGCAACTGTCGGCGAAAAAAGCCGGAACGTCTTCATGTCCTTCGAGAGGTATGCGTTACGAACCCTGCCCAAGTCCTCGACCATTTCCTCAAGACCCGCCCGCACTGCGTTGGTCCAACACCTGACAGGAATCTCTTCCGCAATCCCCTTCAGACGCTCGAGTCTGCCATGAGGGTCGTATAGAACCCTCATTGACTTCAGCGACCCCACAACCAGTGGAAGAGCGTGGTTTGGTCGCGTGAGTTCTGACATCCAATCCTCTTCGGTCCTCGCCGCGACCGAGAACAGGCATCCTTGGAGTATGAACCGGTGCGAAAGGAGTTTCGGTGGGTTCCTGACCAAGACACTGAAGTCGATGTCCGAGTATTGCGCGTCAGTTCCCCTTCCGACGGATCCCGTGACACCCGTCGCCAGCACTTCTCTGCCATGTCTCTTGACAATCCGTTTTGTAACAAGAATGCATGCAGCGAGTCTCTGACGGTGGTTCACGCCTCACTGACCTTGCGGGAGTCTTAACTACGTTGCGTGGGGTCCTGCCTGCGCAAATCAGCAGACTTCTACCAATGCCATTGCCACACTAACTTTGACCTGTGGTCAACCCTGCAGACCACTCTCGGTCCGCAGCCCAAGAATCATCGCATTCTAATACTCATCAGAGGCGCCATTGAATACTAGAGGACGGAATTTGGGATTTCACCTTGGGTCGCGCGAGCCTTGAACGACAGGTCAAGGGCTCTTTCCTCAGCGTCGGTGATTCTTCTTCTCATGTTGCTGCCACTCCTGACCAGCTTCGCCATCGGCACTGCGGCGGCCAAGACGGACCCGCCCCAGCTGATCAAGCTCACGAACGGCAAGACTGACAGCATCCTCCTCCCCGACAGCAGATTCCTTGAAGGTTATGGCACCATACAGGGACCGTCCCGAGGGGCGCTGTCGGCCTGGTCGTCATTCTCCAATGGGACAACCAACTACGGCTATGCCTCTTTCTCGGGCTCTGTCCCCACTGCCATGAACGTGCCCGAGCCGCAGGGCTCGACTTCCGGGTGCCTTACGGCGTCGACGGCGTGTCCGTCCCTCGACGACGGGTACATCAGGACCCTCGTGAACAACGTGTATCCAAATTTCAACACGAGCCTAAACGTGTTCGACACCCAAACTGGAACAGCCCAGTTAATACGACTCCACAGTCCGGCGACCCCAGCGAACAAGTGCTCGGGCTATAACCCTGAAGCTGTCAACATCGTTTGGTGCAACTTCGACGAGGTGTTCGCCTCAGGGGGAGGCGCGGTGGGATCGGCACCCTTCGCGCACAACGTTACAGGCTCCTCGTACCCCCAGATCAGCCACGAAATCGTGGCATGGAGTGGTGGCGCGTGGACCCAGCTCACGCCGAATGACTACCAGATCGTGCAGACGCCGTGCAACTTCACGCTCTTCTTCGACCCCACCGTGCTCATCGCTACCATGGCCGGGGATCGCGGCCATGTGGCCTATGCGATGTTGAATTACCATCTGGACGGCGTGGGCATGACTCAATCGGGAGGCTGCTACCTACGTCAGCACGAGACCAGTGTCGTGATGTACCTCGACGGCAGCCCTCTGGACCTATACTCCTTCCCACCATACACCGGGAACTCCACTTTCAACGTCCAGTCGTGTGTGATCAGTGGCTGCTTCGGGGCGTTCATTGGTTACACAGGCAATCTGCTGTTGTACACGACCTACACTGGATCCGACGTCCAGGCGAATAGGAGCTACTGGATTTACGACAAGTCAGACGGATTCAAGCGCCAGATAACCCGCCCGGACCTATCCGTCACAGACGGTAGCAGGCTCCTTTGGACCACTCCGGACGCGGGCAATCCGAGTCTCACTTCAACCGTTTGGGTGTACGACCCCGGGCGCTCGGTAATGGCGAGCAATGGCACAGTCTTACACAGCGTGTACCCCCTTGGGAGCTTCGGCGGCGCACAGCCGTTCGGGATCGACGGGAACACGGTCTTGTGGTTGTTCACCAACTCTACGGGTGGCTATCTGCAGGCGTACGAGCTGTACGACAATGCAACGTCAGGGGGCCGTCTACTGCCCGCCGTCAACCTCGCAGGACAGCCCATGTATGGAGCTTTTGCAGCGGTGGGGTCGTTACCGATCTACTACGACAACGGCTTGGCGGCGTGGGTCGGCGGGACTGGGAATGCGACTGACCCTCTGGCGATCTATGTCTACAACGTAAACGCGGCGGAAGCTGGTCAACCGTCGCTCTCCAGCCTTGGCCTGGGCGCCTACGGCTTCACGAGTGGTCTAGCGGTGGTCGCCTCGAGCTTCTCACAGGGATGGTTCTTCATCAACGGGGCGACGGCCAGCGACCAGGTCCGCCAGGTGTACGCGGTCAACGTCGCGGGGCTGCCGGCGACCGGAGGGACTTCGACGTCGTCCAGCTCCTCGACCAGCGCAACGAGCTCCTCCACAACAGTCCAAACAACAACGAGTGCTGCGTCCGCAATCCCTACGTTGACCACTTTGGTGAGCTCAGTCTCGAGTCTCACTGCGTCCACGACATCGGGTCCGTCAACTTCTGGCGGCCTCGGCGCCATTGAGGAACTGGCCATCGGCGTCTTGGCGGCGGGAACGGCAATCGCCCTCGGGGGGTATTTCATCACGAAGAGTCGCAAGCACGGTAAGCACCGTGGAAGGAGGGACAGAGACGGAGCGCTCCCCGTTACGATGACTGTCACTGGCGGAGAAGAGGGATTCCAACCCGTCCCCCCCTCATCCGGCCCCTCGGAGGAAGAGAAGCAGGCCGAGGAGAAGAAGAGGCAAGACGCGCGAGAAGTGGGCTAGTCAGGGCCGACGATTCCGCCACAGTCCGCTAGGGTGCCGAAAGACCCCGTGCGATGCTGTCGACCCAAGCCTCGATGCCCGCCCAGTCACGGAAGTCACCCTCGGGCATCGCTTCACGGGCAGCCTCGCTCCTCCGCGCCATCCTGTAGAGGAACCCCGTGGTGCCCGTCAATCGGGAGCCGTCCAGCGCGCCGAAAAAGACCCGATGTTCGCGGGGCTTCACGAGTGCCCGGAGCTCGTCGAGTTCCTTGGGCCCCGACACTTCGAGCAGGTCGCGGCCCTTGGCGTCCTTCGACTCCTTCCCTACCGGTCCGCTGCTGAACAGCCATACGGGACGGCTGGCCAGAACGGACTTGTTCTTCGAGACGAACTGCTTCGCCTCCTTCATCCAGTGGAACATGTAGAGTGCGCTGCCGATCACGAATGCGTCATACTCTGACGGATCCCGGACCGCGCCAACCTCCCTGACGTCCGCTTGTACGCCCTGCAGGCGCAGCTTGTCACCGATGAAATCTGCTATCCCCTTCGTGGAACCGTACTTGCTTGCATATGCTACGAGAATCTTCACATTCTTGCACCCACGGAGAAGAGCATGGCTCAAAGAGTGGCATGGGTGGGAATTATAGTTTTGAGACTTGAAGTTCCTTACACACCAATATGCTCCTCGCTTCGCTGCGGGTGAAGTGGGGCCGCCGTCAGTCGAAGGCTAAATCGTCGGTTGAGCAGGCGGGGCTGGCTGGGTCGCAGGAGGGGCCTGGGTGTCTATCGAAAAGAACGCTGCGATCAGGAGGACTTCGGCGATGAAGATAAGGAGGAACCCGACGAGGACTATCGTCAAGGCTGCGCCGATCAGGTACAGAAGCGCTGCCGTGCCGAAGAGACCGACGTTGAGCCTCTTCCCGAGCTCCGAGTAGCTTCTCCTCAGGAATATCGAGGAGATCAGGAAGCACACCCAGACTGCCGCGAGGCCGAGCGCTACTGTTCCGAGAAGGCCGATGATGTCCCCCGGGGCCATGCTCGACGGCGAAGCCATGGCGAACGAACTTGATAGGAAACCGAGGCCGATCGCCCTGAACACGACGGCTATCACCGCAAACACTGCTACGACTATGCCGACTATTCCAAGGATGACCGCGTACAGCATGTTGTTGAATATCTTCGGGTCGCCGAGGATGTCCGACGCGTACTTGACGGCCACCAGGACGAGCACAAGACCAGCAATGGAAAGAACAAAGCCAACTGTGGGCACGAATGCCAGGAGTGCGAGGAGAGAACCGATGCCCCCTAGCGTCTTCACCTGGTTAAGCGAGGGCAATTGAGTTCCCCGTGGGCCACCCTCTTTTAAGCGCATAGCAACGTGCCAGGCTTGAGTCCTACCCTTTTTCGTCAGCAACCCCGCGCTCAGCATCAGGTCGGCTTGGGGTGCTTCTTCCTGTATTCATTCAGCCTGTTGTACAGGTACTCGAAGTGCGAGAAGAAGAAGGGCTCCTTTAGAGACTCCCTCATCCCGATGATCACCGGGCGAATCGGGTCCCAGAGGCTGACTAGGGTGGGCCCGAAAAGGCTGTCGACCAACTCGATGTCTATCAGGTTCTGTTCGAGGAGCACTCCTAGCCCCTCGAAGATGATGGCAATCTGGGTGACCCCCGTAAGCGCATCCTGCGGCGGAAACCCTGGTTTCATGGACCGCAGCCGACCGACGCTGTTCATGGCCTCGACCATCTCCTTGCTCCCGAAGCGATCGTAGATCCTCATGATCACGTCCGTTCTCCTGGTCCTTGCAAGGTGCCGGAGTTCCATGAGGGTGAAGAACAGGCCCAGGACGACGCTGACCGCGACGACTATCGCCGAGATGGCGGGAATGTCAACCAAACGAAAGGCCTCCCTCGCGGGAGCCCGCTTGGACCGTGATAAGCGAGGGACACAATTCCCACGTTTGACAATAGAACTTGTTGTTCAAAATCGTGAGTATGCTGCGAAATGAGCATGTTCCTTAAATAAGACATGCAGGAACTACAAGGCGAGGGAATCAAGCTCTCCTAAGGCATAAGGATGGCCTCCAAGCCACGAATGAGGAACCGGGAACGGCTGTTGGGAGCCTCCTTGTTGTTCCTCTCGACGCTAATCCTTGCGGGTGCATCAGCGGCCTACGCTTCGGGGGCTCCGCTCACGCCACCCGCGATAATCGTCACCCCTGGCACCATCGACGTCGGCCAATCTGAGACGCTCTCGACCTCGAGCGGGTTCAGCGGGGGCACTCCACCGTATGTCTGTACGTGGCTCGTGAGGGTTCCGGGCGCGACGAGCTTCAGCCCGATGGGGAGCCCCTTCACCTGCGACACTTCCTCGCTTCCCAGCACCTCCTCGGGGCCGCTTCCGGTCAAGGGCACGTGGAGCTTCGAACTCAAGGTCGTCGACAGCTCCAGGACCCCCCGTGTCGTCCGGTCACCGCCGGAATCTGTGAAGGTCAACGCCCAGCTCGGAGTCCCATCGCTTAGCCCATCGCCCAGCGTGATTGACGCGAATCAGCAGTTGTCGGTCACCGTGAAGTGGACCGGCGGCACTCCGCCGTTCAGGGTCAATCTGAATGGTACCCTGGGAGGAGCCTGCGGCCCCACCTCTCCGCTGATCGCCGCTCTGAACGTCACCAAGCCCGGGTCCGCTGCGTTTCGAGCCATCTCCTTGCCTCCTGGCAGCTATGGGCTCTGCGCATCGGTGACAGACAGCGCCGGAGCGCCGGCTGGCCGGGGGGTGACAACGTACTCGACGGAGGTAACAGTCGCAGTGAACCCGGCGCTGACCCCTCCCGAGGCAGACTCATCCAAGCTGGTAATCGATGTGGGCCAGAACGCGACCCTCATGATGTCGGCGCCCTTCGGCGGCGGGACCCCTCCCTACACGTGCGGTTGGTTCAAGGAAGGCCCCAACAAGACCTCCTTCTCCTCCCTCGGTGGGTTCGCGACCTGCTCGACCAGCAGCTCATCCAGCCTGTCCACTGGCAAGATGAAGGTCACCGGCATCTGGGCGTTCTACCTGGTCATCAGGGACAGCGCAGGCAGCCCTGCAACGATTCCCTCCGGCGTCATCTTCATCCAGGTCAACGCCGGTATACAGCGGTTCGGGATTACGTCTGACCCAGTCCGAACGACTGTAGGGAACAAGGTGACGCTCTCGACCAACAAAGCCCTCGCTGGGGGCACACCCTTGTACTTCTGTCAGTGGTTGGACAAGCCCCCGGGGGCAAGGATGCTGGCGAACATGGGCTTTTGGTTCTACTGCCTTCAGCACACCCGCCCCAGCAACTCAACAGCGCCCTTGATGGTCCAAGGGGTTTGGGAGTTCGAGCTGCAGGTCACGGACAGCAACGGATTTGTCAGGGCCGTTCACACTTTCGTGCACGTTGGGCCCGGCCTCCAGGTCCCTACGGTGACACCATCTAGGATAGCTATCGCGATCGGCATGAACATATCGGTCAAGGTAGCGTGGCGGTTCGGGACGCCCAACTTCACCGTCAACCTCCGCACAGCCCCGATAGGCAAGCGGTGCGATCCAACATCGACGCTGGTCGGGTCGGCCAACGTGAACGCCTCCAGCTACACCTTCACTGGACTCGCCCCGAACTCGACCAGATGGTACTGCTCAGATGTGACCGACAGTTCGGCTGCGCGGATATCCCAGAGCTCGGCCGCCGTGAAGGTCACGGTCGCTCGTACCTTGGCCAACCCCAACTTCGGCTTCGCCTTCGGGGCAGTCGACATCGGCCAGGAGGGACTGATGTCGACCACAACTCCGCCGGCCGGAGGGACCCCAGGGTATAGCTGCCAATGGCTTCAGGCACCCCCCGGGTATTCCACTTTCTCGCCGCTCGGGTCTCCATTCGTCTGCGGCAACTTCACGTCGTCGATGTCAACTGGTGCGCTCTCTACCGTGGGGACGTGGCAGTATGAGATCAGGGTGACCGACGCCGCACACCACAGAGCGACGTCAGGCCCGGTCCCTCTCGTGGTGAACCCCACCTTGACGCCGCCCACCATCGAAGTAACTCCCACGACCGTGAGTCCTGGTCAGATCGCCACGCTCACCCAGCTGTCGCCGTTCGCCGGTGGAACGCCAGGCTACTCCTGCCTTTGGTTGCAGGAGGGCCCTCATGATTCCAGCTTCTCGCCGCTGGGGTCTCCCTTCAGCTGCGACCCCTCCACGTTGGCCGCCCCGATGCCCACCGGGCCATTGACTATTCCAGGGGTCTGGACCTTCTGCCTGCAGGTCACCGACAGCTCGGGGACCCCCGAGACCGTGCAGTCGCCGCCTGTCACGGTCACCGTCGGCTAACTGCAGCGACGCCTAGGCCGCGTCGGCCCACAAACGGACCCATCCCACATGACGAAAGGGGCTGTGCAGGCGGCATGGAAAACTCCACTATGCATAGCTCTGGAAGGGCTGGTTTATGCGTTTTCTAAAAAACAGGCCCTAATGGCACCCCCGGAGCACTCCGGGAGTATAGTAATCCCTTCCTTCAGTATAGAGCTACTGTCGTCGCAGACCGCCCTCGCACGCCACCGCAAACCCGGTCAGGCTCTTTGCAGGACAATCGCGTAGCCCTGGCCCCCACCGACGCAAAGGGTCGCGACTCCAAACTCCTTCCCTGTATCGCGAAGCTGCCTTGCCAGGGTGCCGACGATGCGGGCCCCCGACGCACCGAGGGGATGGCCTATCGCGATCGCGCCTCCGCGGACGTTCACCCTTTGCGGGTCGAGGCCCAGCTCCCTGATGGCATAGAGCACGACCACGGAGAACGCCTCGTTGACCTCCCACAGGTCCACCTTGTCGACAGACATGCCTGCCTTCGCGAGCGCTTTCTTCGAGGCCGGGACCGGCCCCTTCCCCATGACGCTGGGGTCCACGCCGGCCCACCCCATCGATACTATTCTGGCCAGGGGCTCGAGCCCGTGCTCGGCGAGCTTCTCTCTGGATGCGACGGCGACCATCGACGCCCCTGCGTTCAGGGGGGACGAGTTGCCAGCCGTCACCAGCCCCCCCGAGCTGAATGAAGGTTCGAGCTGCGCCAGCTGCTCGAGCGTCGTGTCCCTCCTGATGCTCTGGTCGACGTCTATCGTCTTGGCCTCTCCGCCGATCTCCACCTTCATCTCCATGAGCTCCCCCTTGAACCACCCGCCGTCGGCGGAGTCTGCGGCCCTCTGGTGCGAGCCCAGGGCGTAGCGGTCCATCTCGTCCCTGGAGAACCCGGCCTCCTTCGCCAGCTTCTCGGCTGTAAGCCCCATCGAATACCCTGTGCTCATCTGGTACCTCGCGTACTCGGGCCTCGTCAGCAGCCTCGTGTTTGGCGCGAGGCCGGGGTTGTTCGACATGGGCACGTGGGTCATGTGCTCCATCCCCCCGGCGAGGACGACCTCCGAATTGCCCGTCATTATCTCCATGGCCCCGTCAGCGATCGCGTTCATCGAGGAGGCGCAGGCCCGGTCCAGGGCCTTCGTGGGGACCGTCACCGGGAGCCCCGCCAGGAGGACCGGATGCCTCCCGCCGTAGAGCCAGTTCTCTCCTGTCTGAAAAGCGCACCCGGTTATCACGTCCCCGATCTCCTCCGGCCTGAAGGACGTCCTCTCCAGGAGCTTCAGGATTAGCTGGCTGACCGCCTGGTCCATGCGCAGGGAGTTGTAGACGTCCCTCTCGGGCTGGCTGGGCCTGGACCTGGAGAAGGGGATCCTCAGGTAGTCGGCGACGTAGGCTTCCCTGAGTTCGCCCAGTAGAACTCACTTCCCCTTGAATTCTGCCTTCCGCTTGCCGAGGAATGCGGACACCCCCTCTCTCAGGTCTTCGGTCCCGAAGAGGATCCCCGACGCCATCGCCTCCATCTCGAGGCCAGCCTCGGTAGGGGCCTCAGTCCCCTCGTTGAGCAGCCGCTTCGCCAGCATCACTGCCACCGGGGCCTGGGTCGAGGCCAGGTCGGTCGCGTATTTGACCGCGTACGCGTCCGGGTCGCCGGGAGGGATCACCTGGGTGACAAGGCCGATCTCCCGGGCCCTCCTCCCTGTGACCCTCTCGCTGGCGAGAATCATAGCGGAGGCCCGCGAGAGCCCGATGAGGCGCGGAAGCCTCTGGGTCCCGCCCCAGGCGGGGACGAGCCCGCGAGTCAGCTCGGGGAGTCCCAGCTCGGCGTCCTCGGTGGCGAGCCTAAGGTCGCAGGAGAGCGCCAGCTCGAGCCCCCCTCCCAGGGCGTACCCCTTGAGGACCGCGACGGTCAGCTTGGGAAGCTCGGACAGCCTCCGCAGGACCTTCCCGCCCTTCCTCGTGAACTCCATGAAAGAGACAGAGGAGTTGAAGAACTGCGAGAGGTCGGCGCCGGCGGAGAAGACCCCTCCTTCCCCGGTCACGACAACGACGCGGACATCATGGTCGTTCCACAGCTCCGCGATGATCCTGTCGAGCGCGTCGAGCACCTCGCCGTTGATGGTGTTCAGCCTCGGCCGGGCCAGCACGATCTTCGCTACCCCGCCGGCCAGTCTCTCCAGTCTCACGGAGGGGGCCTTCGGCTCCGCCAGAGTTGTCTTCACATCCGCCAGAGTCGCCTTCACCTCCGCCGGAGCTGCCCTTGCCTCAGGGCTTGGCATCAGCACGGCGGCCTTGGCTGCTGCCTGGGAAAGGAGTCTCCCCTCGATCGCCTCGCGCATCCTCCCTTCGGCGATGGACTTCGCAGGCGCGAAGATCTTGCATCCGAACCTGGAGGCGAGCTCCTCGAGCTTCGACTTCACCTCCGAGTTGCTGAGGTCCTTGGCCACGGAGATGGGGCCGAACGGCCTGTTCATCCCCAAGGTCACCCCCTTCTCGATGTCCTCGGGACGCGCCACCCCTTCCTCGATCAGCTTCACCGCCTCGTTGATCTCCAGTGCGAAGATGTCCATCAGGGCGACCTTGTCAGTGGGGGGCGCGACCGGTATCGCCGCCCTCCCCGACGACCAGTCGTAGAACCCCTTCCCCGTCTTCTTGCCGAGCTGGTTCGCCTCGACCATCTTGCCGAAGGCCGCCCCCTTGCCGTACTCCGGCGAGAGGGCCTTCGAGAAGTAGTTGAGCGAATCCCATGCCACGTCGATCCCGACGAAGTCGAGGAGCTCGTAGGGTCCCATGGGGAGCCCCTGGCTCCTTGCGAAGGCGTCGACCTCCGGGGGGGTCGCGATGCCCCTGTCGAGCACCAGGCAGAAGAAGAGGGTGTCGGCGGCGTTGATCCTGTTCACGATGAACCCTGGACTGTCCCTCAGCACCCTTACGGGGGTCCTGCCGATGCTGGCGCCCACTCTCGTGACCTCTTCGACGACCGCCGGGTCTGTCTTCGCTCCCGGTATGACCTCGACGAGTTTCATGCTTGCGGGGGGGTTGAAGAAGTGCATCCCCACCACCCTTTCGGGCCTGGGGGCGGCCTCCGCCAGCTCTGTAATCTTGATGTTGGAGGTGTTCGTGGCCAGGATCGCCCCCTCCGGGGCGCGCTCTCCCGCCTCCTTCAGGACCGACTTCTTCAGCTCGGGGGACTCGGGGACTGCCTCGACCACCAGGTCCGCCTTCGCGACGGCTTCGGCCAGGTCCCCGGTGTAGAAGATCCTGGAAATCGCCGCCTCCGCCTGCTCCTTGCCCAGCCTCCCCTTTGCCACCGACCTTGCGAGGCTCGAGACGACCCTCGCCCTCGCCTTCTCGAGCATCTCCGGGTACTTGTCCATGAGAGACACCTCGTAGCCGCCCACTGCGAAGAGCAGTGCTATGCCGTGCCCCATCTCACCTGCCCCGATGACCGCGACCCGCCTAATTTCCATTGTCCGCCGAGCG
>DATFYP010000157.1:0-4069 GCA_035314985.1 Nitrososphaerales archaeon
CGCTTCCACACCGTGCTTCCGCAAGGCCTCGAGGACCGCTTCGGCCATCCCACCTTGCTTGAAGGCGAGTTGGGACACGCCCGTCTTGTCCAGCGTCGCGATATTGGTGGGGAAAACCGAAAGGCTCCTTCGACTAGTTCCCTTCCCCTTCTCCTTCGCGCCTTTGTCGGTGACGTTCTTGTTTGCCATGACGGAAGGGGGGATGAACCGCCGTATGAGGCAGTGACAACGAAGGTTCTGAATCAGGTCGTCGAGGATTCTGAATCAGACCGATTCAAATCAAGGGGGAGACCGTAGGCGTGTCATGAGCAAGCAACAAACCGACGGAAACACCACCCGCAAAATGGGGTTGGGATGTTCAAATCCCACCCCCCGCACCAAGTCGTAAACCTAGCCGCCCGGCTCCCGGACCGTCATGAGTCTCAGCCAGCGGTAACAGATGCCCATTGCGAGTATCGCAAGGCCAATCGCGACATCCACCGGCGCCAGTGAGAAGGCCAGGGCGACGCAGCCGACCAGCCCCGCCAGCGCCAGCCCCCAGGGAAATCTCCTCCGCTCCCTGCCGAGACGCAGTGCCGAGAGGTTCGTCACCGTGTAGTACAGGAGCGTCCCGAAACTCGAAACAGCGACCGCGACTCCGAACGGGGCAAGCCCCGCGACCAGTATGGAGATGGCCCCGACGAACAGGACGCTCCTCCACGGGTTCTGTTCCTTGCCGAGGCGGGCCATCCCCTGGGGGAGGTCGGCCTGGCGAGCCATGGCGAAGGCGACGCGGGACACTCCAAGGAGGTCGGACACCCCCTCGTTGAACGTGGTCAGCAGGGCTCCCGCGATCACAATGGCGACGCCGACCCCGCTGCCGACGGCGACCATCGCGCTCTGCAGCGGGGACGCCGACTGGGACACTCCCGACGCTCCGAGTACGCCCAGCGCGGTGGCGGCGACGGCCAGGTAGAGCAGCGTCGCGGTCCCCAGCGCCATGACCGTGGCCCGAGGAATCGTCCGCTGCGGGTCGCGAACCTCCTCGACGAGCGTGGCGATGCGGCTGTAGCCTGTGTAGGCGAAGAAGAGGAGCGCCGTCGCCTGAAGTGTTCCACCGAGCCCGCCGGGGGCGAACGGAGCAAGGTTGGATGCCTCCCCCCTGGGGAGCCCTATCACGACCACCGCCAGGAGCGAGGCTATCGACAGAACCACCACGACATCTGTGACCCTGACCGACCGCCTGATTCCGAGGGCGTTCAGCGCCGTCATCAGAAGGGCAGCCAGGACCGCCGCCACCCGGGCGGGGACCATAGGGAACACGGCGTGGAAGTAGGCCCCGAAGGCAAGAGCAATCACCCCCGGCCCCACCGTGTTGGCCGTAAGGAACATCCATCCAGACGCGAACCCCCACCACGGGCCCAGGACGCGGCTCCCGAACTCGTATGTCCCCCCTGACCTCGGAAAGTTCGCTGCAAGCTGGGCCGACGAGAGGGCGTTGCAGAAGGCAACGAAGGCTGCAATGACCAGCGCCGCAAGCAGAGACGACCCTGCGACCCCCGCGGCTGGGGCGATCACGGCGAATATGCCGGCGCCCAGGATTGCGGCGAGGCCGGTGGCTACGGCGTCGAACATCCCGAGCTGCGGGCGCAGCCCCTCTGCCGGGGCGCCTCCTGATGCCCCCAAGGCCGAAGCATGCGGGTCAGATGATGCGGTCTCTGCGCCTTCCATGGCCGACTGATGCCGAAGAGGTCCGAATTCGTTCGTAAAAAGTCAGCGATGCGCGGCTCGGCTACGACGCCTTGCCCACCGGCAGTTCGACGCCGTAGTGTTCCTCTATCTTCCTCAGAATGCCCGAGACCCGCCCTTCCTTGGTAACCCTTTCGACCTCGCTCATCAGCCTCAGGGATTCCAGAACCCTCCTGTTGATGCGGGAGCTGTATGGTATGTTCTTCATGGAGGTGTAGAGGGCGGCCCTCTCCTCACGCGTGGGAACCTTCCCATAGTCGCGCTGAAGAACCCAGTCAAGCTGGCTCAGAGTCTCCTGCAGGCAGCTGTCCGGGTTTGTGTAGCCGTAGAAGCAGTTCCGACAGTCAGCCGAGAGCATCTCTCGCATCGGCCCGCGGTCGCTCACCCTGTAGTACCTGGCGGGGTAGACGAACCCCTGGTCCTTCAGGCGCTCCACGACCTTGTACACGGCCCCTATGGTCAACCCCTCGGCCGCAGCGCTCTCGTGGATCTCCGCCACCGACCCGCCTGCGCTGGAACACAGGATTCTCATCACCATCTCTTCGGTCCAGGAGGGCAGCTTCGCCACTGCCTTCTCCAGGGCACCTTCCACCAGCTTCTTGTCGGCAGCGAGTTCTCCGAGGCCGTCCCCCCAGCCGCTCTCTGCCCTGGCGTGGAAGAGTCTGGCAAGCGCCTCGCTGCACTCCTTGGAGCTGAGCCCAGCCAGGTCTGCAACATCCTCGAGGGAGGTTTCCACCCGCGCCCAGTCTCTCTTCTCCCCCAGGTATGCCAGGGCCCATATGACGGCAATGTCATCGCTGAGCCAGCTCCTCCTGACGATCCAGTCGAATTCCCTGAGCGTCCTGATCGCGCTTGCCCTGGAAACGATGTAGCTCACGCGTCCCTGTCTTCTCTTCTTCAGCCCGAGAACCGGGGTCAGGTGCTCGAGCCCCGACTCGGCCTCGGCGTCTCGGGGAACCAGAACGACCCTCCCGGCGGCCATGTCGACCACGAACGGAGGGGACTTTACGTACGCTACTTCGGCCCAGATGGCTGGTCTGAACGAGGCCAGGAGTTTGGTCCGGGCGGTCATGTCACTGTCGGTCCTCCCTTACAAGCGGAAACCGTCTTAATGATTCTCCCTAATTATTCCACATCTTCGAATATACGACGGAAGGCGCATTCTGACCAGTAAATGGAATTAAGGCATGAGAATTCGCCAATTCAATCTTGAACGGGAGCAGCTCGTCGGTCGCGGGAACAACGCAGGCTTCGGTGGCCAGCGGCCTGCAGACTCGCGAACCCATCGCCGCCAGCCGCCCCCGGAGGCCAGTCGGAAGGGTCTACATAATCCCCGAGCGTTGCAAGGAATGCAAGTACTGTTGGACCTTCTGCCCGCCCGGCATCCTGGAGCTGTCCGACGAGATCAACGCTGGTGGTTACCATCACCCCCGGGTGAAGAAGGGGAGGGAGAACGATTGCACCAACTGCGGCATGTGCTCGAGGATCTGTCCCGAGTTCGCGATTTTCACCATGCCGGCGGGGACCACACCATGAGCAGGAGCGGCCAGGCGATGGATCCTGGAACGTATTTCATGATGGGGAACTTCGCCTGCGTGGAGGCGGCCATACTCGCGGGGTGCAGGTTCTACGCAGGGTACCCGATCACCCCGTCCTCCGAGATCTTCGAGAGGGCCTGCGTTAGGTTCCCGCAGGTCGGCGGTTTCGCAGTCGAGATAGAGGACGAGATAGGCAGCGTCGCAGCCCTCATCGGCGCGTCCTACGCCGGCGCGAAGGCGATGACGGCGACCTCGGGGCCGGGGTTCAGCCTGATGATGGAGAACATCGGGCTCGCGTACATCATGGAGGCGCCCATCGTCCTGGTGAACGTCCAGAGGGCCGGCCCAAGCACGGGAATCGCCACGCTGGTCGGGCAGGGTGACATGATGCAGGCGAAGTGGGGCTCCCACAGCGACCTCGAGACCATCGCCTACTGTCCGAGCAGCGTGCAGGAGTTCTTCGACCTCACCATCCAGGCGTTCAACACTGCCGAGAAGTACCGGACTCCGGTCTTCATCATGGCCGACCAGGTCGTGGGCATGATGAGAGAGAAGGTCAGGATTCCACCGGCGGAGGAGGTGAGCGTGGAACAGCGCAAGACCATGGACCCGGAAATGCTGAAGGCGTCGCCTCCGTTCGATTACCTTGACGATTTCATGCCGATGCCCATAGCCGGGACCGGCTGCCACGTGCACATCGAAACCAGCACGCACGACTCGAGGGGATATCCGAGCACGGACCATTCCGTCTCCGAGAGCATGACGGGCCACCTCGCCAGGAAGGTTCACGGCCACGCCCGGGA
>DATFYP010000158.1:0-3393 GCA_035314985.1 Nitrososphaerales archaeon
CATTTCAGTGAAGCCGGTTGGTCTCGTCGCAGGGGCTAGAGTCGTGAATCGATAAATAGACAACCGGCCCGAGTGAAGTCATGTCCCCCTGGAGGGCCACTCCGCCAAAGGACGACAGCGGATACTTCGAGCGTCTCACCACGCATCTCTTCTCCGCGGGGCTGAATTGGAAGGTGGTCGAGGGCAAGAAGAGGGCCTTTTACGAGGCGTTCGCTCGCTTCTCGCCGGCCAAGGTTGCGAAGTTCGGGGAACGCGATGTCAAGAGGCTGATGGGCGACACGGGCATCGTTCGCAACGAGAAGAAGATCAGGGCGACCATCCACAATGCGGCCCAGTTCTTGGATGTGCAGAAGGAGTACGGCTCATTCAAGGAGTACTTGGACCGCCTTGGCAGGGACGAAGCAAAGCTCCAGACGGACATCACTGAGAGATTCCATCATGTCGGACCGTCCACGGCTCGAATGTTCCTCTGGTCGGTGGGTTTCCCGCTGAAACCGACCAAGGAGGAGAAGGAGTGGATGGCAAGCCACGAAATGTAGGTCGTAGCGGGTCCAATGCCTACTCGGAACCTTGCGAGCGGAAGCGTCTCGATTTCAGGCAGGCTCAGACAGTTCTCTCAGACTTTCGAGCCTGAAGAGGTCTTGACTCACTAGGGGCTCGGATCCTGCACAAGTTCGAGTCGCGGCCATCCAGCCCAAGCGCTGACGCTCTGCTACCCACTTCTGACGATGTAGTCCCCGGTATCCGAATCCTTCAGGTATATCGCTCTCCAAGGACATGATTCAGCTGCGCGCCGAAGACGTTCAAGGTCTACAAGCCTTTCATCTGCGTCGGCTATGCCGAGCGGCTCTGCTCCGATCTGTTTTCTCTCCAAAGAGAAGTGTTCGGGAGCGAGAACCGCACAGAAACCGGTCCCGAGGCAGAGGTCTTCGACGATTCCTGCCTTGAGCTTCTTGCCTTCGAGGGTTATGATTTCTACCTCGCCTCTCTTCTGAAGGTTGGCCTTCCTGATCTCGGGATTGCGGGCTATCGTATCGGACAGGGTCTCCCCGGGTCTCTTCGCGTTCACGAGCATCTTGTACGCCTTGTCCGACAGCTCGATTGACTGCGGCATACTTGCCGCTATCAATAGGTTGGTTAATTATTTATTTCCTTTCGTCGTTCTTATCGATTAGAATAATGTTAAGACCATCGTCAATGTCCTCTGATAGAACCGTAGCGAGCTCAAGGCCGCCATACCCAGCGCCTAGAACAACCACTCATGCTCTCATAGCTGAATCCTCAGGGAGTCATCTGTTGAACAGGAAGCGCTACTCTTCCCATTCTTTGACGACTTCAGGGTCGAACTTCACTAGCTTGAAGGCCTTGGCGTTCGACCGAAGAATCGGCGGGACCACCCACAATGCCTGCTTCTCATCTTCTGCCTCTATCATGACCCATGCCTTGTGGACCCCGCTCATGCATCCCCAGTCACAGTTGTACAGGTAGCCCTGGGCATAGACATTCTTCGCTACTTTCTTGCACTCCCCTGGCTCGTGCGGCGACTCTACAAGAAAGCGATCCACAGGCTCGCTGATGACTCCAGACATTTGAGCGTTTCAGGGTCAGTTTCTGCTCGCGCATCAGTTTCGCGTAACCCTCCTGGCCAGAGATTGCGCTCAAGCAGAGACTTATGAACCGAACTGCCGACAAGGTTCCCCATGACAAGATTTGTACTGATCCCAGGCGCATGGTTGGGGGCGTGGGCCTGGAAAGAAGTGACACCACTCCTCAACAGAGGTGGTCACTCGGCCTATCCAATCACTTTGACTGGAATGGGTGAAAGGGTCCACCTCGCCACGAAAGATGTTGGCATGGAGACCGCCATCCAGGATGTCCTGAACGTAATGAAGTACAACGAACTCGAAGACATCGTACTCGTGGGGCACAGCTTTGCGGGCAAAGTAGTGGCGGCCGTGGCGGACCGCTTACCCGAAAGTGTAGCGAAGGTCATTTATGTTGACGCGCTCCGACCAGAGAGGGTGAGGGCACCTCAGGGTGCCTTCAACCCTGCCAACGAGTTCGGACCCCCAACCCAGGGCGGCTATGCGATTCCCCTAACCGAAAGGATTATCGAACGCATCGGAAAGGATGTCGTAGGCTCCAAACGAAAATGGATGATGTCCATGGCGACACCGTGGCCGATCAAGCTTGCGACCGACCCGATTACGCTGTCAAAGAACTACGACGAGGTGAAAGAGGCATACGTCTTCTGCAGTCTCAGCGGTGACCCTGTCGACGAGATCATCGCCGGGAAGTGGGGAAAGCTGGAGGGTCCTTACAAAGTCACTGAGACAGGTCACTGGCCGATGATTACGAAGCCCGAGGAGCTGGCCAAGGACTTGGTATCCCTGGCAAAGTGACGGGTTATTGACCAATAGTTGATAGAAGCCCGAAATTGCCCCGGCCGGGATTCGAACCCGGGTCGCCGACTCGAAAGGCCGGCATACTTTCGGCAACCTCATTTGGAGTTGACCGGGTTGTACGCTGGCTGCTCTATACTACCGGGGCTGTTCGGACCCCGCTGCTGTCAGCAATTAGAGCTTTCGCGTCAGAACGGATCCCAGAAGCACCATCCGCCCAGGCCCTTGAGGACATCGATCCACTGTCTGTGACTGATGTTCCTCATCGAGCCCAGGCTCACACATCCATCCTCTGGAAGGTAGGAATTCCTTGCCTCCTTCCTGCCGGCCACCCGGAGCGTCGACGCCGCCTCGGAGCATGCGAGGGATGACACGTAGTACTGCTTTCTTCCGAGAACCCTCACCCTGCTCCCCTCGACGGGGAAATCCGTCAACATCGTGCACTGGCCTGTTCCGGCGGCGAGGGCGGTTTGAACGACCGAATGCTCGTCAGGCGCCAAGCCACAGGCATCGGCCCTTCTGAGCCTGGTCCACAGGGGGCCAGATTCGACTCTCAGATGGAAGCGAAGCGAAGGGCTCCGCCCGGCCCGCTTGGCTTGAAAGTACTCGCGCAATACGGCGCCTCCCCGGGCAGGTCGCTTCTGGACGGCAAGAAGGTCGGGGATGGCCGGGGCGACGGCGTCGGTCGGGTCGCGGTTGGACCAGCAGAGGCCAGCGGGACTTACGCGTATTGCTTGCCCCGGCCGCCTGGCCGTCAGTGTGGCGCCTTCGGTCATGTGGAACCCGGTCTTGGAAAGCCTGTTCGCCAGTATCTCCAACTGGGCAGGGACGAGCTTGGGCAGAAGCACGTACTCCGTGTCCCCGATGGTGAGCTGGAGCAGTTCATATCTGAGCAACACGCGTTTCATGTGAAGAAACGTTATATAGAGTGCGAAGCGGCGAAATTTCTGGCTTCATGAATTGACCGAGCGCAGGACAGTTTCGCTTGAAT
>DATFYP010000159.1:0-6141 GCA_035314985.1 Nitrososphaerales archaeon
GTGAGGGAGTATCGGGTAGCTTTTTCAGTGCCCCTCGACGAAACGTGAACTATGGAGGAAACCAAGGAGATTCTGAGCTTTGACGACCTGCGCAAGATCCGCCTGGCTGACCAGGGCTACATTGTGATTACAGACACGACCCGACCGACGATCGTCCACAAACTGAATGCAAGGTGCATCAACATCGACAGCTTCAACGTCAAGGTGAGCATCAACAAGGGCAAGCAGGGGAAGTACTACTGGGTCGACAGCATCGCAACAGCGGCCCGCAAATACGGCGCGAAGCGGTGCAAGACCTGCAAGCCGGAGATACACCTGGTTCTTCCAGAGACTTTCGATACCTAGCCATCAGGGATTCGGATCGTGTCGTCGAGTGATGCCTCGGGATTCGCCAACTGATGGATTCGTGGTCCTGAAAACTTAAACACGCTCGCGCAGTATGGTTTGAACGTGCCAAAAGCAAGTGCGAAGTGCAACACCTGTGGCGCGACTTTCAGTTCTAAAGAGAAACTCGCGGCCCACATGAAGAAGGCTCATGCGGGTAAGCCCGGCATGATGAAAACAGTGTAGGTCATTTCGGGATGGCCAAATCCAAGAAATCCCGGAAGAAGTCGGCCAAGAGCGCCGCAAAACCAGGGATTCTGATACGCGAGCGCTAAGCCCGGACTCCGGGACCTGGAGCTCCGACGCGATTACTTCGCTAGTCCCAGCAGGTACTGCTTCAGCCTGGCAGCCACGAGGACGTCGGCGGGGTCTCCTCCCTTCTCATATGCCTCCAGCGCCTTCTCGCAGAGCGGCAGCGCCTCCTTGGCCTTCGACCACTGGTCTGCACGTCCTGAGAGGATGGCCCTTACACCCTCGATGAACCAGTTGCCCGCTTCCCCCTGGTCCCCGAGCCTTTCGTTGCACTCTGCCAGCCACTTGCAGTACTCCACCTTCTCCTGAGGAGACCTTGACGCATCCTTGACCTCATGCTCCAACGACGCGATGGCTCTCCCGTACTCCCCATTGTGAATCATCAGGACTATCTCCTGCATGCTCATGGGTGTCACAGGCGTCTCCGTACATCATAAGAAACGGTGTAGCCGACATATGACCCTAAGCTCAAACTGAAGACGCGTCTGGCCCTGGGCGCGAGCCTATGCCTGCTTGGTGCTGCGAACCGATTTCCGCATCACAAGTTTGCTCTTGCCCAGCTTGACGACCGGCTCGCCAAAGCAGGGCATCCGGCGGTCCTAGAGATGAACTCTGGGCCAAGTCGGTGGGTCTTCGTGCAGGACCCAAACGGCATCTACATCGAACTCTTCGCCTAGAACCAGCAGGAAGCTACTTTCTCATTCGGCCGCCCGCGACGACGCTCGACCCTCCGACCTTCAGGGTACCCTTCTTCACTAGCCCCCTGAACCCGAACCCTCCGAGGGTCAAGGCCCCTTCGACGAATCTGTCCTGCCCCAACCCGTATCCCAACTCGGGGTTGAGCCCTAAGACGAGCAGTTTCAGCTTCCTTTCCTCAGGGGGGACGGATTCGAAGATCTTCTTCATGATCGCATTCGCCGCCGACTCCCAGGACACGACCCTGCCGTCCTTGAACTCGAGCTTGGCTCGCGGTATCACCCCGTAATCAGTGAGAGTGTCCGCCAGGACGACGCTTCCGTTGGCGCTTTCGGGATCTATGTCCTTGGCTACGAAGCCAGGCGGCATGTAGGTCATGTTGTTCCCTGTCCTCTTGTCCTCCTCGTCGACGCGCCCGTCCTCCACGGTGAGCTCTCCCTTCAGTGAGAACGCAAGGCTCGACCTCTCGGTTCCCACTTCGGCTCCAGCCCCGTCGACGAAGAGCGGGGCGACCTCCGCCGCAGCGCGGGAGATCTGATCGAAATCGACGAGGGCAGCCCTGAGTTGGGCACGGATCACGTCTTCGACCTTCTTCCCAAGGACTCTGGCCAGGTCCTTCCCGACGTACCCGAACGAGAGCCTAGCACCCTTCAGTCCCGCCTTTTGCGCGGCTTCGTACCATGAATCGTTGTACCGAGTCGAACGGCTTCGCTCATCCGGCTTGAGGGTCTTGGAATGGGCGCCGAGTGCCTGGCCGGGGATGAAGATGTAGGCGTCGGTCCCTGAGAGTAACGAGTACTCGTTTTTCCCCATCACCCCGACGGCATCTTCGGGGGCCCTCCTGACCCCTTCCACGTACGCCTGTTCGTCCTCGTAAATCATAATCCCCGTGCACCCCATTGCCCTGGCTTCGGCAAGCGCGCGCCTGGCGAAAGGTATTCCATTGTCCCAGGTCTCGACTGTGACCGAGTCCCCCTTCTTCACCTGCAACGTCTCCGTCAGGACCTTCCTTGCTACCTTCGTGTAGAGCTGATCTAGGCTGGCATTTGGCATTGTCGTTCCAGCATCCGGGGCACTATTTAGGAGCAGTCTTCGAGCTGGTCCCCAAGGATTCCCCAGAAAGGAGGTCCTCAACCGCCTTCTTCGTCAGCGCCACCCCCCGTGGGTTCCCTGTGAGGACGCGCTCTATCCTCCCTCCGTCATATTCTAGGAAGACCTGTGGGACCAGGTAGTCGGGGGACCAATCCCCGTATTTCCTGACTAGGTCGTCGGCGATGTCCACGTCATCCGTATCGATATCATGCAGGAGGCATGGGACACCGAGCTCCTTTCCCCTTTTCTTCAGAGGCTCGACCGTGATGGGGACGCAGTGGGGACACCACTGGGCATATACCACGTGAATCGCCTTCAGCTTCTGCATGGATGAGCGGCACTCTCGCTCGAATATTAATCGCGCGCAGAGAGCTTCGGCGTCGTTCAGTAGACCCAGGCCTGAAGCTGACCCTTGACGGCCTTCCTCACTTCCTCCTCTACACCCTCAAAGTTTTCGAGTTCGAGGGTCTGAAGCCGCCTCCCCGGCGTCCCTTTCCTTCTCAATGTGTACGTCATTATGGTGTACTTCGGGCCGAATCTGGTCACGAACATCAGGATTTTCTGTTTGCCAGACCCTCCGATTACCCGGAGCCCTGCGTCCTGGTCAAGGGAGCGCAGCCTCCTCGCCAGGTCCGGGAACGATGTCACCTTGTCCTCGTAGTACAACCCGTGGGCGCGCCTCCGTCCCGCTCAAAAACTAATACCCAACCCCTCTCGGTGGCCGGCTAGAGCCTTGAAAGACGGGCTGGTCCTGTACGACACCATGCGCGGGAGGAAGGAGCCTTTCCGTCCCCACTCCCCCCCAAGAGTCTCCATGTTCGTATGCGGCCCCACTGTCCAGTCTGAGATTCATGTGGGAAACGCCAGAACCTTCATCTTCTTCGACGCTCTGGCGAGATACCTCAGGTACCTGGGGTTCGACGTCTTCTACCTGATGAACATAACCGACGTCGACGAGCAGGTCAGCCAGGCCGCAGCAAGGGCCCGAGTAGACCCGATGCAGTACTCCGGACGGATGATCGCTCGCTTTATGGAGGACTTCAGGGCGCTGAAGATAGACACAATCTCCCGCTTTGAACCAGTCTCCCTCCACGTCGAGGAGGCGATAGGTCAAGCGATGTCCCTTATCGGCAAGGGGTTCGCCTACGAAGCCGACGGCTGGGTCTACTTCGACACCACGAAATTCAGCCGTTGGGGGCGCCTCTCGCACCAGTCGAAGCGGGACCTGTCCCTGAGGCCGCTCGAACTTTCCCCAAGGAAGAGGAACCTTAACGACTTCGCACTCTGGCGCCCGGAGGTCCTCGTTGACGGTCGCTGGAAGAGCCCCTGGGGGCTTGGTTCTCCCGGCTGGCATATCCAGGACACGGCAGTCACCATCCCCATCCTCGGCCCCCAGTACGACCTCCATGGCGGCGCCTACGAGCTGGTGTATCCTCACCACGAGGCGGAGATCGCCCAGGCGGAATCCCTCACCGGGAAGCGGCCCTTTGTAAGGCACTGGGTGCACACAAACCTGCTCAAGACGGAGGGGCTGAAGATGTCGAAGTCGCTCGGGAATGCGCTCACGGTGAGGGAGGCCCTAAGGACCCGTTCGGCTGATGAGCTTAGGTTCGCGTTCCTCTCCATCCCATACAAGAAGGAGGCGGACCTGACCGTTCTCGGGTCTGCGAGACGCCGGGTGAGGGGGATGCGCTCCATCGCCTCGGAGTTCGGCGGGAAGGACAGCGGCGACGAAGGTTCGCTGGCGCAGTTCGAGCGCGCACTAAACGACGACTTCAACAGCCCGAGGGCACTTGACTGGGCGGAGCGCACTCTCAGGGCCGCGTCGAGGGAGCCCACTCGGGAGAAGGCGAGGGATCTCGCAGCCTCTGCAGTCAGGGGAATGAGGATTCTGGGGGTGGACCTGCTCGAAGGCTCCTGACAGACGCGAAGTCGAGCTCAACGAACTGCGCTGGTGGTCCAATTGGGCAACGCTACGATGGCGCGGCGACGGCTACCTGCTTTCCTCCGAAGAACTCAGGGAGAGCTTCTTCAATCGAGCGGGGTCCCTCACCTGCCAAGGATTGGACGAGACAGCGGCCTGGGCAGAGCGCCGCCTCTCTCGCCGAGGAATGAGCAGCACCTTCCTCGCCTTCGAGTCGTGCAAAAGCGCGGACTCGTTGCTTGCCGCCGGCTACAGGCCGGTGGACACCATGACTGTGCTCTTGTCGAAAGGTCAGATAGGTGATGACGGTCCGCAGAAAGTGGCCGCCTCCACAGAAGCGCGCGCGTGGACCGCCGCCTATCTCCGCTCCTTCTACGGAAGCGAGGAGCTCGCCGGTGTCGTCGGCCCCATAGTGTCTTCGCTTCACCAATCCAGGGACGTCACGTTGCTAGAGGCCACGGTCAGAGGAGACACCGCGGGCGTGTTAGCTCTATTTAGAACCCCGAGGATTGCGGGCGCCTATTGCGTGGGCACGGTCCCGGAGCACAGGAGGCGGGGGATCGCGACCGCTCTGCTCGCCAGGGCCAGGCAAATCGCCGATTCGGAGGGCAGAATCCTCGTCCTCCAGGCACTGACGTCAGAAGGCGGGCCCGAGTTCTATCTGGGCAGGGGGTTCGAAAAGATGCACGCCAAGCGTGTCCTGGAAAAAAGCTCAAAAGCCGATTGAAGAACCGTTTCCAACTGTGGACTTCGGCGTCTGCGTAGAGAGGAAGACCAAGCTCGGTCTACACCCATTCACAAGTGTCTTCGGCGGGTTCGAACAGGTACGGGCGGTCAGGACGATCTTCGGGAAGAAGACAGACGAGGTCCTGGGGAACCTCTGGGTTGAGGTATCAAGGCGTCGGGGCTACATGAAGATAAACGACCACAAGGGGTCCATCGTGGTAAGCTCGAGATACCTGAAGGAAGGCAGAGAGGTCGACGTCTACCTCGACGTGATACACGAGCTTGTGCACATACGGCAGCACAGGGAGGGGAAGGAGCTGTGGGACAGGAGGTACGAGTACATCGACAGGCCTACGGAAATCGAAGCCTACAAGGTCGCGGTAAAAGAAGCCCGGAGGCTCGGCATGGACGAAGAGCAGGTCGCCCAGTACCTGAAGGTGGACTGGATCTCCGACGAAGCCTTCGAACGGTTCCTCAAGAACGCCGGCGTGAAGAAGAGAGCCTAGGCTAATGCTTTGCATCTTGTGAGTTCCAAAGCCGTCGAGTGGCTCCTTGAGGAGGACCAGCCCGTCGTCCGCTACTTCGCCCTGACAGAACTGCTTGGTCGGAAACCTAGCGATTCCGATGCGAGGGAGACCCATGACAGCATTGCGAGAAAGGGGTGGGCTGCGGAGATCCTCAAACTCCAGAGTCCCGACGGCCGTTGGCAGTCGCGTCCCGAAGGGTCCCTATACGGTCCCAAGTACACGGCTACCAACTGGATGGCTCTGATCCTCTCGGATTTTGGGTTGACGAAGACGAACCCCCAAATCAGGAAGGTCGCACGTCTCTACTTCAAGGAGTGGATGTCCCCGCCGCCGAAGGATAACATCTTCAAAGACGAAGTGTGCATCGTCGGCAACACCGCGCGGATGCTCACGCGTTTCGGCTACGCCGATGATCAAAGGGTGGGGAGGCTCTTCGATAGGCTGGTGGAGGACCAGAAGGAGGACGGCGGCTGGCACTGCTTCAAGAGTGATACAGGAACCCTCGACGGCTGGGAGGGAATGGCTGCCTTCGCTGCTCTG
>DATFYP010000160.1:0-27504 GCA_035314985.1 Nitrososphaerales archaeon
GACTTGGACCGGATAGGCGTCCTGTCGTACGACTCCTGGAGGGCGTGCCGGCTCGTTGTGGACACGGGAATGCACGCCAAAGGCTGGCCGCGCGAACAGGCCATAGAATTCATGATGAAGAACTCGGCGCTGGCAAAGAACAACATCGTGAACGAAGTGGACAGGTACATCGTCTGGCCGGGCCAGGCGCTCGCCTACAAGACGGGGCAGCTGGAGATAATGCGTCTCAGGCGCGAGGCAGAGAAGCGGCTTGGGCGGAAGTTCGACATTCGCGGCTTCCACGACGCAGTGCTGGGGAACGGGGCGGTGCCCCTCGAGGCGCTCAGGATGATCGTGCAGGAGTGGACTGAGAGCCGCGTGGGGGGTCCCCCTTCCTAGGACGAAACTAGGCCGTCAGCTCTTGGTACCGGAAACAGCTGACTAGGTGGTCGTTGACCATTCCTGTCGCCTGCATGTGGGAGTAGCAGATCGTAGGCCCGACGAATTTGAACCCCCTGGTCACCATGTCCTTGCTCATCTCATCTGCTTCCCGGGTCTTGGCAGGGATCTGCCTCAGGCTGCGCCACTTGTTGACCTTAGGTCGGTCTCCGACAAACCTCCAGATATAGGAATCGAAGCTCCCGAATTCGTGCTGGACTTTCAGGAAGGCCTTCGCGTTGGTGACCGCCGACCGGACCTTCAGCCTGTTCCTGATTATGCCTGGGTCTGAGAGAAGCCTCCTCACCTTGGAGCCATCGTACCCGGCGATCGCATCTGGGTCGAAGCCGTCGAAGGCCCTTCGGAAGTTCTCTCTCTTCCTCAGAATCGTCCCCCAGCTCAGCCCGGCCTGCATCCCCTCAAGGACCAGGAACTCGAACAGCTTCCCGTCGTCGTGGAGCGGAACGCCCCATTCCTTGTCGTGATAGGCGACGTAGAGAGGGTCGCCGGCGGGCACCCAGCCGCATCTGGACTTCTCAGGCAAACAGCGCCCCTCCTTGAAATCAGGAACTGTTCGGCTTGAGCTGAAGCCACTTGATGCTGCATCCGAACGGGCGGGTGTCGGGGACCTGCACTTCACGAGAGGAAGTCATGTCGGCCAGGGCGTTTCGGAGGTCGTGGCTGCTCACCTTTGCAGCGTCTCTCGAGTCGTCTATCCTTCCCCTGTAGCGAAGAACTCTTTTCGCGTCGAAGGCGAAGACGTGTGGGGTGCATACGGCGCCATACGCCTCGACAGTCTTCTGCGATTGGTCCCTCAGATAGGGGAAGTTGAAGCCCCTCTCCTTTGCCCTCTTCACCATCTCGGGGAAGCTGTCCTCAGGGTACGACACCTCGTCGTTGGAGTTGATCACCACGAACTGGACCCCCTTGTCCGCGTATTCCTTCTGAATCGAGACCATCCTGCCCTCGTAGTCCTTTACGTACGGGCAGTGGTTGCACGAGAAGATGACGACGAGGACCGACTTGTCCTCGAAGGTCGCCAGCGAGTGGTTCCGTCCGTCCACTCCGGGTAGGTCGAAGTCCGGGGCGCGTTGCCCGAGTTCCAGCATAGGCCCGAGGCTCGAGGGCTTGGATTAAAACTTAGGGAAGGCCTTTCCGGCGCGGCATGGTCCGAACTCTGCGGTGTCCGACCTGACCTGTGAGTGGACTTTGAGTCCAAGGTAACGCACAGAAGACACGAGTTCTTATGACGCCGGTCCGTTCCAAAGTCTGCCAATGAGCATGCAGGAAATCGTGGTCATGATTCACAACGGGGAGTATGGGAGGGCCATTGCCTCGCTGGAAACCGAAGCGTCAGACGGGCGAAAGACGCCGGCTGAGAGGGCCGAATGCTGTAGATGGCTGGCTGAATGCAACAAGAGGCTTGAAGACCTCAAGGAGAGCGGCGACTGGTACCTCGAAGCCGTCAAGATGACCCTCTTGCAGCGCATCGACCAGAAGACCAAGGCCGACCAGGCCCTCCCGCTGTGCGAGAAGGCGCTGGAATGCTACAAGCAGGGAGGGGACTCGGCTGACGTGCTCGTGGCCGCCCGGCTCAGGCAGTACCTGCTTGGGCTCTCCAGATAAAACGTGGTCTTCCACGCGGGCTGGCCAGTCCTAAAGGTGGATTCCAGCTCTGAGACATCTTATGTAGGACTTGTTTTCTTGCTCCTGTAGAGCTGGCAGGATTGAGAATGTCCATCTCCGAAGTAATAGGCGCCACAAAGAAGTTCCTCAAGGAGGACGCCGGCTACGAGAAGGTGACCATCTCGTCCGTGGTCGCCATAGAGCCTGATTCGAAGTGGAAGGTCATCGCCGAGATTTCGGGCGTCGGTCCCAACAAGAAGGAAGTAGTTGTGGACGACAAGGATGGGAAGGTTGTCTCTTACAAGCAAGCCTGATCTGAAGGGGAACTCAAGGGTTTAAGCGGCGCCAGATGCGGAGCGTGGGGAGGAAGGGGCAGTGGTGGACTTCAGATGGTGAAGGTCAGTTACGAACCATACACGGACCTTGTGGTCCATGAAATAGTTGAGCAGGACACCCAGGTCTTCTTCGAAGACATGGTCAGGCAGGCCCTTTCCAACCCCGCCCATGTCGAGCCGACCATCAACTGGGCAGAAGGAGTGGCCTTTGTCGTGGCGCCGATGCCGCCAACGGAGGACATCGTCAAGGAGAACCTTGGGGGAAAGATCCACTATGCTTCGGTCATGTTCACCAGGACCCCCTACCAGAGCCAGGTCCCCGTGAAGATAGGGAGCCAGAACTACAGTGCTAGGCTCCGGAAGGCGGAGAACAACCTTACGCTTGCCGGCCTTGCTAGGTTCCTGAATGACTTCCAGCCGGGCCAAACAAGCTGAGTGGTTGTCCCTCCATTGCCGAATCGTTCTCAGCAGTGGTAATCGTGTCGATTGAATAAATGAGCAGGATTTGGGCTCGGCGAGGGGCGATGAAGAGTCCATGAATAAGGTGAAGCTGGACCTTCGCAAGAAGTACAAGCATCTCTACAGTCCGCCAGCCTCGGAAGTGCAGATCGTCGACGTGCCCCGGATCCGGTTCCTCATGGTGGACGGGGCCGGAGATCCGAGTTCTGAGGTGTTTCAGAAGGCGATTCAGACCCTGTATGGGCTCGCCTACACGGTCAAGTTCGGCCTGAAGAAGGAGGGAACCGAGTATCCCGTCATGGCGCTGGAGGGGCTCTGGTGGACAGGCAGGTCGGCAGGCAAGTTCGACGTCCAGGCCAGAAGCAAATGGAAGTGGACTCTGATGATCATGCAACCGGACTTTGTGACCGACGCGAAGCTCGAGGCAGCTTCGAGGGAGATCCGAAAGAAGGGGAGGGCGCTAGGAACCTTCCGGGTCGAGGATTTCCACGAGGGCCCTTCAGTCCAGATCATGCACGTCGGCCCGTACTCGACGGAGGCTCCGACCATTGAAAGGATCTGGAGGTTCATTGCAGACCACGGGTACAGGCCAAACGGGAAGCACCATGAAATCTACCTGGGAGACCCCCGGAGAGCGGCCCCGTCCAAGTTGAGGACCATCCTAAGGCAACCCATAAGGCGGGCCTGACCTTCCCGCATTCCCCATCAGGGGATGGAGGACCTCTCTTCAGGGTCTCTGGCTTGAAAGGAAAAATACAGGCCGGAGGCAATGACTACTGTGGCCAGAGCGTCTGATGCCATCCTGCTCGTCTCGGTCCTGGCGCTCTTGGTAATCGTGCTCGGCGTTGCCGAGTCGGGGGTAGGCCCGAGCGCGAGTCCACCCGTTGGTTCTCCGGGGACGCACAGAACTACCCAAACCGGTACGACCGTCTCCTCTGGCCAGACGACCGCGAAGTCGACCACAGCCCACAGGACCACCAAGACGGCATCGCCGCCAACTCAAGGCAGCGCGACAAGCGCGACCACTGGGTCAAGTTCAGTCGCGCCGTGGCTGTCGCTACAGGTCGCCGCGTGGTACATTCTGATACCCGCCGTAGTCTGCCTCGCAGGCGGGATGATCGCCCTGCTAATCCGCAAGGAGAAGCCGAAGATATTCGACCTCAAGGCGGTGGTGAAAGAGATGGAGAGCCAGCGAGACTACTTCACAAGCTCCCTGTCAAAGAGGCTGCGCAACGCAGCCCTTCTCCGCTATTACGTGCTTATGGCGGAAGTGTGCGCCAGATTGGGAATATTGGACCGCCCGACCGACACCCCGCACGAGTTCATCGGCAGGGCATCCGTGGAACTGAACGTGGAGGCGGCAGACGCCGAAAGATTCGCTGAGGTCGTCGACAGGGCCCACTATGGAGCCGAGCTCTCGGTGGAAGAGGTCGCTTCGGCGACCAGATTCATGGACTCCTTCACGAGGGTCATCGTCGGGAGGGCTGCCATTGGTTAGCAGGAGGTACTTGTACGGGGCCGCCGCCATCGTCTCCGCAGCGGCGGTCGGCAGCCTCACCGGCCGACTCCTCGTACTGCAGTTTCTCGCGCTGACAGCTCTCGTGGCGGTCGTCGCAGTCTACAGCCTTCTTCGGATGGACGAAAGCGTGGACTTCGTGGGCGGGCAGCCGGTGCTGAGAAGCAGGGTGACGCACTACGCGCAGATCGCCAAGGTCGAGGACAGCGGTCGCCTGATCAGGACCGCGAGCAACCCGTTCGAGCGGGCGCTGCTGCATCGCCAGGGGTGGTCCCGCATATCCGTCGGGGAGCTCAGAGGGCTAGCCGAGCGCGTTCCGGAGGACTGGGAGGAACCAGCCGCGGGCTCCGAGAAGGCCGACCGATAGGACATGACCCCTCCCGACCGCCCAAACAGTTTATCTGAGCAACCGGGACGCACAGGCGGAGATGGACGTATCCGCGTTCGTCAGATTCCGCGAAAGCCTCGTGAAGTCTGTCTCGAAGACGATCATCGGGAAGGACGAAGTAATCGAATCGGTCGCCTACGGCCTCCTGAGCAGCGGGCACATCCTCTTCGAGGACAACCCCGGGCTCGGGAAGACGACCCTTGCGAAGGCCGTGGCAAAGGCGACGGGATGCGAATTCAAGCGCATCCAGTTCACCGCGGACCTCCTGCCCGCTGACGTAACGGGGACCATGGTCCTGGACGCAGCGGGGAAGTTCCGTTTCCTGAAGGGGCCGGTCTTCTCGCAGGTGCTGTTGGCGGACGAGATCAACCGGGCCCCCCCTAAGACCCAGTCGGCCCTGCTCGAGGCGATGCAGGAACACCAGGTCACTTCTGAGAACCAAACCCTGCCGTTGCCCAGGCCCTTCGTCGTTCTGGGGACGCAGAACCCCATCGAGTATGAAGGGACATACCCCCTCCCTGAGGCCCAGATGGACAGGTTCTCCATGAGAATCAAGATGGGCTACCCCGGCTACGAAGACGAGGTTTCGATACTGAGGTTGCGCAAGTCCCCCGAAGACGAGCTGCGGGAGGTGTTCGCGGTCTCGGAGCCATCGGAGGTCATCTCTCTCCAGGCGAAGCTGGAGGAGCTCTACGTGGACGACGACATGAACCGCTACATGGTGAAAGTAGCCTCCCTGACCAGGGCCTTCGACGGAGTGGACGCCGGGGTGAGCCCCCGCGGGATCATCCACCTCAGCAGGCTCTGCAAGGCAAGGGCGGCGTGCTCGGGAAGGGACTTCATCACCCCCGACGACGTGAAGATACTTGCGGTCCCCGCCTTGGCGCACCGCCTCGTGCTTTCGACAGACTACGAGCTCAGGGGGCTGAGCCAGGAGGCGATTGTGCAGGAGATTCTGGAGAAGACGCCGGTTCCGAAGGTAACAGGGTCTGAAGGCTAAGCTATCCTTCGCCATTGCTGTCGCTGCCGCCGGCCTCTGGCTCTCCGTTGTAACGCGCTCAGCGGTGGGCCTGGGCGCAGCCCCGCTCATCCTGTATATCGCGCTCGACCTGCGCCGACCGCTCCCGTCCGAATCCGAGGGTCGCTTCACCATCGAGCGGCGCGCCCCGGAGAAGGTGTTCGCAGGCGAGACGGTTCTGGTGGAGCTCACGGCTTCGAACATGGGAGATGACATCGAACGGCTGCACCTCACCGACCAGCCTCCCTACCTTGCCCAGGTCGTGCGAGGGGCCCCGTCCCTGGACGCCTCCCTGAAGCGAGGCGCGAAGGTCACCCTCAGGTACGAGCTCTTCTTCAGAGAACCGGGGCAGTACGAATTCGGGATCACCAGCTTCGGCATCGGCTCGCTGTTCGGACTGTCGGAGAAGACTTTTGCATTCTATTCACAGTTCAGCGTCCGGGTCTACCCCAAACTCCTGACCCCCAAGCTGAACCCCATTCGCGCTCGGGCCTTCGGCTGGGCTGGAACGACGCCGTCAAAGTACAGGGGAGGGAGGCTGGAGTTCACGAACATCCGAGAATACGCGGTAGGGGACAGGGTCAGCGACGTGAACTGGAAGGCCTCCGCTAGGCTGGGGAGGAGGCTCGTGAACGAATGGCGGGTCGAGAGGGGACTCGACTGCGTGATCATAGTCGACCTTTTCGCTGACGACCTGCCCAGGGTCGGGGAGTGGAGTGCAAGAGGCGACGTGATCGAGGCGGCCTACGAGCTTGCCAACTCGTTCATGACCTCCGGCAACAGGGTCGGCATGCTCGTCCTGGGACAGCTGCTGTACAAGGTGCGGCCCGGGTTCGGCCTGAGGCGCCTTCGCGCCATGGTGGAGAGCATGATCGACTCTCAGGAGGGGGAGGTCTGGAACGTCGAGCACGCGGAGGAGTACTTGGCCGAGTTCTTCAGGAAGCAGTACATCAGGAGGAAGGGGACCCTCTTCTTCGTCTCCGCGGGGGCGAACATGCGGCTCCTCAACGCAGTGGCCTCCCTCGCCAAGAGAGGGTTCATCTGCAACACCGTGCTGGTCAACCACCTGGAGAGCGAGGGCTCGGCTCTGCTGGAGGGGAAACTCCTGAGCCCCCGAAGGGAGGAACTCGGCCTACGGTTCGCGCGAGCCGAGCTTGAATGGGTCGAGGACAGGCTTGTTTCCCACTCCAACGTCTTCGAATGGAGCAGGAAGAAGGGGCTCGTGGAGCTCAGGAGACCCGCGGCATGACGGACGAGCGTCAAATGGCGGTGGCCTACCTTGCCGTGGCGGTAGTTGCAGCCATCTCCTCCAACTCGACCATTGGGCTTGCACTCGTCGCCTCGTCGCTCGTCGCGCTGCTTGTAGGCTACCGCCGGAGGATTCCTCTCTCGACCGCGGCCGCGGGCCTGCTCCTGTACTACCCCCTTGCCGCGGGTTTCGGCCGCGTGGTTCCGGCCGGGTGGGGGTACATCGCCTCGGCGGTGCTCTTGATCGCGCTTTCGGAGAGGCTCAGCTTCGAGTACCGCATGTCCTCCCCAATGAAAACGCCGCTGGGAATGGACGAGGAGTCGAGGTCCCTGGCCGCCGGGCTCTCCAAGTCGCACGGCGAAGGGCTCGTCTGGTACGTCGGCGCAGCGGCCGGCGTCTCGGTTCTTTCAATCGCCGCTTCCGTCCTTACTCCCTACTGGGTCCTGCTGGTCGCGGGATCTGTCCTTCTTGTCTTCGCCCTCTGGGGGTACGCCCGAAGGTAGCATGGGACATCCTCCTGCCCGCCGGTCGCTCCCTTCAAGGGCTGGCTCTCATCGGCCTCACCGGTCACAGAGCATTGCGGCGCACGCCAAGTTGAAAAGGAACGGCTCGTGTGGCGACTACGTTGAAATGCCCGCCCGGAGGGGCCGGAGGCTGACCTCCCTTGTTTGACATTGCGCTTCAGGTCAGCTTCGACACAGTGTCAGCGGACGCTACGCTTCTCGCGTCTGCGGCAATCATACTCGGCACGGTCTTCGTGGTCATCGAGATGAGGGACAACAGGAAGCTGGTGGAGGCTTCGCTCAGACAAGCCAACACCTCTGCGATGCAGCTCAGGCAGAACTACGAGCTGTCTACCGTGGACCTCATCACGAAAATCTATGACTTCGCGAACAGCCTGGAGGTTCAAAGGTCGTGGTATACTGTTGTGAACACGAAGATCTCGTCCATCAAAGACTTCGAGAGGCTTCCAGAGGAGAAGCAGCTGGCGTTCCATCAGGTGGCATCGCTCTTCGAGTCCGTGGGGCTCCTCGTTGAGAGGGGATACGTGAAAGAGGAGCTCGTCAACGACATGTTCGCCACCCAGCTCGCCTGGCGGTCCCTGGAGCCATTCGTGAAGGGGATGCGGGAGAAGTACGCTTCGGAGGACTACTATGTCTGGATGGAAAAGCTCCACGACCGCGTCGAGAGACTGGCGTCCACTCCGGGCGCCGCAGGAGCCTGACCCAGGCTGGCTGAATGCGACGAGTAGAGCCTCCGAGAAGAAGTGAGGCGACGCCCTTTCGGAGGAGAGCGCACCCTCTTCCGCGAATGATTCTATGTGTTTTAGAGGGGCGTTCCTTAAATCGAAACGCGCCCAAGCTTGGAACGACAT
Source organism: Nitrososphaerales archaeon (assembly GCA_035314985.1). Taxonomy (GTDB): domain Archaea; phylum Thermoproteota; class Nitrososphaeria; order Nitrososphaerales; family Gagatemarchaeaceae; genus DATFYP01. The sequence goes on from DATFYP010000160.1 coordinate 8,384, forward strand.
GCCTTCGCGGAAGCTGGCGATTCAGCAAGAGTACTACTTCGAAGCGTCACCCGACACGGTGTTCAGGGCGCTCACGGAACCGAAGCAGCTGACAAGGTGGTTCCTCAGCGGCGCGGTGATAAAACCAAAGTCGGGAAGCAGTTTCAAGTTCGCCTGGGAGGGCGGCTACGCCCTCGCGGGAAAGGTCAAGAAGGTCGTGCCGAACCGCACGCTGGTCCTCACCTGGCCTGACACGCAGAAGGGGAAGCTGTATGTCACGCAGGTCGCTTTCAACATCTCCAAGAAGGGAGAAGGGACGATGCTCAAGCTCAAGCACACGGGCTTCAAGGAGGGGGACGACTGGATCTGGCTATTCGGCGCAATCCAGTCGGGGTGGGCCTACTTCATGACCAACCTGAAGTCGGTACTGAGCCAGGGCAAGGACCTCCGCTCGGAATTCGACACTCCCTGAAATCAGAGGCAGCCAGATGGCATTCAGGCCGGCGAGGGGCCCTCTTCTCCTAGTGCAGGAACTACTCCGACCAACCCCGGATGCAACCCACAAAGGGATGGAACAAGCCGTGTCCCGAACTAGCATTTATAGACGGCCGGACGAAAAAGGGAGTCGAATGGCAAAGCCGACGCCAGAGGAGGCCAGACTCGCCAAGATGCTCGCAGGAGTCCCATTGTTCTCCGGACTGGACGGAGAGGCGCTGAGGGACATCGCGGAAATGGGCAAAGAGACAACATGGAAGCCAGGGCAGACAATCATCAAGCAGGGCGAGCGTGGTCTCAGCTTTCTGCTCGTTCTGGAAGGATCGGTCAAGGTGCAGAAGAAGGGGAAGACCATCGCCACGGCCAAGGCGGGGGGCTTCTTCGGAGAGATGACCGTGCTAGATGACAAGCCCCGGTCGGCGGACATCGTTGCTGCCGAGGAGACAAGGTGTTTCGGAGTCCCGTCATGGTCATTCTACCCCATGCTGAGGAGTAATCTGAGCATTGCCATCGGAATCATCGAGGAACTGGTGGCGAGGTTGAGGCGCCTAGATGAGAGCCCGAACGACTAGGTCCTCTCGGCCTTGAATGGCCCAGCACCGCAGCAACAGAACCCGGTTGTGGGCGCAGCCAGTTGACGGGCGAGCGCATTCTGGCTTCGCTTTCCGCGCAGTGAGTTTATCACTGGCACAAAGAGAAGCGCGCTGACTTGTCGCAGGGGGAACGACGGCTGGCAGCCATAGTCTTCACGGACATCGTGGGCTATTCGGCACTTTCCCAGCGGGACGAAGCGCTTGCCATTAAGCTACTGGACGCTCACAACTCGCTGGTGAGGACGGTCGTCGGGCGCCACAGCGGTCGCGAAGTGAAGACCATCGGCGACGCCTTCCTGCTTGAATTTCCCAGCGCCCTGGAAGCGGTCCTCTTCGCAGCGGACACGCAGGGAGAGCTCAGGAAGCTGAGGGAGTCGACCCGTTCCAGCGGAGGGGTCTCCGTAAGGATTGGGATCCACGTGGGCGATGTGATTCACCGCGACGGGGACCTGTTCGGTGACGCAGTCAACATAGCCTCGCGGATAGTCAGGGTGGCAGAGGGAGGCGGGATATGCGTCTCGAGCCACGTTCGCGACCAGGTAATGAACAAGGTGCAGTACAGGCTGGAGAAGATGCCACAGCAGTCGCTCAAGAACATCGCCTTGGAGATGGATTTGTACCGCCTGGTTCTCCCGTGGGAATCCCAGGCCGAGGCCGTCGCTGCCGCCCCTGCCAACCGCATCGCCATCCTCCCCTTCGTTAACATAAGTCCCGACCCGAACGACGGCTACTTCGCCGACGGGCTGACGGAGGAGCTGATTTCAGCCCTGTCCGAGGTCAGGGAGCTCCGGGTAATAGCGAGGACTTCAGTGAACCACTACAGGGACGCGGCCAAGAGCGTCGACCAGATAGGAAGAGAGCTGAATGTCTCACACCTCCTTGAGGGGTCGGTGAGGAAGTCCGGGAACAGAATCAGGGTCACCGCGCACCTGGTCGACGCCCGTTCGCAGGAGGAGGTCTGGTCAGACATCTACGAGAAGGACCTCTCCGACGTCTTCTCGATACAGAGCGACATAGCTGCGAGCGTGGTCGGCTCGCTCAGGGTCAGGTTGCTGTCTACCGAAAAGGCTCGAATCGGGACGAAGGAGACCGAGAATGTCGCCGCATACGTCGCATACCTCAAGGGGAGGACACTCCTTCGTGAAGGCACCGAGAAGGCGGTCCACCTCGCCAGGGAGCAGTTCGAGTTGGCGATTAGGAAGGACGAGAACTACGCGAAGGCCTACGCGGGGATGGCTGACAGCGTAATGCTTCTGGGAGATTACCTGTTCTCTCCCATCCCGGTCGCACTTGAGGAAGCCACGCGGTACGTGAAACAGGCTCTGGACTTGGACCCCAACCTGGCGGAGGCGAGGGTGTCGCTTGCGAACCTGTTGATGTACGACTACAAGTTCTCGGAGGCGGAGAGGGAGTTCAGGAGGGCGATCGAGACCAATCCCAGCTACGCCACCGGGCATCACTGGTACTCGGCGTGTCTCTTGACCCTAGGCCGCCGCGACGAGGGAATCCAGGAAGTGCTTCAGGCGGAGGAACTCGATCCCCTGTCGCCAGCCATAACGCTCTCGGTCATCTACAGGTTTAGGGGGGTTGATGGAGACGAGGAGACAGAGAAGAGGATTCGCAAGCTGGAGGAGATCGACCCCGGGAGTCCCATCGTCGACGAAGCCCGGATGGTCTACAGCTTCTCAAAGAGGGACTGGCAGAGTTCGATGGCTTGCCTGAAGAGGATGATCGAAAAGGATCCGTTGGACCCGTTTCTCGACATGGACATGGGATACCTCTACGCTGTGACGGGCAGGCGGGAGGAAGCCATGAAAATCGTGGAGAAGCTGAAGAAGGTTCCCGAGGACGCCAGAGTCAGGGGACAGCTGCTCGCGTTTGTCTATGTCGGCTTGGGAGACCTCGACGAAGCGTTCGAGTGGCTGAACTACGCCATATCGAAGAAGGAGTCCTTCATCTCGTGGCTCAGAGGGAATCCCCTTTTCGAACCTGTCAGGTCTGACCCCAGGTTCGGAGAGCTGATGCGGTCTGCGGGCCTTTGAAAGGCGGCTCGTCACCGGCACTCTTCGAACGGTCCGGCGTGTATGAGGCTCGGCCGATGGTCATGGCGCTCCGAGGCAGTCACAGCTTGGCCAGGAACCTCTCCCATTCTTCCTCGTCGTCCACCTCGTCCTTGAGCAGGTCCTCGAAGAGCTCGTGGGTGACCAGGTCCGTGGACCTGTATTTCGCCGCCATCTTGTCGTAGAATCCGATGGCGCAAGCCTCCGCCTCCAGGACGTCTTCGATGACTCGCCGAAGGTTGGTGGGATCCTTCGGAGGCTCTTTGAAGCCGCAGCCGCACTTCTCGAGGAGCTGAGCCGGGTTCATTACCGGCTTTCCGCCGAGCTGCAGAATCCTGTCGGCAATCTTTCCGGCATGACCGAGCTCGTCGGCCGACTGCTCGAGCAGGACGGCCTTCAGGGTGTCGGCATCGATACCCTTGATCCACTTGGCCGTGAGCCAGTATTGGAAGTGGGCAAGCCATTCGTCGGAGTAGGCCGTGTTGAGGTCCTTCACGACCTCCGCGATATTCGCCTTGACGATTTCCCTTCCTTTCTTTCCCATGGCGTTTTCGTGGCGCCTCGGGGCTTTAAGCGCGACGATTGCGGTCAGCGCAATGGGTTACCGGGTTGTGCGTGGAGCAATGGGAAACGTTGATTTAGCCCAGTGCCACAGAATGTCGTGGAGACCAGTCGAAGCGCATGTCAGAGATCAGGACTTTCTTCCGCCACTGTCCGGCATGCGGCCGGAGGTTCGAAATCAAGCTGGTAAGCAAGAAGGCCATGGACGAATGGAAGACAGAAGAAGAAGGCCAGAAGCAAGTTGTCATGGCCAGGTCCATGAGCGAGTCCCAAGGATCTCCTAGCGCGGCAGTTCTGGAGCAAGGACCGGCCATCCATGTCGACGTTGAAAGCTTCGAGTACACCTATGTGTGCAAGCACTGCGGTCACCGCTGGTCGGAAGAACGCGAGCAAAGGTTCGAAGAGAAACCGGGAACTCCGACTGACTGAGCCGGGTCAAGAGTCCCCGGGATGGCGGTAGCGGGAATCCCTCTGCCACCGGCTCGGCCGAATTCTTAAGCCAGAGCGGACGGCGGCCGCGGGGTCCGATGAAGGGAGACCGCCTCAAGCTTCACGCCTTCTGGAACTCTCTGGCGAGCAACACGGCTAGCCCCTTTGTCGGGTTCAACGTGACAGCCTCGGGGGCCAGCGACCTGCTGATAGGGTACGTGCAGGCCATCGGCTCCCTCGCGTCCGCGGTCTCCCAACTGGTCGGGGGGAGGATCGCCGACAGGTCGGGGAGGCGCGCCCTGATTGCGGTCGTGTCGAGCCTGGTGGTCGGCGTCCTGTGGATGGGGAGCGCTCTGGTCCAGAGCCCAGCCTTCCTGGCGGTTTCGTTCACGGCCATCACGCTTGTCGTGGGATTCTATCTTGCGGGGTGGACTTCGCTCATCGGCGAGGCGTCGGAGAAGACCGAGAAGGGGTCGTTCCTGTCGACCTACGCCCGGCTGCAGACGGTGGGCGCCCTTGGGGCGCTCCTCCTGACGACGGCCATAACCGCGTACTACCCCTCCTACTCGGCGCTGTACCTTCTGTCAGGCATCTTCTTCGTCGTGTCAGCGATGGTCCTCCGGGGCCAGAAGGAGCAGCGGGTGGAGAAGGCGGTGATGTCGGAGGCTGGAACGGCCAACCTGAAGAGGTACTATCTGGTGAGCGGGGTGTACGGGCTCTTCTGGGGGTTCGCCTGGCCGCTCTTCACGATCACCCTGGTGAAGGTAGTGAACATGGACCTGTTCGAGTACAGCCTGTCCCAGGTCATTGGAGCGGCATCGACCATCGCCTTCCAGCCCGTGGTCGGGAGGCTAGTCGACAGGGACAGGAAGAAAGCGGTGTTCTGGGGCAGGATGGGGCTGGTTGCCTACCCCCTGGTCTACATGTTCTTCTCGGCGCCATGGCAGGTGTACGTGGTCAACGTCTTCTCGGGGCTGACCAACGCCCTGCTGAACGTGGCGTTCGTGGCCCACCTCTACGACATCTCCCCGGCGGGACAGAGGGGGAGGTACAGCGCCGAGTTCAACCTCATCACTGGGATTGCCACGATGGCGGGGTCCCTCGCGGCCGGCTACGCCCTGAGCGTTCTGAGCGCTACGAACACGCTCTGGCTCTCGCTCGCGTACCTTTACGTGATAGCCGCCGTCGGGAGGGCAATCGCCGCGCTGTTGCACCTGCGGCTTCCCTATGGAAGGAAACTCCCTGAACCGGTAGGAGAAACGGGCGGTAGGGCAGGGGCGAGCCAGAATGTCTAGCGGCCCGCAGACCTGGCCTTCGCTTTCTTGTATTCATCCCTGAGGATGCCCATCATGACCCCTTCGTGGAACTTGCCGTCGAAGTAGACGGTGTCCCGAAGCCTCCCCTCTATCTTGTAGCCGTTCTTCTCGGCCGAGCCGATGGCCGCAGGGTTGTCCCCCCGGGTCCACAGCTCGACCTTGTGCATGTTGTACTGGTCAAAAGCCAGTTGGGTCAGCAGAAGGTTCACCTCTGATCCAATGCCCTTCCCTCTGGACCCCTTGTCGCTGAGGGCGATTCCGATGTCGGCCGTTGTGTGACCCGGGCGCCACCACCTGATGGTGGCCCATCCTATCGGCTTGCGGGTTGCCCTGTGGACTACGATGAAGGTCCGCCTGCGCGAGTTGTCCCCCTTCAGCTCCGCGTCGTACTCCTTCTCCAGCTCCTCCATGCTGACGGTCGTGTCCGGCCTCGACCGGGCCCACATCATCACCTCTTCGTCGTTCATCATCGTGTGCAGGAGCTTGAGGTCCTCTCGTTCAAGCCCCCTGAGATAGACCTGCTTCCCCTGAATCAAGTGCAGCTACCCCGTCATCAGGCCGCCCATATGAGAGTTCTGGGAGGCCCTCGTCGTCCCCGCCGAGATGGCTCTCGCCTGCTGACGGGTCGCCGGCAATCCTTGCACTTGCCCGCTTGGCCGTTGCACCGCTGGTCGGCTTTATACGCCAGCCGAGGCGGGTGGGGTTAGGTTGGCAGCGGATCGCAGTACTCGTAAGGCGCAAGGACAATACCAAAGGAAGGATGAATACGCCTGGCTCGAGAACACGGCCGACCCCCGCGTCGTCGACTGGGCGCGCAAGGAGGACAAGGCCGCTCGAGCCTCTGTCAGGGGCTACTCGGGAACCCTGTTCAGGCGTCTCGGCGCCTTTTACCGCAGGCCGATCATGCGATCCGTCAGCCTCACGAAGGCAGGCGTAGTCCTCTTCCTCTCTGACGACAGGTCGTACAGAGTGGAGCTGCTGCTCCCGGACGGCCAGCGGGAGCTCATCGCGGATTCGGCGAAGCTCGGCAAGGACGTGGTCATTCAGGGTGTGCAGGCGCGGGACGACGGCTCGGTTGTCGCGGTCCACCACTCTGAGGGCGGAAGCGACGAAGGCACCGTCACGATGCTCGACCCACGTACCCACGAGAAGATCGACGAGCTGCACGGGTTCATAGGCAGCGTCGCGTGGATGGACGATGGCTCCTACTACTACTCCCGGACTTTCCGCAAGGAGAAGACTCCCGACGGCGTCGCGCCCCCCGCAGACAGGGTCGTCCTCCGCGACGGCCAGAGAGAGAGCATCGTCTTCGGAAAAGGGCTCCCGACGAACACCTTCGTCGGCATTACGTCATCTCATGATGGCTCGAAGGCGTTGCTGGACGCCTTCCACGGCTTCGAGAGGAGCACGCCCTACGGCGGGAGGCTTGAGCGCCCCGAGTCATGGGTTCGACTCTATCCCGATACGGACTCGGTCGTGACCAACATCGACTACGCAGACGGCGCGCACCTGCTGCTGTCTTTCGAGAGCAGCCTGGGCGAAGTGCTCTCTGTGAGCGGCAAGAAAAGGAGGAAGCTGGTGCACGAGTCGAAATGGCCCCTCCAGGAGGCGGCCTCCGTGGGCGGCGGGCTGCTCTGCCACTACCTGGTCGACGCCTGCTCCGAGCTCTGGCAGTACGGCATGAACGGGAAGTTGAGAAGCCAGATCAAGTTCGACGTCCCCGGATCGATCACTGGAGAGCCCGCGATCAGCGCCTTGGGGAACGAGGCCGTGGTGTCATTCAGCTCATTCGCGCTCCCGTACAGGGTCTACAAGGTCGGCGGCGGCAGGCTAAGGACTCTGCTGTCAGAGGAACTGCCAGGGCAGTACGCCGTGGGGAGCGGCCACGCGAAGTCTGCCGACGGTACAAAGATTCACTACTTCTTCACTGCCAAGAAGGGGGCATCACCCAAGAAGGTCTTGCTCTTCGGGTACGGCGGCTTCCGCATCTCCCTCACCCCCACGTACAACCCCGCCTACCTGCCCTTCCTGGAGGACGGGGGCGCGCTGGGATACGCCAACCTGAGGGGGGGCCTTGAGCATGGGGAGGAGTGGCACAGGGCCGGCAAGAGGGAGAACAAGTTCAACGTCTTCGACGACTACCTGGCGGTCCTGGCGAAGTTGAAGCGTGAGGGGAGGAGCGTGGTGGGATTCGGGAGGAGCAACGGGGGCCTTCTGATGGGGGCGACCATGAACGCACGGCCGGACCTCTTCTCGGGGGTGCTGATCGGGTACCCCGTGCTGGACATGATGGCGTTCCACAGGCTCCTGATCGGCCGGGCCTGGGTCCCCGAATACGGCGACCCCGACGACCCCAAGGACGCGGAATTCCTCCTGAAGTACTCTCCCTACCACAACGTCTCGCCCAAGAAGAAATACCCTCCTGTCTTCATCTACACAGGCCTGAAGGACGACCGGGTCCATCCGGCCCACGCCTTCAAGTTCTGCTCAAGGCTGAGGGACGCCGGTGCCAGCGTGGCGCTCAGGGTGGAGGTCGAGTCGGGCCACATCGGGACCACTCCAGAGATGAGGATGAGGGAGGAAGCCGACAAGCTCGCCTTCGTGTATGCCTCGCTGGGAATGAAGCCCGGGGCGACGGCCTAGGCCGGCCCCCTCGGCAGAAGGAAAAAGAACAAAAGAAAAGCCTCCGATGGGCGGCGCTGGCGGAGCCTTGAGCGAAGAGCAGTTCCGGGATTGGGTCAACAGGCGGTCTCATCTCCCCCTTGCCGTCAAGGGTCACACATTCGTGCTCAAGGGTGACAACCTCATCGCCGTCGACGGCGGGAAGTTCCTGTACGAAGAGGCCCTGGACCTTGTGAAGCAGCTCAACTCGAGGAACCCCTTGGACCAGTTCAGCGCGGGCATCACCATCGCCGAGCGAAACGGGGTCCTCAGGCTCGTCGTCCTCGGGCTGATAGCCGTCGTAGTAGTGGTCGTAATCCTGCTGGCAAGGCGCTAGGCTCCCTTCGCCTAGGGTCTGATGGTCACGTAGTACATGTACGTCACTCCTTGGGCGGGGACCGAGATCACTCCGAAGTCGAGGTTCCCCGAACTGTCGGTCCAGGAGTAGACGGTGTTACTGACGCTCCCAGCCCCGTGGGCCTGGAGCAGGCCGGCTACCTGCGCCACGGTTCCGTTCGCCCCCGAAGCGCTCAGCGAGACGCTTGCGACGTTCACGTAGACTGTGGGGCTCACCGCGGTGGCGTTGACAAGGGCATACCCCTTGGAGACGATCAGTCTGTCGATCTCGTGGACGAGGGCGTCCCTGGTCAGGGTCACCCCAGTCGTCGAGTTGCCCGCCCCCAGGCTCTTGAAGGCCGCAGAAGCGTCTGGGCCGACGGCCACAGTTCCCGTGGAAGGGTTGACCGCCGTCATGAATGGGAGCTGAGTGACCACCCCGGAGGAGCCGGGGTTCGTGTAGACGGCCACGAAGTAGGTGAGGCGCCCTCCGACCGAGTAGAGCAGGTACGAGCCGAACCTGTAGTTGGGGAGCAGGGTCAGCTGCGTCCTCACTTGCTGGTTGGTCGTGAGGGCGTTCTCGGCCGCGGTAGGCCCGATAATCAGCGAGGACTGCGATGGGTTCTGGTATAGGGTAATCTGTCCCAGCCGGGTCCCCCCGTAGGCGATGTACAGGGCCCCGAGGTTCCTGCTGACCGTCCCCTGGTACTGGACGAGCTGGAGGCCCACGAAGTAGGTCTTGTTCCCGTTGGCGAAGGGGATGTATTGGACCGTGCTGTTGCCGGCCCGTTCGTAGAACTGGGTCCCGGACCTGAACACGAACGGGTCGCTAACGTGGTAGACGAAGTCGTAGTCGAGCTGCCCGGGGACCGCCAGCGAGCCGAGCAGCTGCTCGGGATACCTCAGCTGGGGGATGAGCCAGGCCGGAGGGGCCTTCCAGGAGCTGTAGTAGCCCTGGTAGAACTTCGTCACGAAGTCGGTGCTGTTCAGGCCCCCCGGAGAGAGCAGGTTTGAGACCGTGTAGCCCTGCATGGAGCCGTCGTGGATGTTCACCAGGACGACCCCGAAGAACCGGAGGTAGGGGCTCGCGGAGAAGCCCGACTGAAGCGGGTAGTCGATGTAGACCTGGACGGCGTAGTAGAGGTTCTTCCCGTCGGACACTATGTACGCCGACGGGTCCATGGTCAGGCCGCTGATCAGGACGTCTCCGACCCTGGAGAAGATGTTCCTGTTCCACAGCATGTCGACTGGCTTCCCCGAGAAGGCGAAGCCTAGCTGCCCCTCGGCGAAGGTGAACCACATCGACTTCTGCCATCCGCTCAGCGTGAAGTCGGGGGTCCCGCCGTAGGAGACGTTCTGGACCTCGTCGTATCCGGGGATGTGGACGTAGACGCTCTGGCTGAACCCGTCCCCCTCCCCGTAGTAGATGGGCGGCTCCGAGGCGATCCCGAAGGCGCCGGTCGTGGGGACTACGGAGCCGTTGTGCGTGTTGATCACAAGGACCTTTGCTGCGTGAGTGTAGATGATGTGCTGGCTGATCCAGTCCGCCGACGGGAAGACCGGAGTGGTTGGGGAGACCCAGTACTCCGTCCCGTTGTAGAAGACGATTTCAGAGCTGGCCAGCCCCATCCAGTTGTAGGCGCCGATCTCCTTGGTGTTGGTGACCGTCGCCGCCTGCTGGTCCCACTGGCGGACCAGGTCGAGGGTCGTCGCAGGGTTGCTGGTGGGGAGGTCGGTGATGTTGTTGACGTGGATGCCGTTGAGGCCCGCGGCCCACCTCGTCACCGCAATCTGCTTCTGGGTCTGCGGGGTCCACGAATACGGGAGGTAGTTGTTGTTCCAGTTGAAGTAGTAGAAGGCCCCGGCTGCCACCTGGACGAGCAGCAGCAGCGTGACCAGGGCGGCGAGCGCTTTGAAGAGGTTGACCCTCGGCGCTTCGGCGTTCCTCTTCGACAGGTAGGCCATCCCCACCACGGCCAGGAGGAAGCCGCACCAGAACACCCCATAGACATAGGGGGTCGCAACGTTCATCAGCCAGTAGGGGGCGCCGATTATTATCTCGAGCAGGACGGCCGCGGCGAGGGCGAGGAAGTTCCTGGTCCATATGGCGCTCCTCCGCGTGGCGAGGTTGGCCAGCAGGCGCAGGAACATCCGTGCGGCAATGACCAGCAGCACGGCCGACAGGGCGTAAGACAGGACTGCGTATTGGACGGACATCGAAGGCATGAGGGTTATGAAGCCCGCGCCGGAGGCCGGGGACACAGGGAGCGCTAGAATCCTCGGCAGGTCCGCCCAGCTCCCGATGCCCATCACCATCATGTAGACGGGGTTCATCACCGGCCCGAGGAGGGGGAAACCTCCCGATGTCGCGAAGGCGTAGAACGCCAGCGCCCACTTCAGCGTCTGCCACAGGGCCCAGAGCCAGACGTTCATCTTCTCGCTCACCCGCCTCCCCTCAGCTTCGGCTTCGTAGGGGGTCAGGAGCTTGTAGGCGACCGTCCCGAGTTTCCACAGGTCGCTCCCGCCTGGCCTGGGGTAGACCAGAAGGAGGGCGAAGAGCGCGGCGGCTATGAAAGCAAACTCGTGGTAGAAGGTGATGCCGAACCAGTCAAGGCCGGCCTTGGCGGAGAAGACCGATTCCGCGATGGACCACTGAAGAACGACCCACGCGACCGCGATGATGACCGCGGCGGCGATGATGGCAATCAGGAGCCAGGTAAGCAGTCTGAAAAGCCGTACAGGACCGCCGTCCGCCTCTGACTCCATCTGTGGAGCACAGCAAAGAAGGTGCCTATTTAGGATGGTACTCGTTGGGTCGAATTGTACCCGGGAACCGTGCGCGCCTCTGAAACTCCGTCAGTCGGGCGACCGGCTCACCCAGCTTTTCCAGTCGCCGTCTCTGGCGCCGTGAGTCTTGATCACATGCGACTTCAGTTCGCTTTCGGTCTCGCAGACGAAGCCGCAGTAGCACTTCATGGCTGTCCGAAGACGGTGTTCTACTCGGGCCGTAATACCCCTTTTGGATTCGACGGGTGGCGGGCTGAGAAGTCGCAGGTCAGTACTGCACGGCCGCCTGCGAGCCCCTGAATCGCATCCCTAATCGTGGTACTTCTTCTCGCCCGCGCGGATTGGAACGGTGAACCAGTTCTCCCGGGGTGGGAGCGGACAGATGTAGTCCTCGCTGTAGGCGCAGTAGGGGTTGTAGGCGTAGTTGAAATCGACCGCGTACTCGTCGTCGTGCTCGACGCTGAAGTCGAGGTAGCGTGCTGCTCCGTAGCTTTCGTTGCCAGACGTGGCGTCCCTGAAAGGGACGAAGATGCTCGGGTCCTCCCTCTCTGCAGACTGGTACGCCTGCACGCGCACCTTCATGCAGTCGACGACCAGGTCGAAGTAACCAATCTTGTTGAAGAGCTGGCGGGTGCCCTTGCTCGTCGTCATGATCAGGGCCTCGGCCCCTTCATACCGCTGAAGCGTCGCCTCGAATCTGAGCGAGGGCTCGGGTTCGAAGTACTTCAGGCCCTTGAAGGCCGCCTCATCGCCGTGCGCCAGCGGGGAGTCGTGGCTGTCTCGGAACAGCTCGTCCTTCTGCTCCCTGAACCTCAGCAGCGCCCTCCTCCAGGTCTCCTCGTCCTCGGGTTTCATTGACGGTTGTTCGACCTTGTCACCATGACAAGAACCTTTCTGGATGCAAGCGTGGCAGCCTACCCCAGTCGAGCGGAGGCGCCTGAGACCCAAGAGCTTTTGAACGAATGACCGCTAGCTCGCTTGTTGTTCATGCCCACGAACCCCGGCGGCTGGGCGGGGAAAGGGAGTCCGTGCCAAGAGCCAGGCGAGGCGCGTCTGCTGTGATGCCGCCCGCTCGGAGGGTTTCCAACGACCCAGGCGCGCCGGACCTGGCTGCAGAAGCCTTGCCCGCTGCCCCGAGAGCCAGACGAGGCAGGCGAGTCTTGCTGGGCATGGTGGTGGTCATCCTTGTCGTCGCAGGTGTGATATTGTTCGTCGCGCTCTCCGCCCCCCCAGCGGGGACGCCGACGGTCGCGAGCACTTCAATCTCAATCGGGGCCGACGCCATAATCGCCTCAGCCTCCCAGGCCAATCCGGCGGGGTTCGTGCTGCAGTCTTCAATGCAGCCGGCCTCGAGGAGCAGCGACTGGGCTGTCCTCCAGCACCCCGACGGTTCGGAGGCGAACGTCACCGTGGCGGTGTATCCATCAGTCGCCGCTTCGCAGAAATACTATGACGCGGTCGTCGCCGGAGTCAAGGGCCTCCCCGGCTACACCAACGTCACAACAGACCTGGCGTCCTTCCAGCGGTACGGGAAGTGCTACGGGTATGGGGAAGACGTCGACAACATAGCGGTGATCAACGGGGTCTGCACCAAGGGGAACGTGTTCTTTCAGGTGCATCTCGTGTCCGCCATATCGTTCCCCGGCCTGGAAGAGGACTTCACGAGCATAATGGGAGCACTCTACCAGAGCGCCGCCTGACTGCTCGCGTGGTAGCAAAACGTATTTAGACTGGAGGATGCCCCTATTCCGAAGATGCCGAAGACGAGAGGATATGCGGAGGAGCGCGGAATCAGCTATGAAAGGGCTGCCTACTTTGGCTTGTCGCTCCCGAGCCGCCAGGTGGCGCTCGTGAGGAACCCCGGGGGCCGCTCGGCACACCTTCCGGCTTCATGCGACGCCTGCAGGAAGATCATAACCGACTATCCCTTCGTAACCAAGAACAGCTACAAGAAGTACCATGTCGGCCGCCACAGGAAGTATCACCTCGCCTGCGCTCTGAACATAGGGCTCGTGTCCCTGTTTCCGACGTAGGGCTAGCATTCGCTGCCGGTACGCCCGATTTTCACGTGATTTGCAGAGTCTGGTAGCTGCTTGGCGAGAACGCAGCCTGAAGCGAGTCAGACGAAGGACACGTCAGACTTCACGTAGACCCGAGTCGCCAGGGCCAGCACCACGATGGTCTCCGCGAGGAGGAGGGGGAGCTGCCAAGCCGCGTCCGCCGGGAGGGCGCCTTCGAAGCCTCCCCTGGCCGCGTTTGCGACGTATGTGAGGGGATTCACTTCGAAGAGAATCTGGATGGGAAGGGGCAAACCGCTGCTGAAAGAGTAGAACACCGTGCTCGCGAAGTTCACCACGAAGAGGATCAGGATCTGGATGCTGTTGTAGGCGTTGTTCGACTTCACCACGCCCGCTATGAGCAGCATCAGGGACCCGAAGAAGATGGAGCCGAGCGCGATGACGCCGAATGCAGTCAGCACCCCCCAGAGGGTGATCTGCAGGGAGCCGATTATCAGGAAGGCGCCGATGAGCATTACGAAGGCGCCCGCCAGGCCGAACACCAGCGAAGTGAACATGATTCCGAGCAGGTACTGGAGCCTCGTGAACGGCCCGACCAAGAGCTGGGCCAGCATCCCCCACCGCCTGTCGGCCCAGAGCATGCTCCCACCGACCGTCCCCGCCATCAGGCACTGCACTGACATGATCCCGGGGGTCAGGAAGGTCAGATAGGCGGCGGTCCCTCCCGGAGTGGGGATCATTGCGCCGAAGCCGAACCCGAAGAAGACCAGGTACATCGCGGGCAGCCCGATGAGGATTATCAGGGTGCCCGGGTCGACGTTCACCATGACGTTCCTGTACATCAGCTTCACGATGCCGGGGAGTTCCAATCTCACTCCTCCTCCGTCTTCGTGACCGAACCGATGAAGACATCCTCAAGGGTGTTCTTCCTGATGTTCAGCCAGTCCATCTGAATCCCCGTGGTCTGAGACAGCTCGATTATCCGCTGGAGGGCCTCCTTCGGGTCGTCCGTGAGAATGACGGCCGAGTTCCCGTCGGCCTTGACCTCGCTTCCGGCTAGTTTCGTCCTCAGGCTGTCGTAGAAAGCCGAGGCGTCTCCTCCGGCGAGGGTGACCTCCACCGTCTTCTTGCCCCGATACAGCCGCTTCAGGTTCTCCACGGTGTCCATGGCGAGGAACCTTCCCTCGTCCACCACCGCCACCCTGTCGCAGACGTAGTCTGCCTCCTCGAGGTTGTGCGTGGTGAAGACCACGGTGAGCCCCCGGCGGGCCCGCTCTCTCACAGAATCGAGGAGCTGCCTCCTCATTATCACGTCCAGACCTGTCGTCGGCTCGTCCAGGAAGAGGATGTCCATGTCGTGCATCATCTCTCGGGCGACCTGGACGCGCCGCTTCTGCCCGCCGGAGAGGTCGAAGGCGCGCTGCTTCCTTACCTCCAGCAACCCGAAGGACTTCAGCAGCTCCTCCCTGCGCTGCATCCTCACCTTCCTCGGGACCCCCCAAAGAACGCCGTAGATGTTGAAATTCCCTTCAACGGTGGCGAAGTCGAACGACTCGCCCTGCTGGACGACCCCGATCCGCCTTCTGATGTCCTGCCCTTGGTGGAGGGGGTCCATCCCGAGGACGCTCAGTTTCCCCGAGGATGGCACAATCAGAGTCGTGAGCGCCTTGATGAGGGTGGTCTTGCCAGCGCCGTTCTTCCCCAGGAGGCCGAAGACCTCCCCCTTGCTCACGCCGAAGGTCACACCGTCGAGTGCGAAGTGCTTCCCGTCGTAGGTGTGCTTGAGGTTCTCGACCGCTATGACCTGCTCGGCGCCGTTTCCGCTCATTGGCGGAAAGGCGGTCGATTTGAGTGGAATGTAAACCCCTCTCCGACGAATCAATCGATTGTGGTCGGTTCCCTTGTCCGAGCAGTTCGGCCGGACCTCTCTGGCGCTGCCGTCGTAAGGGCTCGCGAAGCGTATATGATGAAGCGGGAACTAGGGAGAAGGCGGACAGAGTGGTGTTCGGAGCGGTCATCGACGTCCCTCTCATTGTGGGAACATTCGTCATCATGCTGGCCTTCGGAAGGCGTCTGGCCAGAGCGCTGGGGAGAACCCGAGTCCCCCTGATTCTCCCGTACATCCTGATTTCAGCGCTGCTGATTGTGTTCGAGGAAGACATCAATTGCATGCCCGCCTGGTGCGGCCAGGTCATCATTCCTCCCACCCTGCCCTTCCTAATGTTCGAAGTGATGGTGCTGGGACTGATAGCGACTCTCCTGCGCACTCAAAGTGTACCCCGCCTGGTCCTGGCATATTCCGTCTTCGGGGTGGCCTGGGAACAGACCATCGGCGGCCTGAAGGGCGCGCCTCCGCTGGTTGACGTGATCTTCATCCCGTACGTAGCCCTTAGCTACGCGTTCGTCTCGATGCTACCGCTCGAGGTCCTCCTGAGAAGCGGCCGCCTGCCGCGGAGCGCGTCTGCCCAGCAATCCGTGCCATCGCCTGAGGAGCCTGGTGGCGTTCGAAACCGATAAAACTCGCCATGGGCCTGAGTTTCCCCGATGCCGAGCTACAGCCTGGCCGGAGGCATCGACGCGACCTATGCCGTCGCCGCAGGGGAGACAACGGTGACGATCAACTCGAAGGAGCGTCTGAAACACAGGGGGGTCTACACCGGGACGGGGAAGATGTTCTTTCACTGGGTCCAGTCGGGAAAGACGCAGACCTGGAGGTGCGACCTGTCCATGCTCGACCCAGTGGCCGTTCAGGCCGGAGAGACGGTGGGCGAGGACGGCAGCCAGCGGCTGGCGGTGGGACTGAAGGACGTCTACCCTGCGGGTTGTATCCTGCAGGGGGTGATGGTGGGCGCCCTCCTGGCCCCGGCGGTCCACGTAGACGTCCCCTTCGGGGAGGACGTCTGGGTGTTTCTCATAAAGTCGCCCTGGTTCCCCCTCAGGCTCCAGATGGACAAGCCCGTCCTCTCCGTGGCCCATGACACGAGCAAGGCCACTGCATCGCTGGGCATTCAAGGCGACGGGAGTGTGAACGCCCAGGTTGCCACGGAAGGGACGGGATTCAAGAGCGCTTCGCTCGTCGTCAAGAGAACCCTCGGTCCTTGCTCCTCAGACGAGGTCGTCTGTGAGGTCACCGCAGGCCCCCAGGCGTTTGTCTGGAAGCCCATAGCTCGGGCGTTCGACCTGGTGCTGGTGATCAAGGGGGCCGTTTCGGAAGGGCGCATCGCGGAGGTCGCGAGGGGCCTGGGGGCCCAGATAGCGTCCGGCCTGCTCGGGGGAGGAAGGGTGGAGGGTGACTTTGTGCTGTGCGATGGACCTGCCACGTCATACACTTGGCTCTTTAGGGGGCACAGGGGGCTCCTCGAGAACGAGGAAGACCGCAGCGAGGCGAAGTTCACATGGTGAAGGGCATCGACCTGGCACCAAGTCGTGATGAGAAGCGCGGTGGGATGGCAGTCTTCTCCGCTGCACTGTCGACCGCGCTGCCTGTGCATGCCATGGCTGCAAGCGCCCTTCAGGCAGGCCCAGCGGGGGACATTTCGTTGGTGCTGTTCTTCTTTGTATTCCTCGCAATTGTGGTTGCCGCCTCCATAGCGCGAAGCCGGTCAGGAAAGCGCACCGTCCAGAGGCCTCTCTCCGAGGCGACATCGTTCCCACCGCCTCCACCTCCAGACACGGTCATGGTCAAGTGTGAGTATTGCGGAACCGAGCAGACCTGGAGAGAGAACTGCGTTCAGTGTGGCGCGCCGATGCCCAAACCCAAGATCGGCTGAATCCTAGCGGAGCGGCGTGACGCTCGCGATTGTAGCTTCGGCTGACCGTACGTCGAACATCTTCCGCATCAGCCAGAGGGCCTTCTCGTGGGCCTCCTTGTCAGAGCTTCCCACGGCGTCCTCTACAACGACAGGGAGATACCCTAGGTAGGAAGCATTCCTCGCGGTCCCCTCTATCCCGGCCTCGGTGCTCACCCCCGCAAGCACGAGGGTGTCGATGCCCCTGTTGCGAAGCATCTGGTCCAACATCGTGCCGAAGAAGAAGCTTGCCGTGTGCTTCCTCAGAACGAGGTCCTCCTTGGCCGGGGCCAGCTCCTCGACAATCTGCCACTCCTTGGAGCCCTCCCGCATGAAGCCCGTCTTCGGGTCGATCCCCCTCCTCTTGTAGGAGGCGAGGCTGGCCGCGCTCAGATACTCGTAGGGGAGGCCCGTGTGCTGGCTGTAGATCACGGGGAGGCCGGACGCGTGGAACGCGTCTCTGAGGGTCGTGATCTTCTGGACGATCTCGTCGAGGTTAAATGCCCTCTGGGCGATTCCGTACTGCATGTCCCATACGACGAGGGCAGGCTTGGAAAGTCTGGAGTCCTGGTGCTGGCTCACAGACACAGGGTCTCCCTGACTTTCTGTAAAGGCTTCCGCAAGCCCGTCGGGCAGCGCCGGGAAGACCGATGCAGCCGGAGTCCCGGAACCTGCAGGGTATGGCCAGGTCCGTGGCGGTCGGCTAGACGTCGCCTGAGACCTCAGAACTATATATCAAGAAGGTAGAAGCGAAAGGGCATGAAGTTAGGAATCTGGATCACAATCCTCGGAATCCTCGCACTCATAGTCGGCGGGGGGATGTATGCAGTCAACTACCACCGCACCATCGGGTCAGTAGGGGCCATACTCGGCCTGGTCCTGCTCGTCATAGGCGTGGCCTGGTGGACGTGGAAAGACAGGACCGCCCCGAAGTCGACTTCTCAGCCGGCACAACCATCCCAGCCTGCAAAGGCGCCGTAGACCCCAACGGTCAGCAGCTCGCGCGTCGGGGGGAATGGCCTGGCGCGCACCATTTTCGGTTAGGTCTTCGGACGGTGCTGTCAGCCTGTGTGGCTCTTGGTCGCTCGCGCGCATCGCAGGAGCTTGGCTAGCCGAAGGTGAACGTAAACAACCTGAACCCGGGACCCGCCATGATTTCCAGCTCGTGCCATCCGTAGGCGGGACCGTCGACGATGTTGTAGAGCCTCGCCATGCCTACGGTCCCAGATGCGACCCCCTGTTGCAGCGTCAAGTCCTTTCCAAGGAATGTCTGCGAGAGATTGTGTCCGTCCAAATCTGCTGTGATCATGCTGGAGTTCCCCTGGGCCACGACGTTCGCGACCTTTGCGTCGAATATCAGGTACAACCTCGAATCGTTTCCTGCGGCTATCATGCTGTCCGGGGCGTTGTACCATTCGCCTGAGAAGTACACTGTGCTGTTCTGCAACGGACCCTTGATGGCGTAGTCGACGACATTACCAGGCGAGAATCCCTGCGAGTTCCCGATCGGAGACCGCTCGGTGCCGTAGCCGACGTACAGCTCGGGGGTCCCTATCTGCGAGAAGTTCACGCCGGTCGCGTTCACGGAGTTGGCTGCGACCCCTGAGCCAACATTGTAGCCCGCATCTTTCAACAGCTCCTGAATCAGCGTCTCGGTGGTGTTGTACCCGCCCTCTCCGATGTGCGTGTCCCTGATGTTTCCGTTCTTGTCGACGAGATAGTCCGCGGGCCAGTACTGGTTGTTGTATGCGTTCCACGTGGCGTCCTGGCTGTCCAGCGCGACAGGGTACTTTATCCCAAAGGACTTCACGGCGGCCGAGACGTTGGTGTAGTTCTTCTCGAACTGGAACTCCGGAGTGTGCACTCCCACGATCACAAGGCCGTTGCCACCGTACTTGCTGTACCAGGCGTTAAGGTATGGGAGGGTCCGTATGCAGTTTATGCACGAATAGGTCCAGAAGTCGACGAGGACGACCTTCCCTCTGAGCTCGGAGATGTTTAGTGGAGGCGAGTTGATCCAGCCGTCTATCCCTCGGAAGCCTGGTGCAGGCCCGAGGTTGGGGAGCTTCGAAACGTCAGTGACGCTTTGGGTGGAGCC
>DATFYP010000161.1:0-8734 GCA_035314985.1 Nitrososphaerales archaeon
CGCATGAAAGCCATGAGGCCGCGGAGAAGAAAAACACATACAGACGCTTCACCCCCCGCAATCCATACGGACGCTGGAAAGAAATCCATCGTCTGAACATACTCCTCGAAAGCGACAAAGCTCTGCAACTCTACTGGGCCACCCTAGGCTCAAGAAGAAGGAATGACGGGTATGTATCCAGAGACTCAAAGGCCGCGGCAGAAGGAGGCGTCAGAAGATTCCTTCAATGGCTCAAACGGGACATCACTGACCACGCTCTAATCGACCTGATAACGGAGACCAAAGACAGACACAGGAACGGCGACTATGAAATCGACAACCAGCTGATAATCTTCAGCAATCAGAACCCGATACGGACGCACAGACAGAGCGCAGTTTATGTCAAAGGAATCTTCAGGACGAACCACTGCCCACTAGAGGCCAACATCGACAATCACTATGCAGCCAAGACCGCGAAAATCAGCGAAGGAATCCTCAAGGCGATCTACCTCGCCCAAGACGAAGAAACGAGAGACCTCATTGACTACCAGGCATGTGCTGGCGAACGAATAGGCTGCCTAGCTGGCTATACGGGGAACAACCCACAGGCGGGAACCCTTGGCCTCACCTTAGACAGCTTCGAACCTTACGACGAGAGATACTCGATAGTCCGAATCAAGAGCCACCAGACGAAGGCTCGATGCGAACACATCTGTATCATCCCCCGACCTCTCGCAGAACGAATCACAACTAACGCCAGAGCTCGCGAAAGAACACACCCGTTCCCCAGCTACGAGAATCAATGGCGAGCAATCACCCAGCATGCTCTGAAGACCTTCGGAGTCAGGCTGACCAGCCACTACCTACGAAAGCGATTCGCGACAATCGCGCAAAGAACGCCCATGCCAATCAACTCTTGGGACTACCTAATGGGCGACAGGATGAGCGCCGGTCACGAAGCCAACATCTACACCTTGGAAGACTACTCGCAACTCGTGGGAGACTACGATAGACACCTCGCCCCCTGGCTGTCCATAGGGAACCCGAAAGGCCCCGACGACCCAAGCAAAGCATTCGGGTCTGCCATCCTAGACCAACTCCGCACAGAGAACATCGAACTCAAAGAACAAGTGCTGAAACTAGCAAAGCTACTGACAGAGAGAGTGTAACCGCTCTCTCCTCCTCTTCCCGTCCCTGCTAATGATTAAGAAGAACCTGATAAACTGGAACACAATCGTTGACACCTGAATATCAGGTCTATCTCGCGAAACTTGTAGACTATCTCTCGATTAATGGATTCCAATTGAGTCGCGACGTCGAAGTCGGAGGATACAGAGCAGACGTTGTTGGATTAAGGGAGAAATTCGGATTCTCTTTGTTCTCAGCTCCGAAGAAACAATTTGTTTGCTTTCTGACCTATCAACCAAACGCTAGTGTAGCGCTCGCCAATGCCTTCACGGAATCATCGGAGTCAATGGCGAGATTGCGATATTGGTCGGGAGGCATGCACGCGCAACTCGTCTTCCCCGTTATCGTCTCTCTGAAGTTTGACCCCGACATCGTTCAATTCGTTGAGAACTTCGAGCCGAAGTACCTTTCTCGAGAAGTGGCGAGATTCCCACACCCTGTCTTTGTCGAACTAGAAACCAAGTCGGTCTATCACAGGAAGGATTTGATGATGGGTGCCTTTGGCTACAGGAACCTCATCAACAAGTTTGTGCGGGACGCCTTTACACCCTAGATGATGCGAGAGACGCAAAATCATCATCGACACACATGGCGCTTTTCGCGGCGCGGGTGCTGCGCCCCGCGCGCCGTCACGGGGACAACCTTCGGCTTTCCCCCTGCTCTTTCCCAATACGTTTAGAACACTCGACCTGACTGTCCCGACGTGTGCGAACTGGATCGGCTGGTCAGGCAGCAGGCGCAGCTCTCCTCCTCGTCGGAATCATCGTCGGAGCAGGGTTAGTCTTCGGAACTCTTTTCTTCTCTGGGTCGCTTTCGCCTAGAACGCTTATCGAGACCACGACCGAGAACGCCGTTACCACTGTCACCGTGACTCTTACACCGTTGTTTTCGGAAACGAGGGCGACACCTAACGTCACAGTCACGACATTGACATGCTCACACGGCACAGCCGCAACGTCCACGTGCACAGTCCAGCTTGAGAACACGGGGAACGCACCGGCGTCAACAGTCGCGTGCTCTCTCGCGGGAGCGTTATCAACCCTGACGGGCGCGCCACTTGCAATCCCAACAGGCACTACGGTAAGTGGGACGTGCACAGGAGCACCGGCAGCAACAGTGCCAGGCCAACCAGTCCAAGGGACGTTCACACTATCGAACGGGATAATCGTCTCATTCTCGGGCACCTACGCGTAGATTCCTGCCCGACAACCAGACGCCCCAAGCCTTCTCCCGCTTGCCCTCCAGAACCTCCTTGGCGTAGTCCCGAATCACAGTGAAACAGCCTTCATCCTCAAAACCCTCCAAAGCTATCTTCAGGAGCTTCCCATCACTCGCGAGAGAAATGACAACGCGACCAAAACGAAGACTGCTATCCGCCACGGCTCCTCAACACCACCCAAGGCGGGACTGAGACCACGAACCGCTCCCCCCGGGCAACAAGAGCGTCAGTATCTTCAGGAGGAGCGCCTGGAACTCTCTCCATGAAACACTCACAGACGGGACAGAAGACCTTCTTGCGCTCGCTGTCATACGACTTGCGATTTAGAAGCTCCAAACCTAAGAACCGCATGAAATTTGACTTCGGGGACATGCTGACGGGAGCCAACCACCCGTAATAGTGAACCCTCTGGGCATGGCCTCGACCGCGCAAGGCGCGTTTCACCCACTCGACATCGTACCCCGAAAGGACGCCAACGCTCTTGACGTAGCCGTAGAAGTCTTGAACGGGAGAACGGAGCATATACTGAAGACGGTGGGTCAACTCGTCGCCGCCCTCCTCGTATCGAATGTAGCAATCCACATCCCCCGCAGAAGAACAGCCGAAGCGAGTCTCCACCTTCTCCCTCCACAGCGACCTCAGACGAGCAAAACCCTTGTCCTCGGAGAGATACAACTTCCCGAAGGGAACAACTCGGCCCTGCTTGTCGTCAAAACCAAAGTCGAAGCAGATGCCGTGGACATGAGCAAAGAAGCCCCCGAACTTCCCACTTCCAAACGGGTCAGAGGAGTGCCACCACTGAGGAACCTGAGCAATCCCCAAATGGAGATCCTTCGGCTTCCCTAGATACTCTACTAGGGTCTCTTTCGCCAGCTTGTCAAGCTCGGAAAGCCCCTCGAAGCCCACCTTCGATTGAAGGTCAAACGGGACTGTGAACTCATACCGATAGAAGCGAATCATACGGTGGAGCTTCCCGTAAATCTCATGGACGCGATACTTCAGATAGTCAACCAACCGCCGAGAGTCCGTGGCCGAACACCAAGGACACAGAGGAGAGCGACAGCAGATTGGCTTGTATGCCACGGTTCTCTCACCACCGACACACTCCCACGGCAAAGACTTCTTGCCGCAGGAAGAGACACGCAGATACTCCGAAGGGAAGCAGACCTTGAGCATCTCAATATACTGCAAAAGAACGGTTCTCCGCCACAGGCGGGTCCCCTCCACCAGCGAATACGTCCGCGCGACCTGAGAAGTCATCTCTATGGCAATAGTGTTATGTCCCTAGATTTCTAGCATTGGGGACAAATGCCGCCCGACAAGAGGACAATAAGGGACAGAGACTACTCAGAACTGCTCAGGAGGCATGGGCCCCTCACCAACAGCGACCTCTGTAAGAAGGTGACCGAGCATCCGCACTTCAGCAAGATGACCACCAGCGCCATTGAAAAGGACATAGACCGCTTTGTGGTTCGGTTCGAGTATCTGAAACTTGTCGCGCGAAACAACGGCAGGATTGAATGGCTTCCTCAACCCGCCAAGGCTCAGGAACAAGTCAAGCAAGAAGAGACCAGCGAGTCAAGTGAATGTCCAACATCCTATTCCCAACATGAGGAAGTTCAGAGACTATTGAAAGGAATGGCAAACGGGACCATCACGCTCAGGAACAAATCGCCCCACAAGGAGCTCAATAGACTCAAGGGAGAGATCTATGACAAGTTCATGGCGGACATCAGCCTCTACAATTCCAACGAGCTCGGATACCCGTTCTCAGGAGTGCTCGAGACTCGCATATTCAACACGTATCTCAAGCTGAGAGCGTATGGCTTCATTGAAGAAACCAAGAAACCGCCGCATTCGGCGCAAAACAGCCAAGCCGAAAACCAAGAGTGAGCCTTACTCTAAGTCAGCGGTTCCCGATTCCGTTTGAGATACGCCTTGACGACGGGCCTGTGAAGGTACCAGAGAATTGCCGGACCTCCCCCGAGCAAGACAGCGAGGAAGACTTCCGCCTGAACCACCCAAGATACTGGTGCTGGCGGTGCGTAAGCGGCCAGGTAAAACAGGCCAAATGGCAACACAATCAGATAGAATGCCAGGAGTTGGCCTCCCCCGAAACCGACTCTCTTCCCGTCCCACATCCTATAGCACGCGTATATCGCCCACAAGCCAGCCAAGATTACAAACGGACCGACCCCCTGTAGCCCAAAGTGTTCCTCCGTGTCCGGCGGGGGAGGCAATAACATCAGCCCTGCAAATAGCAGCAAGGCGAGCCCGCCCACGGCATCGAACACGATGAGACAAATTATGCCAAGGGGAGGCTTCGCCTTCGCCATGCAAAGCTACAGGTCCCCGCATCTTATACGTCCTTGCGAAAGCATCACCCAGATTGAAGCATCCTCAAGAATCACCTGAAGACTGAGCAGAACCCCAAGCTTCAACAGAAGGCTCATAAGGAAACGAGTTTTCCACAGACCTATGGCACCTAAATCAGAGGGGAATGCGAATGCTTTCCCTCTATGTGACATGAATAATGTGCCATTAACGGATTATCAAAGGATAGCGAGATAGAGAAAGGGCGGTCCCGAGGACTCCGAAGTCTTAAAGCTGAGACCCGCCGAGTTCCACACATGAGTGATAAGGAGCTCACTGACAAGTCGAAGTACGAAATCCACGTCATCGAAGGCGACGTTCCAGTGATCTATCTCGCAGAGGAACTGAGGTTCGAAGGAGGCGGCTTCATTACCTTTTCACCAAAGCATAGGATCGCTGCGAACTCCAAAGAGAAGGTGTCTGGGTCCAAGCTCTACTTCCCGTCTCACCGAGTCGAGTGGGTGGTCGAGCGGAGGGCCGGCCTCTCGCCGAACAGCCTGTAGAACCCTTAGCTGAGAATCGACTAGCTGATGTACCCGGGCCTCGTCTCGCGCCTGGGCTGCGAGGCCGCCTCCCGCGCCTCTTCAGACATCCCCTGCAGCTGGCTGATCACCTTCTGCGTCTCTTCCGCCTTCTCCTTCAGCTTCTCCGTGTCGATCGGAAAACCCACGAGCTTCGACAACACCTCGAGGATCGACTTCGATGCGGCCGCGTCCACCAGGTATCCAGAAGTCTCCCCCAGAAGGCACACCCCCTCGAGCCCCCTGAGGGCGGCCATCCCTATCATCAGCCCGTTCATCCCGCTAATCCCTCCTCCCTTCATGAGCGTCGCCCCCTTGGACGAGACGGCGTCGAGCATCCTCTTGGACGTGGCCGCCCCGTACACCTTCGGCTCGGCCGCGAACGAGCCCGTGATGTAAGCCGCCAGCGTGTAGACCTCCGTGACCCCGTTCCTCTTGGCGTAGCCTATGACAGCGTCCGACAGCTCGTACTCCCCCTCCGAGGTTGTGGGCTGGGCGTCGGCAGTGAACACCAGCAAGCTCCTCTCCTTCCCCACCGGCGCGTAGAAGACCTGCGCCTTGATCGGCTCGGCCGTGCCGTCCTCCTTGACGTTGACCTGCGGCGGGAAGCTGTCGCAGGTGTATTCGGCAACCTTCTTCGCCTTGAAGGAGCCCACGAGGTGGTCGGCGGCGAGCTTCCCGACGTAGCCGCTCCCGGGGAGCCCGCAGACGAGTACCGGGTTCGGGGCCTTCACTTCCTCCAGGACGTTCTCCACGATCCCCCCAGGCCGGGCAGCCTCCTTCGGGGGCATCACTCGTCCTTCCTTGTCTTCAGCTTCTCGCTGAGGTCGACGAGCCTCCCCTTGTCCTCGACCTTGATCGACGTCTTCAGGTTGAACCGGAGGCCCACCTGCCTCAGTATCGAATAGAACTCTCCCCCGGAGACCTTTCCCGAGAACCTCCCGTCCTTCACCATCCCGGCCAGCTCTTTCACTAGGCTCTCCGTCTCCTTCGGATAGTACGAGTAAGCCGCCTCCAGGACCTCGCCCCCCCTGTCGTAGAGCATCCCCTCCACGACCTCCCTGTCGGTCTTCTCTGCCTTCGGAGGTGGGTTGGCCGCCTTCGCCCGCCTCCTCAGCTCCTCGAGCTTCCTCCTTTCGATGAGCTTGAGCTCGGCGTCCTCTTCCAAACGGTTTCGGGCCCTCCATCCACCCCGCGGATAAAACACTTCCTGCTTACTTGTGAGACCTGATCCCGATCGTCACCCCGACCAGGAGGATGACCCCGCCCGCCACCACGGCCAGGCTGAGGGGCTCGCCGATCAGGAGGATCCCCCCGACCACGCTGACGAGCGGGATGAGGTAAAGCTGGATGCTGAGCCTCGAGACCGACTGCCTGCTGAGCAGGGTGAGGTACATCAGGTTAGCCAGCACAGTGCTCAAGACGGCCAGGTAGATGATCGCGGCCCACCCCGTCGCGGACAGCGCAGCGGCCTGCTGGAACAGGCTCGGAGAGACGAGGGGGAGGAGGATCGCCGTCCCCACGAACGCGGCCCAGACCGCAACAGGGAAGGGGCCGTACTTGCCGACCAGCGGCTTCGACACTGCGGTGTAGATCCCCGAGGCCAGGCTGGAGAGGACCACGGCCAGGGGCCCGAAGAAGGTCCCGGACGTCAGCGTGAGGTCGGGGCTGGAGATCACAGTAGCGCCCGCCAGTGCCAGCAATACCCCGAGAGCGAACCTGCGCCCCACCCTCTCGTCTAGGAGGATGACCGAGGAGATTATGGCGAAGAGGGGGCCGAGCGATATCAGCACCCCCGCGACCGAGGCGTCGACCGTCTTCTCCGCGTAGTTCAGCGAAAGGTGGTAGATGTCGACGCTCGTCACCGAGACGACCAGCAGCCTGGGGAAGTCCCTCCGCTCGAACCTGACCTTGGGCTTCACTATGAACGGGTAGAGGACGAGGAAGCAGGCGCTGACGGTGATCCACCTGAGGAGGGTCAGGTTGACGGATGAGAGCTCGAAGTCGGCGACCCTTATGGCCACGAAGGCCATCCCCCAGATGACGCAGAGGATGACGGCCAGCACGTAGCCTCTGTAGCTAGCCAACCCTGTGCCCGTCTGTCCATTCGCTTTAAGGAACGCGTCTGTCGATGGAGCGAACGCCGATGTCAGAGGATGCTCAAGTGCTTCCTTGCGCGTGAGCAACCAAGCATGGTCGCGCCCTCAGCAATTGGCCTCTCGCCCGCCGACGAACGGCTCCTTGCCCTCATGCGCACAAGAGGCCTCAGCATCAAGGACCTCGACCCCGACGATCGCGAGCGCCTGCGTTCCTTCCTGGTGGAGCTCCACCTCGACCGCGGGGTGTCTCTCACCGACATCGCGAAGATGGTTGGGAACAAGACGAGCGGCTACACCTCCTGGCTCTGCAGGCAGCTCGGAATAGAGGCCAGGCCGTTCGAGGAGGCCAGATTGAAGGGGATCAAGGAGAAGCGCAGGAAGTACGAGCGGACGCCCTTCGACGGGACAGACGAGGACAGGGCTTACATGCTCGGCCTCAGGCACGGTGACCTGTCTGTCTCGACGCCGTGGAAGGGCGCGGTCAGGGTGTCGACGAGCACGACCCACCCGGCGATGGCGGAGCTGTTCCGATCCCTGTTCGAGTCCTACGGACACGTGTATCAGTACGCCAGATACAAGAAAGATACTCAGACCTACGAGTGGAATGTGCAGACCATCCTAGACGAAAGCTTCGCCTTCCTCTTGCAGGAGTTCTCCGACGCAAAAAGCTGGATTGAGCAGTCTGAAACACTGACATTGGCCTACCTCTCCGGTTTCATCGACGCCGAGGGCTCAATCCTCGTTACCCATAGCACTCGAGGGGCAATCGTTATCTTCGTTGACTACTTCAACGAGAACAAGACACTACTCGAGTGGATCGCTGAAAGGGCACGCAGTCTGGGGCTAGGTACCAGCCTTCGAATCAACAAGCCAATCGGCCGCGGGACGACGGGATTCCATCTTAACCACAATCGCGAGTATTGGCAGCTCTCCACTTTCAGTGCTCATGGAATCTTGGGATTTGTTGAGCGACTCAGGCTCAGACACCCGCAGAAACTACTGCGAAGGAGCTTGGCCCTCTCAACATTGAGCAAGACAAGGTACGAAGATATCGCTCTGCAGAATGCCGCGCTCAGAGCAGGAATCAAAGACGGGGTTTCGAGATTCGTGAAGCTGGCAGAGGAGACCTACCTGAAGTCACACCCTTCACCTAGGGAGAAGGATGCGGAACCCAGTCAGAACTTGCCTACGGTTGAGTGATCTTTATCGATTGGGTTGGGCAGCTAGTCTCACAAGCCATGCAGAAGATGCAGTCCGCCTCCCTCACCGGCTCGCACTTGTCGCTCCTGTACTGGTCCCACTCGGGGGTCCCCTGCTCTACGACCTTGTCCTTGCCGGTCCCTGCTTGGCCAGGG